>MVCR01000120.1 GCA_002050035.1 Planctomycetales bacterium 4484_113 | reverse complement strand
TTTTTCTGCCCGCGGCTTAATCGCCCCAGCTACCGCCCCGATTCCCAGCGGAGCCGGAATGTCGGCGCGCTTCATCGCATAATCCTCCTGCTATTCCATCGCAGTGGTAAAACCCTCCTTAAGGGGGAAAAGTAGCCGCCAGTCGTCAGACAACTGCGGAGCGGCGGCTTGCACTCATTCCCGGGGTGCGCCGAGCTCCAGCTCGGTGGAAACCAGCCGCCACCGCGGGAAAGCTCAGGCGTCGCTGGATACCTGAGTTGGGCGGCGACCGAAGGGCTGCTGACCCAATGCCGCCGCTTGCAGCGACAAATTGCGCTATAATGATCAAGAGAGCGAGCGATGACATCATGAACTGGCGCGAGCGAATAATGGTTGACCCTGAAATCTGCCACGGCCAGGCGTGCATCAAAGGCACGCGCATACCCGTTTCCGTGATTATGGACAACCTCGCAGAAGCGTCAACTACGCAGCGGAGCTGACGCGCTCGCTGCAGCCGGGCACGAAGCGCTAACAGCGACCGAGCAGAACCTGGCAGGCTCGGCGGACGAGACCCTATATAAGGCTTGCATGCAGGAAAAGAGAACTCTCATCACGCTGGACCTGGGATTCGCCGATATTCGCCTCTATCCACCGCAGGAGCATTCTGGAATCATTGTGCTTCACCCGCGACGGCAAGATAGAGAGCGAATCCTGAGCGCAGTGAAGAAGGTGATACAGGCACTCCTGACAGAGCCTGTAGAAGGACGCCTTTGGATAGTTGAGCAAGCGAGAATCCGTATCCGGTCGAGTGACCTCCATTAGCAGGCGACCTCAAGCACGCCCCCTATTAGTCAGGCGGGCAGAACGTGCAATGATAAGCGCCGCCACTGCGGGCAAGCTCAGGCGTCGGTGGATACCTGAGGTGTGCGGCGACCGAAGGGCTGCTGACCCAATGCCGCCGCTCGCGGGATGAGCGCGCGCCCCGCGTCAGATCCCGCCCCCGAGCTTGTTCGCCAGGTTCTGGCTGAAGAACTCAAACAGGCGGAACATCGGGCGCGGGTAGATTCCGTAGAAGAAGGTGAAGAAGGCGAGTGGAACCAGCGCCCAGTACTCAAACGCAACCATATCCGGCAGCCCTTTCCAGCGCGGGTTCTCGCGCCCCAGCATCACCCGCTCGATCATCCACAGAATGTACGCCGCCGTGATGACGACCCCAATCACGGCGATGACCGCGAAAATGCGCATGAGCACGTCCCCGCGCACGCCCATCGCCATCACCTGCTGCCACGCCGCGGTGGCGGTGAACGTCCCCTTGATAATGAGGAACTCGCCCCAGAAACCAACCAGTCCGGGAAGCCCCATCGAACCGAAGGCGCACAGGAACATAATGAAGCTGAAGCGCGGCATGGTTATGCTCAAACCGCCCAGGTCGGCAATCATCCGCGTGTGCGCGCGGTCGTAGATGACGCCGACGAGCAAGAACAAGGCACCCGTGGTCAGACCATGGGCGATCATCAACATAATCGCCCCGTTGATGCCGTCCGGATTCATGCTCACGATGCCCAGAATCACAAAGCCCATATGCGCCACCGACGAGTATGCAACCAGCTTCTTGAGATCCGGCTGCACCATCGCCACCAGCCCGCCGTAGATGATGGATATGAGCGCCAGGACGCCAATGAACGGTCCCAGCCGATAGGCCAGGTCGGGAAAGGTCGGATACATAATGCGCAAGTAGCCGTACGCACCCATCTTCAGCAGCAGGCTCGCAAGAATCACGCTGATAGGAGTCGGAGCCTCCACGTGGGCGTCGGGAAGCCACGTGTGGAACGGAAAAAGCGGCACCTTGATGGAAAACGCCAGGAAGAATCCGAAAAACAGCAGAGTGCGCGCTATGAGCGGCAGGTACTTCAAGCCTTCCGCCTGCGCCAGATCGATCATCGAGAAGCTCTGCAGCCCTCCGTAGAGGAAAAGCCCGATGATGGACACCAACATGAAGATGCTGCCCGCCAGCGTGTAGAGGAAGAACTTGATGGCGGCGTATTCCTTCTTCGGACCGCCCCAGATGCCGATGAGGAAGTACATCGGCACAAGGCTGATTTCCCAGAAGACGTAGAAGAGAAAGTAGTCCAGCGCCGCGAAAACTCCCAGCACACCGCCAATCAGCAGGAGGTAGAGCACAAAGTATTCCTTGACCCGCTTCTTGATGCCGAACGAGCCGATACAGGCAATCACCCCAATGAAAGCGCTCAGAAGGAACAAGGGAAAGCTCAGGCCATCCAGACCAACCGTGTAGTGAACGCGCATCAGCGGAATCCAGGTCACATCCAGCAGGTAGTTGAATTGCTCCACTCCGGGTACGAATCGACCCCAGGTGCGGAGCAGCTCGCCCACAAATCCCCACGGCAGCAGCCTCTCCAGCCAGCTCCACCACCCCAGCCACAACCCCAGCATTACGACCAGCGGAGCCAACGAGAACCCCAGCGCGGTGTAGCGAATCCGCTGCAGCTTCCGATGGTCAATGAGCAGCACCACGATGGCGCCCAGGAACGGCGCCAGGATGCACAGGTTCACCGGATAGATTCCCGCTCTGCACCGGACGGATTACGCGCTTGACACCCAGCCAGAAGTAACCCACCAGATTCACCGTGCCGTCCACAACCCACAGGTCGAACCATGCATAGACATAGGCGAACATCTTGGTGCCGGCGCCGATCGCATTCACCAACAGGTCAATCACCCAGAAGTCGAACTGCGCAAATCCTTTCGCCATCTGCACCACCGGACGCACGATGTATGCTTCATAGAACTCATCGAAGTAGAACTTGTGCACCAGCACCAGCTCCAGCCGCTTCACCCATTCCATGCGGTACCAGCTCGTCACCCATGCGGGACGCTGCCCCCAGATTACCCAGCCGGTACCCGCTCCACCCAGCGCCATCAGCGTCGAGATGCCGACTACGAGCCAGTTCACTTCTTCGGGGGCGCCGTGCCCGAAATGGATGAAGCGCTCCCAGCTGTGGATGCCCAAAGGTGCCGCACCGACGAAACCGAACAGCGCCGCGAACGCCGCCAGCACAATCAGCGGAACGGTAACCACCCAGGGAGATTCGCGGGGCGCATGATGATGCTGCTCGGATGCCTCTTCCGCCTTCGCGCCGCCGGTGGACGCCCCGTCCGCCTCGCCGCCATCGGCGAGCGCCGCTTCCTCCGCCGGCTGGTAGAGCGTCGCCAGACCTCCCAGGCTCTCACCATATCGCCTGGTTTCCCACGCCACCTGCTCCTGCTCCAGCCGCGCCTTGTCCTCCAGGTAATCCTCCGGAGGCGCGTCATTGCCTCGATAGCGTCCGCTGAATGTCAGAATCAACAGGCGCGTCATGTATGCTGCCGTGAGAAATGCAGCGATCTCACCGAGAACCCACAGAAGCCAGTAGAGCCCGCCCAGTTCGTGCGCCCGGGCGAAAGCGCTTCCCAGCACTTCGTCCTTGCTCCAGAAGCCGGAAAACGGCGGAATCCCCATCAGGCTCAGGCTTAGAATGAGGAAAGTCCAGAAGGTGATGGGCATAAACTTCGCCAGCCCGCCCATGCGGCGCATATCCTGCTCGTGGTGGCAACCCAGAATCACCGATCCGGAACCGAGGAAGAGCCCCGCCTTGAAAAACGCATGATTGATTAAATGGAATACCCCGCCGGTAAATCCCAGCACACCCAAGCCGAGGAACATATATCCGAGCTGGCTCATCGTGGAGTACGCGAGCACGCGCTTGATGTCCTTCATCACCAGACCAATGAGTGCGGTGAAGAACGCCGTGAACGCGCCCACCGCCGCCACCACCGCCAGCGTAGTTCCGCTCGCGCTGATGACGGGATACATCCGAACTACCAGATAAACACCGGCGGAAACCATCGTGGCGGCGTGAATCAAAGCCGAGACTGGAGTGGGCCCCTCCATCGCATCGGGCAGCCACACATGCAGCGGGAACTGCGCACTCTTGCCAATGGCACCGGCGAATATGAGCAGCCCGATGATTGTGACCATCGTCTGGCTCAGCGGAAGCTGACCGGAACTGAAAACCTGCCCCAACTCGGAGATGCGCACCGTGCCCAGCGAGAAGTAAAGCAGCACGATTCCGATGAACATCCCCACATCACCGATGCGGGTAACGATGAACGCCTTCTTCATCGCCAGTTGCGCGCTTCGCTTCTCGAAATAGAAGCCGATAAGCGCGTAGCTGCAAAAACCCATAATCTCCCAGAAGATGTAGAAGGCAATCAGGTGGTCGGCTAACACCACGCCGAGCATGGAGAAGGTAAAGAGGCTGATGAGCGCGAAGAACCGGGAATAGCGAACATCCCCTTTCATATACCCCTGGCTGAACAGATGAATCATGCCCGCAGTGACCGCGGTCATGAACATCGTAATCGCCGCCGGATTGTTGATGTAGACGGCAAACGGGATGATGAGGTCACCCGCCCGAATCCAGTCCCAGCTCTGAAGAAACTCCACGGGGGCGAGCCCGAGCACCTTCTCCAGCAACACACCGGTGGCGCACACTATCACCAGCATCATCATCCAAGTAGCGATGAGATGGCTCACCCGGTCCTTCAGCCACTGCCCGAAGAAGATGATGGCGACAAACGAGACGAGCGGCATCGCGATGATTAGGATGCTCCACTGGTGGAAGAAGGGCTGCACTAAGAGCTCCCCCCTTCGGTATCTCTCGCCGCTCCAGCCACGCGCTTCCCATGCACGCGGGATACGCCCAGCCGGCTCGCCCGCTCATTCACGCCGTATGTTGCCCTTTCGCTTACCATTTCATCAGCGTTGCATCTTCGAAGTAAGCACTCTTGCGCTGCCGGTAGAAGGCGATGATTATTGCGAGTCCCACCGCCGCTTCCGCTGCCGCAACTATGATTACGAAAATGGCGAAGATCTGCCCTACCGGCGAGTACACATTCTCCGCACTCGTGAAGGCAGCTCGTGTGAGCTTTACCCCCCACCAGCGATTGAAAGCCACGAAAAGCACATTGACGCCGTTCAGCATCAGCTCGGTCGCCAGCAGGACGGCAATCATATTCCGCCGCGCGATCACGCCGTAGAAACCGGCGCAGAAAAGGAATGCGCCAACGATGAAAAACTGGTGCGGTCCGAAGGTTGTTGTTAGCGTCTTCAGACCGGTCACAAACTGCGGCCACGAAACCGCCGTCTTCTCCGTTGCCTC
>MVCR01000049.1 GCA_002050035.1 Planctomycetales bacterium 4484_113 | reverse complement strand
GGGTAAGCAGGGGCGGGCGATTTCCGGCCTTCTGGGGAGATCTGGCAGTCCTCGATTACGCAGGGCTGGAAAGCCAAGCTCCTCCACAGACTGAAGGCAGGCTGCTCAGATGATGAAGAAAACCAGCTCGTAGTCGAAATACCAGCCCCAGTCCAATCCCGGAAGCTCATAGGGACCCCATGCCCAGGCAGTCTCGCACTGCGGCCCGCCACCGCAGGGAATCGTCACGGAGAAATACCTGGCCCAGTTCTTGCCCGGCGGGATGCGCGGGTCGTCCCCGTCAAAGGCCCAGCCGGTCTCTTCCTGGTAGATCGCCTTCCCCTTGTCATCGAAGCCCAAGATCTTCCTCTGCTCGGTGTGCGCTGCGAAGTAGAGCGTCTCGCCGCATTCCGCCTCGAACTCCGACAGAGGAATCCTGTAGACGTCAATTGTCGCGCCGTCCAGGTTCTCGTGCTTGTAGGGGAATCTTCCCGGTGCGCTCTTGCGCGGCGGCCGCGTGCTCACATAGAGGTGGTCGCCGTCGCAAACCAATGCGTGCGCCGCGATGTAGACCATGTAGGAGACGGTGGGCCCCGGCTCCAGTAGCTCCGAGAGGGGTATCTCGTAGAGGTCGCTGTCAACTTGGTCCAGCTCCTCATGGCTGTAGGGGAACGTTTCCGGCTCGCCGCTGGTTGGCGGCGCCGTGGCTGCGTAGAGGTGTGTGGCTGTCATAGTCCACGGTTCATCGGTTTCGTACTTCACATAGAGAGAGAAGTTGTCGTTCCACACGGTGACGGTGCCGATATCAAGAGTCTCGCGGGCTTTAAGGTCAGTAACGAAGGGGCCCGGGATTCCTGCGCTCGCGCCATGCTCGTTTGACGCGAGGGCATCTGGTACTGGCACTGGCGCGCCGGCGAGATTCCTAGCACTACCACTACAGGCGGAAAGCGCAAGTACCATTCCGAGCAAGAAAACTACAGCATAAAGGCGTTTGATCATTCCTTCCTCCTTCCGAAGAGTCACCGGTTCATTCTACTGTGGAGCCATCCCTGTTGGCAAGCCTGATCGATGATTGCGCGTAGTGGGTCCTGCCAACTCAGAACCGCAAATGGAAGTAAAATGCTACACTTTGCTGATGCCCATGCGAGAGGGACAACCGCAGCTATCCGGCTTTATCAATGTGAACAAGCCGGTGGGCTTCACCAGCTTTGATGTTATCAGGCGGCTTAGAAGCATCCTGCGCATCCGTAAGCTGGGGCATTCTGGCGTGCTGGACAAACCGGCAACCGGAGTGCTGCCCATCGGCGTCAACCGCGCGACCAAGCTGTTTCAGTACTTCGATCGAATGCTGAAGGTTTACTTGACGACCTTCCTTTTCGGGTTCTCCACCGACACTGACGATATCCCAGAAGCGACCACGCTGCTCGCAGAGCATTCGCAGCTTGCAGTTCCTCGCAAGGATAACGGCTCATCACCGCTGATAGAGGCGAGCGCTATCCCGGAACTCAAGCTGCTCACCGTGCGTATTCTCTGCCGAGGTGGTTTCTACGTGCGCAGTCTCGCTCGCGATGTTGGCGAGCTGGTGAAGGCGCAGGGCTGCGTTCTCAGCCTGGTGCGGGAGCAGGTGGGCCCCTTCCGGGTGGAAGATGCAGTGGGATTCGACGAGGTGGAGCAGGCGGTGAGCGAGAGCAAGTTCCAGGAGAGGGTTCTGCTTCCGATGCGCGTTATCGCCGAGCCCGAGCGCACGGTGAAGCTGGATGCTGCGAGCATTCAGCGGCTAAGGCAGGGACAGCAGGTTCTCTTGCAGATGTCGTTCCTGCCCGAGAGACTGCGCAGGCGCGGGGAGGCGGTCTTCGTGCTTGATTCCCGCGGGCACCTGGCAGCAGTGGCACATACGCGGGAACCTGTCCCTGGTGAGCGTATCCCGCTGCAGCCGGCCCGATTGCTTCGTTGACGTGGGAGCCGTCGCCGCTTGGCAGGCAGTCCCGCGATCGTGTCTGTCGTTGAGCGTATGGTTCTCTTTCAGTGGACTGGTTCTCCCTGCGCATCGAGGAGGGCAGTCCGTTCGCCGATGAAGAACCGTAGCGCCGTGTGCGCAGCCAATCCCTTCACGAAACGAGACAGTGAGAGTGCGTCTCGTCCGCCGACTGCCGCGTGCAGATGGAGCAGGCTGTCTTCAACTTCCCACGACAGCAGCCCGCCTTCTGGCTGCGACTCGCTTGTGGAAGACTCCTCCGCGTTTGTGCCGATTCCGGCGACGAATCTCCCTTCTGTGGTCAACCATACTTCCACCTGATCTGCTGTGAGTGCTGGCTTCAGTTGCTCATTGAGGAATACTAGGGTGTAGCGGGCAGAGACGGCGGCTCGCGAAATGCGCGGCTCTTCATTCCGGAGATGCCGCACATCAAGTATCATCTGCCGTTCCCCTTGCGCCTCGTGGAGGCGATTGAGCGATCTTTCCGCGAGACCCGCTGCCATCGCATCCGACTCCGGCTTGAGTGCGAAGTCGAGAGCTTCGATCCTGGAGACAAATCCGAGCGGAAGCGGTGGCCCCCAGACAATGCGGGGACGGGGAGAGAATCCTTTCGTGCACTGGAATGGAAGGCGCGACTGCCGCAGCAGCTTCAGCAGAAGCCGCATAGTGTCCCGGTGTCCGAGGAATCTCAACTCGTCGTCCTTACAGTAGCGTAAGCGGAACCATTCCTCGTGCTGTTGATGGCTAGGGTTGAGCGCAAGCATTGGAGGCTGCTACTTGAGGAGATGTCCGAGCACGCTCATGCGCATGAGCAAGCCGTTGCGGACCTGCTCGACAATCTCGCAGCGTGGATCGGCGAAAACCTGGTCGGTTACTTCCACGCCGCGATTCACCGGTCCCGGATGCATGATGAGCGCGGACTGAGGAAGCTTCTGCAGTCGGGCGGCGTTGAGCTGGTAGTTCTGAGTGAACTCGGCAATGGGGAGTTTCGCTGTCGCATCTCTGCGCTCGCGCTGTATGCGGAGCATCATCAGTACGTCAAGCGAGCTAATCACGTCGTCGAGGGCGTAATTTATCTGCACCTGGAAGCCTGCCTCGCCGGGAACGTCTACGATCTCGCCGCTGCGATGCATGAAGGACGGCAGAAGCTCTGGCGGTGCAATGAAGTAAGGGACGATGCCGAAGCGGTTAAGCAACCGCGCATTGCTGCGGGCGACCCGAGATTTGGCAATGTCGCCGCATATCCCAATGCGCAGGTCGGAGTGGAGCAGACCGCGCTCCCACAGTGTGAACGCATCAGGAGCAGTCTGCGTCCACGAAGACGGGAGCGGTACTTCCTCAATTCTGGGGCTCGAAGCTTCTTGAAATGCTTGGTCTCCCGGAAGAAGACGAGAATCTCGTCGGTAGTGAGATCACCGATTGTAATCAGATTCCGCTGCACACATTCCCTCCTCTTATTGCGTTGCCAGTACTGCGCCTAAACCGTAAACAACTGATGATACTCCTTTTCCGCATATCGATCGGTCATGCCAGCGAGGTAGTCCGCCAGCACGCGGGTTGGCTCCTCGTTGCGCTCCTCCGCCTGCCGGTAGGAGTCTCGGACTTCGTCGGGCAGCAGCAACGGGTTATTCCGGTAAGCGTGGTATAGCTCTCTGAGAATCATCTTGCCCCGGCTTGTCATACGCACAACCGGCGGACTCTTGTAGAAGTTCTCCATGAGCACTTCGCCGAGTCCGCGTACGTCTTGCTCAATCTCATGTGAGAAGCCAACGAGATCATCGGAGAAGGCGCGAACTTCCGCGAGGCTGTGAATCCTGTTCTGCCGGAGCCGCCGTGCAGTCTCCGCCGTCAGATCCTCAATAAGTGCATTGATGAGACCACGCGAAAGCTGCGCCATCTGCACTCTTTGGTCGTCAACGTCCGCGAGCGTTCGATAAACCCTGTCCCACAGCTTCAGGCCGGCACGCTCAAAATGCTCGTACTTCAGCACTTCGGAGACCAGCCCGTCCTCCACGTCATGCGCGCGATAGGCGATGAGATCAGCACACGAGACGACCTGTGCTTCCAGAGGCGGCATTTCAGTGGGATGGAACTCATAGTGCTTCACCTTGTCGAAGTCGGTTTCATGTTTCTCGATTCCCTCAAGAGTCTCCTTCGTCAGGTTGAGTCCAGGGAAAGCGGGATAGCGTTTTTCCAGATACCGCACGATCTTGAGTGAGTGCGAACTGTGATTGAACGAGGCGACAAGTTCCTTGAGCTCCTCCTCGCCGCTGTGCCCGAAGGGCGGATGCCCCAGGTCGTGTGCAAGGGCGATAGCACTAGCTAGGTCTTCGTTGAGCCCCAGCGCCCGGGCGATGCTGGTAGCAATCTGGCTGACCTCCAACGTGTGAGTAAGCCGATTGCGCACCACATCGCCGAATTCGCCCCCTGCGCTGTAGGTGAAGACCTGGGTTTTGAACTCGAGTTTCCGAAAAGCCTGGCAGTGGGTGATGCGGTGCCAATCGCGCTGAAAGGGTGTACGTGTCTTTGCGGGAAGTTCCGGATGCTCGCGCCCCTCGGATTCCAGCGAGCGCACGGCATAGGGCGCCAGCAGCTCGGCTTCCAGCTTCATTAGGGTGTTCGCGTCTCGCAAGTGTGAATTGGCGGTCATTGTGAGTGCCTTCCCTCGACCGATACCCCATTATAGCAGTGCAGCGTCAGCGCACATCGTCCGCATTGCGACGACCCAGCACCGCCACATATAGGTGTGACTTCCTGCTGCCATCGTCCGCAGTAAACCACGGAATCTCCCAGAGCTTCTCAAACTCGCGGTAGGCGATGCGCATTCGCTCACCCTTGGGCGCGCCGGGGTCGTTCACAATGAACACTTCCGCCACGTCATCGTATCCGACGACCACGCGCATATGCGGACGCTTCACCTTGGGCTGTGCCCATTGGAAAACGATGACCGGTCGGTTGGTTCGCAGAAGCTGCTTCAGGCACTTCTCGCTGCCCTCCCCATATTCCACCTTGAAGGCTGCTTTCTGCGGCACTTGCCAGAGCAGCGGCACCCAGGTGCCACGATCGGCTATTTCTGGATGAAGCTTGAGCACATCCCCCTCGGAAGTCGGGTTATCCCAGTAGGAGAGCAGCATCGCCAGCGCCGCCGCCCCGCAGGTGCGCGGAGACGACTGCGCGACATAGGGCACGCAGGATACGAGATGGCTACGTATCCGGAAGTCCCTGGCGTCGGCGGCATCGGCATGGCAGAGTCCCGCCACACTCGCCAGAAGCACCACCGCGAAGCTCACAAACCCGCGCACATGCGGATTCTAGCATGCGGAATCTGCTATCCCTGCGTCGCTCCTACCGAAAGAGTCCCAGTGCTTCTACCGGCGCGTAATCGTCGGTGAGCAGGGGAACCATGAGTTACCCGGTTATGGGCTTCTGCCCCTGCCGTCCTGGGTTGAGCCCCGATTTGTCATGCGCGCAATCGTCGCGCCACGGGAACTGAAGAACTTACTGGATGCCAATTGAGTACTCTGTCACGAACAGCATTCCCGTTCGGATGATGCCCTTATGCCCATAGGCACGGTAGTAGTAAATGGTACCTTCGAACTTGGTCATGGGAAGTGGCTCGCCCTCCGGGCCTACTCCAACCCACTTCTCAGCTACCTTGTCGAGAGTCTCCTTGTCAACAACTGCAATCCACATGTTGCCAGGGGACAATTCCTCGTGCGTGAATTCTATCAACTTCCCTGTAACCGGGCTGATAACCGAGCGGAAGAGTTCAGGGTTCTCCAGTGTGTCTCCCGTACGGGGAGCGCTTCCCTTGAGGAGCACTTCTCCGTAGCGCGTATCGCGAATGAGCTCCCACGTGTTTTCAGGTGCTCTTCCATGCTTCTCATAGAACCGTCTTCGTGTATCTTTCTTCAGCCACGAAGTCCACTAGCTCAGGGATGCCCACGAGGTCATAGACTCTTTCAAGATTCTCTAGAGCCTCGGGCGGCATGGACTCGCCCTTGGGCCCTGAAGCAGCGCTCGAATCGCTCACCGCCGATAGCACGAAAGCCGTGGCGATGCCAAGCACCACTATCCCGATAGCCGTAGTCCTTGGTCGTTTCAGGATCATGTTCTTCACCTTCCCAAAGAATACGTCACGTTGCCCTATCCACACGTGATGCATGGAACAACCTCTCTGGTCTCATACTTCTCATATGGCGGCGAGAGATGAGGTTGCGGGTCGCCGCTAGCGGAACACCCCCAGTGCCTCCACCGGTGCGTAATCGTCGGTAAGCAGGGGCACCGTGCGCGTATTCAGATGCGCGAGCTGGGCGCGGGCAATGAGCGAGCTGATACTTACGGGAAGCTGCCGCCGCGCCTTATCGAACTCGCGCGCTGTTGCCGCGAGCTCGTCCAGCGAAGGTTTCTTGCTGCCGCTCACGCACATCAGCACCATATTGCGACTGCTACGCACTGGAAACAGATATGGCTGCCCGAAAACGCTTTCCATCGTCTTGTAGATGGCGCGCACCGAACGGTCATTCCAGTTCAGGCTCCCCCAGACGACGTTGTAGCCGATGACTCCACCCGCGTTCAACCGTGCCTCCGCCAGCTTGAAGAACTCCTGGGTCGCCAGATGAAACGGCACATAGTTGCCGTAGTAATCAGCCAGATACGCATCCACGAAGATGGCGTCATAGGTTGCGCGGCTGTGCGCCAGATACTGGCGCGCATCGGAGCGAATGATGTGCAGCTTTGGCGAGTCCGGCAGGTAGAAGTAGCTCTTCGCCACGTCTATGACTACCGGATCGATTTCAACTACGTCGATGGTCACTTCCGGATAGCGGGCGAGGAATGCCTTCGGCGTGGAGGCGCCGCCTAGACCGAGCACCAATACCCGCTTGATATCCGGCTTGAACGCAAATGCGGCATGGAACATATTCGTATACTCAAGCGCGCCCGCAAGCGGGTCTGCCAGCGACATTGTGGACTCGCAGGAAGCGTTGAAGTAAAGAGTGCGGATGCCTCTTTCGTCGACCACTCGGATGTGGCTATAGAGACTATCGCGTTCGAAGATGGTGTGCAAAGCCGCCGAAACCGCACCGGCGCTGGCAACCGCCACTAGCAGGGTAGCTGCGAGGAGAGCTTTGCTTATGAGCTTCATCGGTATTTGCTCATTGATTATAACTTAGCTTCGGGCAGCTTGGTGGCTTGGCCGCTTGCGGATGAGCAGGAGCGCGAGTGCCAGCGCTGCCAGAATGAGGGCAAGCAGATAGAGACTCTTGCTCACCGGAAGGTAGGCGATTAGCAGGGGAGTTCCCAGCGTGCCGGCGATGCTACCGGCGGTGGAGATGGCGAAGATGCGTCCGGAGACGGTGCCGATGTGTTCAACTTGGCTTGCTTCCAGACGAATGGCGATCGGCGCGACGAATGCGAGCACCGCAGAGGGCAGTCCCATAATTGCTAGTGTGGCAACCGCCGGCGCCCACAGCCCCGCGAGCCGTGCCTGCCCGATGGCGGCGGCAGTGGGGTAGGAGATGAAGGTCGCAATCGCCACCAGAATCGCCGAGACAAAGAGTATCACCGCCAGCAACCAGCGCTGCGGGTAGCGGTCTCCCAAATGTCCACCGACGAAGTAGCCCACCGCCATCGCGCCGAGAAAGACCGCGATGACCGAGCTCCAGACCATGATGGAGCTACCGAAGGTCGGGCTGAGCAGCCTTACGCCCAGAAGTTCAAGGATCAGGAGCGCGGCACCAGCGGTAAAGGCTGTCAGCTTGACCATCGCCGCCCATTCTAGCATGCGAAAGCTGGCGGCATTCTACTTCGCATATTCGATCTCGCGGAACTCGCGGATGAGTGTAACCTTGATCATTCCCGGGTATTCGAGCTCCTGCTCGATGCGCTTGGTGATCTTCCGGCAGAGGCTGTAGGCGACCACATCGTCAACCGTTTCCGGCTTGACCAGGACTCTCAGCTCGCGTCCCGCCTGGATGGCGTAGCACTTGTCGACACCGGGGAAGCTCTTGCCGATGGCTTCCAGTTTCTGCAGCCGCTTGAGGTAGCTTTCAACGGCTTCGCCTCTTGCTCCCGGCCGGCTAGCGCTCAGCGCGTCGGCGACCTGGACAATGGCTCCCTCCAGCGTCTGCTCGATATCGCCGTGGTGGCTGCCAATCGCGTTGACCACGGTCTCGTTTTCCCCGTACTTGCGGGCAACTTCCATTCCTATCTGCTGGTGTGTGCCCTCGAACTCGGCATCAACCGCCTTGCCGATATCGTGCAGCAGACCGCCTCGCTTGGCATCCTTGGGGTTCATTCCGAGCTCGGACGCGATGACTCCTGAGAGGTGGGCGACCTCGATGGAATGCCGGAGGACATTCTGGCCGAAGCTGGTGCGGAACTTTAGCTTGCCCAAGAGCTTGATAAGCTCTGGATGCAAGCCTGTGATGCCGGTCTTGAAGGTGGCTTCCTGTCCCGCCTCCCAGATTATCTCCTGCATTTCCTCCGAGACCTTGCCAACCACTTCCTCGATCTTCGCTGGATGGATGCGTCCATCGGTAATGAGACGTTCCAGTGCCATCCGAGCGACCTCGCGCCGGATAGGATCAAAGCCCGACAGGACAACCACATTTGGCGTATCGTCAATGATGATATCCACGCCGGTGAGCTGCTCGAGGGAGCGGATGTTGCGACCTTCTCGCCCAATGATGCGTCCCTTCATGTCGTCCTTCTTGAGCTCGACAGTCGTGATCACAGCATCAGAGTAATGGTCTACGCTACAGCGCCCCATAGCGTTCACGAGGATCTTGCGGGCGCTGGACATGGCCTCCTGTTGGGCATGCAGTTCGAGCTCGTGGCGGCGCTTGTCGAGCTCGTAAGTCACTTCTTCCTCCACTCGCTGTAGCAGCAGCTCGCGGGCTTCATCGCGGCTCATCTCGGCGACCCGCGACAGCTCCTCATCGATCTGCGCGAGCTTGGCTTCAATGGTCTGTTCTCGCTTGCGGAGCTTGGCTTTCGCCTTGTCAAGCTCGCTCTGGCGACGTTCCAGCGCTTCCAGACGGTGCGCGAGCTTGTCTTCCATGCGGTAGAAGCTCTTTTCCCGGCGTTCGAATTCACGCTGCCGAGCTTTCAGCTCTTTTTCCGCAGCCGCCTGCAAGGCGGATGCTTCCTGCTTTGCGCTTCCCAGAATCTCCCGGGCCTGAGCCTCGGACTTCTCGATTGACTCCTGGCGTAAGCTATGCAGCTTCTCCCGGAGTTCGTCAACTCTCTTCGTATAGATGAGCGGGACAATGAAGTATCCCGCCGCGAGGAAGAGCGCCGCGACCACGACCAGGAGGATGATTGCTACGTAGAGTTCCATCTCGGTTCCTCCTACAGTGGGGGTGTGACGACGGCAGTCTGGCGCAGGGGAGCGTGTTGCGCGGGTTCCAGGAGCTAGGCCTTCTGGTCGGCCTTAAGCGGCCTGAAGCAGAGCCCTTGGTGGTTTGGCTTTAGGCTTCCAGCTCCGCGGGGTTTCGTGCCGAAAGATCCTTCAGTTCACGTATCTTGGCTTCGATTTCGCGAGCCAGTACGGTCTCGCTATCCAAGAAAAGGCAGGCGGCGTCGCGTCCCTGCCCCAGCTTTGTGCTGCCATACGAATACCACGAACCCGATTTGGACACTATCCCCAGATCAACTCCCAGGTCCAGAATCTCACCAGCCGTGCTGATTCCCTTTCCAAACAGGATGTCAAAGGACGCTTTCCTGAAGGGCGGAGCGACTTTGTTCTTTACCACTTTCGCGTTCACGCGGTTGCCTACAATCTGAGTTCCGTCCTTCAGGGAATCACTCCGCCGTACTTCAATCCGCACGGTGGAGTAGAACTTGAGGGCTCGTCCCCCCGGAGTGGTCTCCGGATTACCGAAGAGAACTCCGATTTTCTCCCTGATCTGATTCACGAAGACCAGGGAGGTGCGGGACTTCGCCGTAACTGCTGCAAGTTTGCGCAAGGCCTGGCTCATCAGGCGAGCCTGTAGCCCCATATGGGCGTCGCCCATCTCGCCTTCGATCTCGGCCTTTGGTACCAGCGCCGCTACCGAATCTACCACAATGACTTCCAGGGCGCCGGAGCGCACTAGAGTATCAGCGATCTCCAGAGCCTGTTCACCGGTATCGGGCTGGCTGATTAGCAGGTCATCTACGTCTACGCCGATTGCCTCAGCGTATTCCGGATCAACTGCATGTTCAGCATCGATAATGGCGGCATTGCCACCTTGCTTCTGCGCCTCAGCGATGATATGCAGCGCGAGGGTAGTTTTGCCGGAAGCCTCCGGGCCGTAAATCTCGCAGATGCGCCCCCGGGGAATCCCGCCGACTCCCAAGGCGATATCAAGGCTGAGCGAGCCCGTGGGTATGACGCCCTCCTCCAAGCGGCGGGGCGTCTCCCCGAGCTTCATAATCGAACCCTTGCCGAACTGGCGTTCTATCTGCTTAGTGGCCAGTTCGAGCGCTTTTTCCTTATCACCCGTTTCCACAATTCCGGTTACCCGCAGCTTTTCCACTGCGGTCTCCATTGCATTTTAGCACAATCAGTTGCTTTCTGCTAGAATCAGAAAGCGATGAGCTATGCCCTTTCCCTCACCTGGTCTCGTGCCTATCGCTGCTGCCTTCTGGTGCTGTGTGCGCTGTCCTTCTTGGGTTTCTTGCCCACTTCAGCAGGTGCGTGGCAGCTAGACCAGCAGTGGACACGTGCAGTGCGGCCGGGCGTCACTTTCTTCCACTTCCGGCTCACTTTTGAGCAGGGACCCGCACATCTCTATATGCTGCAGATCGATCCTGGTGCCTACTACACCATCCGACCCGTCATTGCGAATAATCGCATCGGCAGCCTTGCGCAAGTCGACCGGTTGGCGCGTGAGGTACAGGCGGTCGCCGCGATCAATGGTGGTTTCTTCGATACCCGGGGGCAGCACCTTCCGGTAGGACTCATCCGCATTGACTACCGCTATCTCTTTGAGCAGTTCTTGCCGCGTCCTGTGCTGGGCATTGATGCCGGTGGCAAGATTCACTTCGCAACTTTCGCTCTGCACTCAAGCCTGTACCTACCGGATGCCGAGGTTACGATTCCGCTCTCTGGGTACAATCGTGCCCGGAAGTTCGGGCAGGTCGTCGCCTATAGCCGGGAGTTTGGTGCCTCAACGCGAACGAACCCCTGGGGTCGGGAGATTGTTCTGCGGCGGGTAAGCCCGGGGGAACCTTCAGCTGGGACGAGCAACCTGCTTGGGCTGCGGTATTTGGTCACTGGAGAATCTGCGGGCGACAGTGTAATCCCGAACGATGGTTTGGTGTTGTCCTTCCACTCCAGGGCGCTACACGAGTTCCGCGACCAGTTGAGCGGTCTCTACCCAGGGACGGAGATCGAATTGCGCGGCAATCTGCCGCCGGGCTGGGAAGCGTTTCCTCATCTTCTTGGCGGAGGGCCGATGCTCCTCAAGGACGGTGCGGTAGTTCTCGACTACGCTACCGAACGCTTCAAGGCGAGAATGAACCATCCAGCTTCCCGCACCGCCGTCGGTCTCACTTCAGCCGGTAAAATCGCTCTCATAGTGATTGACCGCGGCGAGCCCGCGTACTCTGTCGGCGCCACTTGGGATCAGCTCGCCCTTGTGGGACGTGATTTCCTCGGTCTGAGCGAGCTGATGGGATTCGACGGTGGCGGCAGTTCCACGATGTTCATCGAAGACCGGGTGGTGAACCGGCCCTCCAGCGGGACTCCGAGAGCAGTTGCGAACATCCTGGCGGTTGTGCCCCTGAGGTAGGTTATGATAAGGCTCGGCACGGCAGCAGCGTGCTAGAATGTGTGCGTGCCAGACGAACATCTCTTCAACGAGTCCACCTCATCGACGGGCGAAATCAAGCCTTCCTCAAGTGCGTCGCATAAGAAGCGTTCGACGAAGAAAGCGGCGAAGGGGTCGCGGAAATCCTCTGTGACCTTTGAGGAAAAGTACGCGCGTCTTGAAGCCATCATCGCTGAGATTGAACGGCCGGATCTGCCGCTGGAAGAGCTGATTGCGAGGTTTGAGGAGGGCGTGCAACTGGTCAGGGAGTGCGCGCGATTCCTCCAGGATGCCAAGCTACGCGTCGAGCAGCATATCGAAGAAAAGGACGGCACTTACACGCTGAAAGAGTTACCGGCTGGGAACTCCGAATCATGACCTTCGTCCTTCTTGCGCCGCTCGGCGAGTAGTGATAGAATGCCGCCGCAGAGGCACTGCAAGCCCACTTTGAGGAGCGGTATGTCGAAGGCCAAACTCAACCAGATTACATTTCGGCAGCGGCTGGGCGAGGATATGGTGCGAATTGAGGTCTACGCGCCTTTGGTCGCCAAGAAGGCTCAACCGGGTCAGTTCATCATCCTGCGAGTTACGCCTCGCGGTGAGCGCATTCCGCTTACGATTGCGGATGCCGATGTCGAGAAGGGTACCATCACCCTGATCCTCCAGGAAGTCGGCAAGACCACGATGATGCTGGGGCAGATGCAGGTCGGGCAGTGCCTGGAGAACTTGCTGGGGCCTCTTGGACATCCAACTCCCATCAAGAACTACGGCACAGCCTGCGTGGTGGCAGGGGGTCTCGGCACCGCGGAGATGTATCCCATAGCGCGAGCACTACGAGAAGCTGGCAACCACGTTGTTACCATCGTGGGTGCTCGGCGCAAGGATCTGTTGATACTACTGGACGAGATGAAATCGGTCTCCGACGAGCTTATCATCACGACTGACGACGGCAGCTTCGGGCGCAAGGGTGTGGTTACGGATCCGCTGAAGGAGCTGGTAGCGGAGGATAGGGTGGATTTCGTCATCACCTGCGGGCCGGTGATAATGATGAAGTTCGTTGCCGAGGCTACGCGCGGGAAAGGCATTCCCACCTACGCCTCGCTCAATCCCATAATGGTAGATGGCACTGGGATGTGCGGTTCCTGCCGGGTGAGCGTGGGGGGCAAGGTTTACTTCGCCTGCGTGGACGGACCGGACTTCGACGCACATCAGGTTGATTTCGCTGAGCTGATGATGCGCCAGAAAGCGTTCGTGAAATACGAAAAGTGTGCGCTGGAGGAATGGCTGAAACAGCAAGAGGAGGGCAAGGAGACGGTAAAGGCAGGCTAGCCGAATAGCCGAAGCGCACTTAAATGGACGATGCCAATGGCTGAGGAGCAACAGAAGAACGGTTTGAACGAATCTGCGGGACACAAGAAGCAGGTTGAGCGGCTTGCTCGGGCGCGAGAAGTGGCGGCGAGGAAAAAGCAGAAGCAGAAAGCCACTGTGGAAGAGCCCGAAATCGGTCTCCCGAAGAAGGAGCGGCTGAAGATACCGCGCCATCCAATGCTGGAACAGTCACCGGAGGAGCGCGTTCACAACTTCAAGTCCGTCGTTCTCGGTTATGATGACGAGACTGCCCTTGCAGAAGCTCATCGCTGCCTGCAGTGCCCGCACCCGAAATGCGTTGAGTACTGTCCGGCTGAGGTTGACATTCCTGCATTCATCCTTGAGATCGTCAAGGGCGACATACCGGCGGCATACGATATCCTCAAACGGGACAATGCACTTCCAGCTGTATGCGGTCGTGTGTGCCCGCAGGAAGTGCAGTGTGAGATGGTTTGTCTGCTCGCGAAGAAAGGTCCCGTCGCCATCGGAAGACTTGAGCAATACGTTGCCGAATATATGCTCGACAGGTTCGAGACTGAACCTCCGAAGATCAAGAAGTATCGCCCGACCAAGGAGAGAGTCGCCGTTATCGGCTCGGGGCCCGCTGGCATCACCTGTGCCGCTGACCTGGTCAAGATGGGTTACGCCGTGACCCTTTTCGAGGGTTTTCACAAGCCCGGTGGGGTTCTCAGTTACGGCATCCCACCATTCAGGTTGCCTCGGCGGATTATCGCGAGTGAGATCAAGGGAGTGGAAGCAATGGGCGTCGAGCTTAGGCTCGACACCGTGTTCGGCAAGACCATCACCTATGAAGAAGCTATGGAGATGGGCTACGAGGCTTTCTTCCTCGGCACCGGCGCAGGACTCCCGCGCTTTATGGGTATTCCGGGCGAGAATGCCAATGGTGTCTATTCCGCGAACGAATATCTGGTGCGGGTGAACCTGATGGAAGCCTGGGATTTCCCGAAGGCTGACACGCCGGTATTCGTAGGGAAGCGCGTAGTAACTGTTGGTGCAGGCAATACGGCGATGGATTGTTCGCGGGTGTCGCTGCGAATGTCGGGTGTGGAAGAGAGCCGCATCGTCTATCGGCGCTCTCGCAAGGAGGCGACCGCGCATCACCAAGTGGGGCACGGTGCCGGTCAACGAAGAAACGATGCAGACGAACATCCCCAATGTCTTCGCGGGGGGGGATGTCACCGTGGGCGAATCCACCGTCATCTTCGCCGTGGGGCAAGGCAAGAAGGGAGCGCGCGGCATCGACGCCTATCTGACCGCCAAGCGCGAAGGGCGGCTTGAGGAGTTTGAGCGCCAGCACGCCGCCGCTTCCTAGGTCGGGGAGCGCCGTGGTCGCGGTCGCCGCATTGAGGAACAAGGCAGGTTAGCGCCGAGGCTGGCGCGCCGACCGGACGCTAAGTCGCCCGTTTTCTGGTAGAATAGAAGTGAGGGCACTTCATCTGAAGTGCAGGGGCCGGATAACGGCCCCATTTGTTTGCGTTGGCCAAGCCCCACTTACGAGCGATTGAATGTGCGCACGTTGTCTACGCTTCCATCAGCCAATCCGTGAGCGTGCGCACCATCACGCCGGTCGCGCCGGGCTGGAGGAACTGCCGTCGCTCCTTGTCATAGTAGGCGGTGCCGGCGATATCCAGATGCGCCCATTTCACGCCCTCGTTGACGAAGTGCTGGAGAAACAGCCCCGCGGTCTGCGCACCCGCCAGGGCGCCGCCGATATTCTTGATCGTGGCGATCTTGCTCACAATCATTTCGTCGTATTCCACTGGCAGCGGGAGCTCCCACAGTTTCTCGCCGCTCCTTGCCCCCGAACGGATGATGTTTTGAGCCAGCGGGGCATCGTTCGCCATAATGCCGGTGAAATCGGGACCAAGGGCGCGCACGCAGGCACCGGTAAGGGTGGCGACATCAACGATCGTCTCCGGCGCGAACTTGTCCTGCGCATGAAGGAGCCCATCCGCCAGAATCAGCCGCCCTTCGGCATCGGTGGAATGCACTTCTACGGTCACGTCGTTCTTGTATTTCAGCACATCCCCGGGAAGATACGCGCGCGCGTCTGGACGGTTCTCCGCTGAAGGCACCACCGCGACCACGTTCAGCTTGGGCTTGAGCTGGGCGATGGCTTCCATCGTATGGATGACGGTGCTGGCGCCGCTCATATCCATCTTCATCTCCCACATCTTGTCCCAGGGCTTGAGTGAAATCCCGCCGGTGTCAAACGTGACTCCTTTTCCCACCAGGGCGACATCCACTTGCTTGTGACGGGCGCCCCGATATTCCAGCGTGAAGAGCACTGGCGAATTGACGCTTCCAGCGCCGACTGCGAGCACGCCCACATAGCCTTCGCGCTTCAAATCTGCGGCTTTGAGCAGGTTGAAGGCAAGCCCGTACTTGGTCGCCAGCTTCTTTGCATACGCAGCCAGTTTCTCCGGCGGCAGCTCACTTCCCGGCAGGTTGACGATGTCTCGGGCATGGTTTGCCGCCGCGCAGGCTATTTCCCGCCGTTTGACCGTGGCGCGCGCAGCACGGAGATTGCTCGCGTGCACCAGAATCACCGCGTTCATCTCCCGGCGGGGGTACTTCGACGCCTTGTAATTGGTGAACTCGTAGGCGCCGAGGAGCAAGCCTTCGCAGATCAAGGGCACCGCTCTCAATCCGGCTTTAGTCTCCAGCAAGAAGCTGATGTTTTCAAGGTTGTGCCGGCGGGCATAGTCCATCGCCTTGGCAGCAGCAGAGCGGACTTGGTCGTCGGGTTCTTTGTGTGCCTCCAACCTGAGTGGCACACAGAGGACGTTCGCGAACCGGATGTCGAAGTGGTGTCCGCAACTAATGAGCGGTTCGAGCAGCAGCTTCTCCTGCACCCGTTTGAGCACGCTCTCAGCTTCGCGGTAGAGCGGGTTCGTCTTGTAGAGGCTTAGCCGCATCTCGTCGTCCAGTAGCACGACGAGCAAGTCCCCGCTTGCCTTTGCCAGGTCGGCAGCCGATGCTGTGATAGAGACTCTCATTCTCCCTTACCTCCTTTATAGATTCGGTCGATTATCCGTTGCGATATCACCGGAGGCGGCACCATAGTTGAGCCGGTGCTCATCCAGCTTGTCGCGCAGGTAGCGCGTGAGTTGGGCAATCTCCACGCGCTCCTGCTTCAGTGTATCGCGATCGCGCACGGTTACCTTCTTATCATCCACGCTCTCGAAGTCGTAGGTGACTGCCCAGGGCGTTCCCACCTCATCTTGCCGCCGGTAGCGTTTGCCGATGCTGCCGGTTTCGTCATACTCCGCGGTCATGAAGCGCCGCAGCTCTTCATAGATCCGGTGCGCTGGCTCGGCGAGCTTTCTTCGCAAAGGGAGAACTGCCACCTTGATCGGCGCCAGCAGTGGCGAGAGTCGCAACACGGCACGCGACTCCTCGTCCTCGCGTCCAGACTGGCGCGCCTCCGGCCCGGTCGGAGCCACATCTACATCGTAGGCGTCGCACAGCACCGCCAGCAATATGCGGTCGAGCCCCGCCGATGTCTCCACCACGTGCGGCAGGAAGTGCTCCTTCGTATCCGGGTCGAAGTATTCAAGATTCTTCCCCGAATGCTCTTGATGCTGGCGCAGGTCGAAGTCTCCTCGGTCGTGAATCCCCTCGCATTCCATCCAGCCGAAGGGGAAATGGTACTCAATATCGCATGCGCGCTTGGCGTAATGCGCGAGCTCCTTGTGCTCGTGGTCGCGGAAGCGCAGATTTTCGGCGCGGAATCCGACCTGCTCATACCACCGGCGGCGGTAGTCCTTGAAGTGCTCGAACCAGCGGGGGCTTTCGTCCGGTGCGCAGAAGAACTCCATCTCCATCTGCTCGAACTCACGACTGCGGGCGGTGAAGTTGCGCGGGTTGATCTCGTTGCGGAATGCCTTGCCTGACTGCGCAACGCCGAACGGGACCTTCCGGCGAATCCCGGCGATGAGGTCAAAGTCAGTGAAGATGGGCTGGCAGGTCTCCGGACGGAGATAGGCGGCTGACATTGCGTCGGTGGCCGCGCCGACCTTAGTCGCCATCATCAGGGAAGCCACCCAGGTTTCGGGATGAGTGATGATTGCGCTGTCAAGCCCTACGATGTCCTCGCGCGCGGTCACCATCCACTGCCACCAGGCGTCGCGCAGGTTGCGTTTCAGCTCCACTCCCAGAGGACCGTAGTCCCAGAATCCAGACAGGCCACCGTAGATCTCACCACTGGGGAAGATGAAGCCGCGCCGCTTGGTAAGCGAGATGATAGCCTCCATCCCTTCACCGGTTATCTGCTTGGTCTCCAACAGGCAATCACCCAGACCAAACATTATACCAGTAGTCGGTGGGAGCGCTTGCCTTCTGCTTTCAGATGTGATGGCAGCGCCGCGGCAGCGTGCCGTCGACGGTGCTTCTCTTCTGTGGCTATGTTTCGCAACGTGGTTAGGGAGACTGAGGAGAGGGTAGAATATCATGAGTGAGGGCACTTGGTTGCGAAAGCTGCCCTGATGCCTTATAATTTGCTGGTTAGGTGAAAGCGGTCAACAACGATAAGGAGGAGCCTGTATTGAAGGCCAGATTT
Source organism: Planctomycetales bacterium 4484_113 (assembly GCA_002050035.1). Taxonomy (GTDB): domain Bacteria; phylum 4484-113; class 4484-113; order 4484-113; family 4484-113; genus 4484-113. The sequence goes on along the minus strand of MVCR01000049.1, from coordinate 3,965 downwards.
ATGCGAAATTCGGGACTTTGGGCTCTTACGGTATTTCTGCTCGGCGCAATGACGGCGCTTATGTCCGCCTGTGGCGGTGGAGATGAGCAGGTGGTAGCGCCGCCCCCCAGCGGCAGCCAGATAGGGGTCGCGCCGATCATCATTTCCATTACTCCGAAGTCGGCCAGCCCTGGGGATTCGATCACCATCGCCGGTCTCAACTTCGAGTCCGAGCAGAATGGCAGCACGGTTGTGCTTAACGGTCTCGCTCTCACGGTCACCTCCTGGAGCGATCAGGAGATTGTGGCCACACTGCCGTCTGCTGCGACCAGCGGCATCATCATCGTTACGGTGAACGGCCGTCTGAGCCACGCTGGTGACAATGCGAAGATATACATAGGCAGTCCGCCGGAACCTGGAGCGCCAATGGTCACTGGTCTGTCCCAGGCTTCAGGCGTGTGGGGCGATGAAATAATCGTCTACGGTCTGAACTTCCAGTTCCCGCGACCGGACAACAGTCGTGTCTTTTTCACCGGTGGTACCGGTGAGATCGAAGCTGAAGTGGTTCCGCTAGAAGGTGAGACCGAGGGTTACCAGTGGCTCAATACCAGCGTGAGAGTGGTTGTACCCAATAATGCCGTGACTGGGCCGGTGGTCGTTGTCGTGGCAGGTGTCCGTTCCAACGACAACTTCGTCTTCCAGGTAGAAGGGGAGCCGCCGCCACCACTCAATCAGCCGCCGATCATCACGGGTTTCTCCCCCACGCAAGGCATAGTGGGCACGATAGTCCACATCGAAGGTGATTACTTCGGTAACTCCCGCGGCTCCTCGGTTGTGCAGGTTGGCACTCTGAATATGGATGTGGTGCTGTGGTCCAATCATTCAATTTATGCAGCGGTGCCCGAGGGCGCAACCAGCAATCGTATCCGGGTAATTGCCCGCGGGCATCCCGTGGAGTCCGTCAATCCCTTCCGCGTGCTCTTGCAGCCGGAGATAACCGCGGTGATACCAAACGAGCTGCGTGTCGGCGAACCTCTGACCATTCACGGAAGGAATTTCAGCACCGAGGGCTCGATCCACTTCACCCCTTACGATCCCGAAGATACAGGTCAGCAGACGACAGCGGTTACCAGCTCCCAGGCTTGCGTGTCTTCCTGGAGCGATACCCTGATTAGCCTGAACCGGCTGCCCCCGCTGAATAGCGATGCTGGCATTCCCGTGGATGTGACGGTCAAGACGGACTATCCGGAGGACTCCAACGCGGTGCGTGTGGATGTGGTGTCCGATATGGTGGCGACGCTGAAGGTTAAGGCGCTGCTAGAGCCCACGCCTGGAGAGACCGTGGAAGTAGAGCAGTCCGTGGGCGTTGCCGGCGAGACTACCTTCAAGTTCTTCGGAGGTGCCGGAGGCGGCAGCGGAACCTATAAGTTCGTCTTCGACTTCGGTGACGGACACTCCACAACTGCAGACAACGTAGCCGCCGTATCCGAAACGACACATAGCTACTCCGCCGCTGGTAGCTACCAGCCTTTCCTGCGTGTGGTCGACGGGAAGCAGGCTCGGGTAACCTTCCAGGGTCCGGAGATGACCATTGTGCCTGTTGGCGAGCCCGTGATTACGGGTATTCACGTCGCCAAGCTCGCGGTGAACAAGGACGACGCCGAGTTCAAGCCTAACGACTATGTGGGTAAGTACTTCGGCAAGCTCTTGGGCAATGTCTACAACTTCGATGAGACCTTCGTTCCTGTGGTTAAGTACTCTCCTATCGGCCTGGAGGGTCTCCAGTACTCCGTAAGGAAGTACTTCCTGTCCGTGGGTGAGTACACGGGACGCCCGATTGCCTATCGTGTGGAAGGTGGCAGCAACGTAAACGTCTGCGGGTTCAATCTGGGCGGCGCCGGCGCCCTCTATCTCGCCGCCGATGTGGATGTGCCTTTCAAGGTGCCGGACAATCTGGTGTTCAGTCGCACCGACACCGACGAAATGTGGAAGTTCACCCTGCCCTCACTTCCTATGACGTCTTCGTTCAATGGTCTTGTCCAGATTCAGCCACTTGACCTCCCGCCCGTTACTTCAAGCACGCCTCTGGTCGCCCAACCGGTCCCGCTTGCGGTTACGCCCACGCCGACGCCACCCAACAGAGTGGATTATGTGACGATAGCTTTTAACGACCTTTTCCCGCCCGATGGTGCAGGCGATTTCCTCGGCAGCGACGCCTATATGTTTGTTGCTTTCCCAGCGACTGATGTGATTGCAGGAACCGATTACCTTCTTCCAGGCACCGATCATCCCGATATCTACCTCCTCCCATTCGCGATTCCCGCGGTATTTTCGGAGGAACAACACACCGTGATGTTCCATATGGGCTCCATCACTAACGGCACCTATCGCATGAATGTGGGAGGAACGGAGTATCAGGGCTGGCCGGCGCGGAATCCTGATAGCTTGACCAACCCCGATGCTCTCCCGCTTACCCTCGTGCAGGCGAAGACGGGTGTTGGTACGAAGTGGTTTGCCTTCGTCTGGACGGGAGTCAGAACCCACGCGGGTGCTATCGATACATTCGCCAATTCGGGCATCATCTCGACAACCGTGGAAATCACGCTGGGTCCGCCGGAGTAGTAGCAGGGTTCGGTAGTCTCAAGGGGGCGATGACCCGCTGACAGGAAGGGCAGTACTATCACTTCCTACCAGTGCCACGTATGGGTTGCCTCGCCGTCAGGGCATCAAGTGCACCATTAACCGCTTCAGGGATGCCTCTTAGTAGCAGTACGCGTACTTCAGGTCGCCGTACCAGGCGTCACAGTAGCTGATAGCGGCATTTCCGTTGACTACCGCAAGAGACGTTGCACCACCGGGGTTGGGTTCATCAATGATAACCGGGTTTCCCCAAGACAAGCCATAAGCGTCACTTGCCCTAACATACTTGAGTTGCCCGCTAGGGATCTGGTGCTCGACCCAGCCTAAGTAGCTAATGGCAGGACTCCCGTTGACTACCGCAAGGGAAGTGCTGGAGCCCACATCTCCCGCGCTGTCAACGGTAACTGGTGTTCCCCACGAGCTTCCACCGGGATCATTCGCCCGCACATACTTGAGATCGTTGTTACCCCAGTCAGAGTAGCTAATGGCGGGATTTCCGTTGACTACCGCAAGGGAAGTGCTGGAGCCCACATCTCCCTCGCTGTCGACTGTAACCGGCGTTCCCCAGGAGGTTCCATTTGGATCATCCGCCCGTACATACTTGAGGTTGGCGTTAGTGGAGTCAGAGTAGCTAATGGCGGGATTCCCATTTACCACTTCTAGTGAGCTAGAGGACCCTACGTCTGCAGAGATGTCAACGGCAACCGGCGTGCCCCACGTGGTTCCGTCGGGGTCGGTCGCTCTCACATACATGAGGTACCCGTTGGAACCGTCGTAGTAAGTAATGGCGGGGTTTCCGTTGACTACTGCGAGGGAGGTGCGGTCGCCCATAATCCCAGTCGCATCAATCGCGGTCGGCGTCGCCCATGAGCTCCCAGTGGCGTCGTTTGCCCTTACGTACTTGAGGTCAACGTCGCCCTTGTAGCTAATAGCGGGATTTCCGTTGACTACCGCAAGCGAGCTGCCATCAATCGGACCTGCAGCGCTATCAACGGTAACCGGCGTTCCCCACGAGCTTCCATCGGCAGCATTCGCCCTCACATACTTGAGACCAAAGTTGCTGCCCAGGTCGGTCTGGTCACAGTAGCTTATCGCAGGATATCCACTGACTACCGCAAGCGAGCTGCCATAGCCCACGGCACCATGGCTATCGATAGTTAGGGTCCGCCAACCAGGAAGTTCGCGCTCCGCGAACTTCAGGTTGCGCGTGTAGTCGTCGACATGCTCGTAGTATCCAACGCCGGGCTGGCCGGCGCGGAATCCTGATAGCTTGACCGACCCCGATGCCCCTCTGGTTGTTCCGGTGCTTCCCAAGACCACGTCCGGGACAAACTGGTACTACTTCA
>MVCR01000048.1 GCA_002050035.1 Planctomycetales bacterium 4484_113 | reverse complement strand
CAGTGCAGACAGAAAGAAGCGGAGGAGGACTCTTCCAGTGACGCCGAGGCGGCGAGGGAAGACGGCGAGGAGAGACGGCGCCGGTCTTAATCTAACTCGCGAAGGGAATTGTCTAGTGGCACCTGATTGGCGCCGGCACCCGGTGGCTAGCCGACCAAGGAGTGTAGTTAAGAACGGCGGGAAGCGCTGCTCTCTCTTATTGCATTTCAATCCCGTTTTCGGGCCAAGTCTCTCTTAGTGGCTGTTGACAGGGGTATTCTACAGGTGAGAAGGGAAGGTTGGATTATCCCTTGGGATGTCATAAGATAGGAATAACTCCTATTGCTGAAAGCTGGTGGGGATGGGAGCCAAAGCAAATGGAATAGGAGAGAGACATGAGTCTAACCAGAGAACTTGAGGTAATCAGCCCCGCCGGGGAGACCGAGTTCGAAGTGGAGGAACTGATTGGGGAATGGGCGGGCAACCAGGAAAAGGCGGTTATGGCGATGCTGGCGGTTCAGGACCGATACAACTGGCTGCCACCGGAGGCGCTGGACTATGTGTCGCGCCGCTTAAACGTGCCCAGAGGGCAGCTCTATCACATTGCCACTTTCTACAAGTTCTTCAGTCTGACGCCGCTGGGTAAGCACATCCTGCAACTGTGCTGTGCACCGGCACCGCCTGCCAAATCCTCGGAGCGCCCCTAGTAGCCGATGCAGTGGAGAGGGGGGAGGGACTCAAGCTGGGTGCCACCTCGGGCGACGGCCTGTTCACGCTTGAGGCGGTCAACTGCGCGGGCGCTTGCTCCATGGGTCCGGTCCTGGTCGTGGATGGGAATTACCACGGTAACGTCAATCAAAGCATCGCTTGCGCCATCGTCAAGAAACTCCGACGAGAGGCGAAAACGGAGGGAAAGCAGTGCGTTCCCTGTCGCGAGGGGCTGCGGCAGATGTCGAAGATGCTGCACCGGATAACCGATGGCCAGGGGAAGCTGAAGGACATTGATGACCTGGAGAACCTCGGCAAGACGGTGGCGGTGACGGCGCTGTGCGGGCTGGGCAAGTCAGCACCGAATCCGGTGGTGTCCAGCATCAGGTATTTCCGGGACGAGTATGTGGCGCACATCGTGGAGCGGCGGTGTCCGGGCGGCATCTGCAAGGCGATGATTTCCTATCACATCGTTCCGGAGAGCTGTACCGGTTGTGGGACCTGCGCGAAGGTCTGCCCCACGGGAGCGATTCATCAGGTGCGTGGCGAGAAACGTGAGGAAGGCTTGCTGCGGGCGATTCATCCCGACGTATGCGAGAAGTGCGGCGCCTGCATGGAAGCGTGCCGGAGGGTGCAATCGAAAGAAGGTCGCCGGCGGAATTTCGCGCGACGGTTGGCAGAAGTTAGGTGAGATGCGGTAGAATGAACGTCGATTATGAGCGACCCACCGCCGAAACGACGTCTGAGGATGACGCGGCAGCGGCGCGTTATCCTGGAAGAACTCAAGAAGCTGAAGGCGCATCCCACCGCCGATGAGGTCTATGAAGTCGTCAGAGAGCGCTTGCCGCGGATCAGCCTGAGCACGGTCTACCGCGATTTGGAGACGCTGTGCGAGTGGGGGAAGGTGCGGCTGCTTGAGGTCGGCTGCGCTAAGAAGCACTTCGATTACGACACCAGAGACCATTACCACGTTCGCTGCGCCCGCTGCGGTCGCGTGGAGAACCTGCCGGTCGAGCCGTTCACCTACCTGGAGCAGGCGTTCCGCGACCTCACGGACTACGAGGTCACCGGTCACAAGCTGGAGCTGATCGGGATCTGCCCGGAATGCAAGAGGAAGGAAGAGGAGGAGAAGAAGTCCAAAGAGGAGGCACCGTAGGGTAGAGCTGACAGCATCGATGCTTGAAGCCCTGCCCCCGCACGAGCCTGAGCTGGGCCGGTCGAACACGCTGTTTCGTTTCCCGTGGAAGTGAGCACGATAACACGTTCGGCTGCGGCATAAGGATGTTCTAACCAGCCGGAGCGTTCGCCGGCGGACAATGGTGATTCTCGATGTGCGATGGTAATTGCTGTGCTTGAGATGATAGCGAATATCGCTGCCGGGTTCTGGGATGTGCTCGGCGAAATGGCGCCTTATCTTCTGCTGGGATTCGTCGTCGCTGGAGTGCTGCACGTGTTCATCCCGCAGAAGATGGTGGAGCGGCAGCTCGGCGGCAGGAGGGTATGGCCAGTGGTGAAAGCCACCATCTTCGGGATTCCACTGCCGCTGTGTTCTTGCGGCGTCATTCCGGTGGCGGCTTCGCTCAGAAGAAGCGGTGCCAGCCGGGGGGCGACCACGTCTTTTCTCCTTTCCACTCCGCAGACGGGCGTGGACAGCATCCTGGTTACCTACAGCCTGCTGGGACCGGTCTTCGCCGTCTTCCGTCCGCTGGCGGCGCTGGTGACGGGAGTCCTCGGGGGCTCGCTGGTTTCCGCTGTGGAGTGCGATGAGGAAGTGAAGACCACTGCCGGCTCCTCGTGCGAAGACAACTGCGGGCTGGAAGCGACGCGCGGCGCGAAGTTCTCCCGGGCGCTCAGCTACGGCCTGGTGACGCTGCCGCGAGATATCGGCGGCGCCTTGCTGGTGGGTCTTTTCATCGCCGCGCTCATCGGCACTTTCGTGCCCAATGACTTCCTGGCGGGAGTGCTCGGGGGAGGCATCTTAGCGATGCTGGTGATGATGGCGCTGGGGATTCCGGTCTATGTGTGCGCTACCGGATCGGTGCCGGTGGCGGCGGCGCTGATTGCGAAGGGAGTCTCGCCGGGAGCGGCGCTGGTTTTCCTCATGACCGGACCGGCGACCAATGCGGCGGCACTCGCGACTGTCTGGAAGATTATGGGGAAGTGCACCACTTTCATCTATCTCGGCACCATCGTCGTGACGGCACTGGCGGCGGGATTCGCGCTCGACTTCATCTTCAAGTTCGGTGGCACCGTTCCCGCACTCAGCGCTCCCACGACGCTTTCCACCAGCTTCAAGAGCGTCAGCGCGGTTGCCCTGCTGGTGATTTTGGGATTCGCCGTGCTCAAACGGTCGCCGTACAGTGGCGCGGCACCTGCTGGTGAGACCGAGGCGCTGCCGGACGGCGAAGCGGTAGTGTTGCGCATTAGCGGGATGACTTGCAGCCATTGCGTGGAAAGTGTGAGTCGTGCACTCAGAGAATGCCCAGGCGTACAAGCGGTCACGGTGAGTCTGCAGAAGGGCGAGGGCGTGGTCAAAGGAGAAGACCTTGACGCGGATGAGCTAGTCAGGGCGGTGGAGGGACTTGGATACAAAGCGGCGGTCAGCGAGTATAATGCACCCAACGCAAGAGTGAAGGAGTAATCCATATGGGACTGAAAGGCTCAAGGACCGAGAAGAATCTGCTGACAGCGTTTGCCGGTGAATCGCAGGCGAGGAATCGATACACCTACTTCGCTTCGCAGGCGAAGAAGGAGGGTTACGAGCAGATTGCCGGCGTTTTTGCTGAGACGGCGGACAACGAGAAGGAGCATGCGAAGCGGCTGTTCAAGTTTCTCGAAGGTGGCGATGCTACTGTGTCCGCGGATTTCCCGGCGGGCGTTATCGGCACCACGGTGGAGAACCTGAAGGCTGCCGCCGCCGGTGAGAACTACGAGCACACGCAGATGTATCCGGAGTTTGCCCGGGTGGCGCGCGAAGAAGGCTTTGATGCTATCGCCAAGGTGTTCGAAGCTATCGCGGTGGCGGAGAAGCAGCATGAGAAGCGCTTCCTAGTTCTGGCGGCGAACATCGAGAGCGGACGTGTATTCAAGCGTGACGGCAAGGTCTTCTGGCGCTGCCGCAACTGTGGATATATCCACGAAGGTGATGCACCGCCGGAAGTCTGCCCCGCCTGCGCTCATCCGCAAGCCTATTTCGAACTGCTGGGCGAGAACTGGTAGCCGCGGGCGTGTCGAGCGTTGAGCAGGATCACACGATGCAATGGGCAGGGCAACTGAGTCTCATGCTAAGGAGGGAGATGATGACGAAAAGACTTCAAATCTACAAGTGCGAGGTCTGCGGCAACATCGTGGAGATGCTCCACGAGGGCGCCGGAGAGTTGGTCTGCTGCGGGCAGCCGATGCAGCTCCACGAGGAGAACACGGTTGACGCGGCACGGGAGAAGCATGTGCCGGTCATTGAGCAGACTGATACCGGCTGCAAGGTCAGGGTAGGAAGCGTTGCGCATCCGATGAGCGAGGAGCATCACATAGAGTGGATCGAGGTCATCGCCGACGGCAAGGCTTACCGCGAGTTCCTCAGTCCGGGCGACGCGCCCGAGGCGACCTTCTGCATTAGGGCGGCGCAGGTGACTGTGCGCGAGTACTGCAACCTGCACGGGCTGTGGAAAGCGTGAGCGCTGGTCGATGTGCGATATACATACTTAACTTGGAGGATGAAGAATGCACACACCGCTTCGAAAGCGTGAGGAAAGGGAAGAGACTTTCAAGCAGCTCATAAGGGAGCTGCACGAAGGCGCTGACATTGAGCAGATAAAGGAGAGATTCCGCAAGCTCATCGGCGGCACCTCGCCGGTGGAGATTGCGCAGATTGAAGAGAGGCTGATAAAGGAAGGAATGCCGGTGGAGGAAATCCATCGGCTGTGCGATGTTCATATCGCGCTGTTTCAGGAGTCGTTGGAGCAGGAACAGGTGCTGGCGCCGGAAGGGCATCCCATTCGCATTCTGATGGAAGAGCACAAGCTGCTGCTTGGGTTCGCCGGTGAATTGACGAAGGCGGTGCAGGCAGTCAAGGACGCGGGAAGCCTTGATGCTGCGGCGGAGCATTTGCAGCAACTAGGGCACCTCGCGGAGCAGCTCGAGGATTCGGAAAAGCACTACCTGCGCGAGGAGAACGTGCTGTTTCCCTACCTGGAGAAGCACGGAGTCACACAGCCACCGAAGATAATGTGGATGGAGCATGACCGCATCCGGGAGATAAAGAAGAGCATCTTCAAGCTTGTCGGGGATGCGGAGAACGCGGATTTCCCAAGCTTTGTGAGCGGGCTTGAAGAAGCGGCAATCACGCTCTCGGAGACGCTCGCGGGTCATTTCACCAAAGAGAACAAGATTCTGTTTCCGGCGGCTCTGAAAGTGATTGGGGAGCAGGAGTGGACTGAAATCAGAAGGCAGTTTGATGAAATAGGGTATTGCTGTTTTACCCCCAAAGCCGCAATTGCCGCTATCAAGGAGGAGAAGATGATGGAGACACCCGCGGTTGAACCGGAAGTCGACGGCAAGATCGCGCTGAGCACGGGATCGCTGTCAAGGGTGCAGCTTGAGGCGATTCTGAATGCCTTGCCGGTGGACATTTCGTTTGTGGATCAGGAGGACTCGGTGCGCTACTTCAACGACCCCGGCGAGCGAATCTTCGTGCGCACGAAGGCGGTGCTGGGTCGGAAGGTGCAGCACTGCCATCCCCAGAGGAGCCTGCATGCGGTTGAGCAGATACTTGAAGACTTCAAGAGCGGAAAGCGCAATGTCGCGGAGTTCTGGATTAACCTCAAGGACAGGCTGGTGCACATCCGTTACTTCCCGGTGCGCGACAAGGACGGCGAGTATCTGGGAACCCTCGAAGTTACCCAGGACGTGACGGATATCCGGAAGCTGGAAGGTGAGAAGCGATTGCTGTGAGCCGGTGGTGAGGGCTTCGGAGTCGCCCTTCGCAATGAGATGAACCTGCTGGGATTCCTCGACGGAATGCATCCGGTGGTGCAGGCGCTCATCGCGACCTGCTTCACCTGGGCGCTCACGGCGGCAGGGGCGGCGGCGGTCTTTCTGGCGCGACAGCCGAGCCGGAGGATGCTCGACGGTATGCTGGGATTCGCCGCCGGGGTGATGATTGCCGCGAGCTTCTGGTCGCTGCTGGCGCCGGCGATTGAGATGTCGTCAGGCGGCTCGGTTCCCATCTGGCTTCCGGCGACGATCGGTTTTCTCCTCGGCGGGCTGAGCCTGCGGGGCATCGATATGGTGCTGCCGCATCTGCATCCGGGGCCCGCGAGCCTAGAGGCGGAGGGCATCAGCACTTCGTGGCGCCGCAGCACGCTTCTGGTGCTGGCAATAACCCTGCACAACTTCCCGGAGGGGCTGGCGGTGGGAGTGGCTTTTGGCGGCGTGGCATCGGGGCTTCCGGCGGCGACTCTTGGCGGCGCGGTGGGGCTGACGCTCGGCATCGGGATTCAGAACTTACCGGAGGGAACCGCGGTATCGATGCCCTTGCGCAGGGAAGGGCTGACGCGCTTGAAGAGCTTCTGGTACGGGCAGCTTTCGGGCGTGGTCGAGCCGATTGCGGGCGTTGTCGGCGCCGCGGTGGTGTTGGTGGCGCAGCCGGTACTGCCCTATGCGCTGGCGTTCGCCGCCGGTGCGATGATATTCGTCGTCGCGGAGGAGCTGATACCTGAGGCGCAGCGCGGTGGCAATGCCGACCTGGTAACTTTGAGCTTGATGATCGGCTTTGCGCTTATGATGGTGCTGGACGTAGCGTTCGGGTAGGGAGTGTTGTTTGGATTCTCCTGCCGCCGGTGACGGATGACTCTACGAGCTTGAGCCGCGACTTCACGCGTTCGAAGTCTGGCGCTGCCAGGACGCGTTGCTGATGATGAACATTGACGAGGGCGAGCGCACTCTCGCCTATGACCTGCACGCGAGAGATGGCGTGGTCTCCGTGCCGCGCCTTCTCCACCACCGATTACGCGCGCGGCAGCCAGCGCCGCCTCTCGTTCTGCGGGACTGCCGGGCTGGTGAGCTGCTCCTCTGATCTCAGCCCGAAGCCCATCCTGCCCAGCATGGAAGCGCGGACGACGGGCGTTCACCTGCCTGGGGAGAGCTTGCGTCTCTGGAGCGTCCCTGCCCGTCATTGCCACCGCGTTCGCCTTGGGGTAGAATGCTCTGCGTGCAGACTTTGCTGCCTGCGTGCGAGCGACTTCTCGGAATGAGAAGACTGCTTGCGCTTCTGGTTCTTCTTTCAGTTTCGTTGTTGGGAGCTAACGGCATGGCGACACATAGTCAACTGAGAATCGCATTGAATCCGGATGATGGCAGCTGGTCGCTGATGATGGATGGCAGGGGGCTACTCGCTGATTGCAGACTCCTCATCGGCGGACGGTCGGATTTCTGGAAGCAGGTTGCCGAGTCCGATGACGTTCTTTCATCCGTGGTCGAGGAGAAGCTAATCCTCGTCCAGCCGCACCCGCGCGAGGTGAGCGCAGATTCAGTGCGGTTCACGCTTGGCGGGAAGCTGAACCTGCTTCTGCGTCTTGATGCCGACAGGGACGAAGCACGCGTTTCGCTCGAAGTTGAAGCCGATGATATCGACATTGAAGAGGTTCGGCTTGCCTCGGGTAAGCTCGGGATTGCGAAGGGCATGGTGCTTGCCAACGGCTTTCACTCCTGGGATCCGCGCAAGCTGAGGAAGCTTGAGGATCTGGGCGCGGATGAAGCGATTGAGTCCTTCGGCTGCTCGGTTGTGGATGGCGAGCTTCTCTTCGGCTTCACCGGCAACCATGTGGGAATGAACAAGCTCGTTCACTACCGGGACGGCAGGTTCGAGGCGGTCTCCCGCTTTGGGCTGAAGAGATTCGGCAAGATACCGCGCGAAGAACTCACATTGGTGATTGAGTTCGGCTCATCGGCGAACGAGCTGCTTGCGCGTTTCGCCGGCTCCTGCGAAGCGCCGATGAGCAAGCCGGTCGGCTCCGGCTGGTGTAGCTGGTATTACTATTACCACGACGTAAGCGAGAAAGAGGTCGTCAAGAACGCCGAAGTGATGGCTAAGCTCTTCAAGCCTCTTGGTGCGGAATATGTCCAGCTCGACGATGGCTATCAGCGCGCCAACGGCGACTGGGACACGAACGACAAGTTCCCGCACGGGCATCGCTGGTTGACCGACCGGATTCACGAGCTGGGGATGAAAGCCGGACTCTGGATTGCACCCTTCATCATCGCGGGGAAGTCGCCTGTGTTCAAGGAGCATCCCGAATGGATGATTCAGGACGAAGCTGGCAAGCCGAAGGAGCACGTGTCCTTCAAGCCCTGGGGAGGGCAGTGCTACGTGCTTGACCCCAGCCACCCGGGCGCCCGCAATTGGTTGCGCGACCTCGCCCGCATGATAACTGACGATTGGGGCTACGACTACATCAAGATTGACTTCCTGCACTACGTCACTGATCAGCGTCGCTTCTACGCTAATGCCACGCCCGTAGAGGCTTACCTGGAAGGGCTGAGAGCGATTCGTGAAGGCGCTGGCGAGAAGACGTTCATTCTCGGTTGCGGGGCACCAATAATGCCTTCCGTCGGTCTGGTTGACGGCATCAGGATCGGCGGGGATGTCTGGGCGACCTGGGGAGGTTTTGAACCTGCAGTTTATTCCAGCTCCACCCGCTGGTTTATGAACGGGAGGCTCTTCTGGACCGATCCGGACGTGCTGCTGGCACGCCCGCCGCTGACCATCGAGGAGGCTCGAACCTGGGCGAGCTTCTACGCCTTCACCGGCCAGATGAATCTTCTCAGTGACAATCTGCCGGAGCTGGACGAAGCCCGCCTGGCGCTGCTTCAGAAGAGCTTCCCCGTGCGCGTGCCGGAATGGGTTGAGCCGGTGATTACACCGGTGCCGAAACCGCGCCAGTCACCGGTAGTGGTCGCTGATGACGGAAGCAGCTTTGAGCTATCGGGACGCTGGGTGTTCAAGGCGGGCGACGGCGACTACGCTTCCCCGACGCTTGACGAATCCGATTGGACGGAGGTGCGTCTTCCCCACAAATGGGACAAGGATCTGGATGGCTTCGGATGGTATCGCGCTTCCTTTGTCGTGCCTCGTGATTTCGCCGAGAAAGCGCTCACGCTTGAGCTGGGCAAGGTGGACGATGCCGATGAGACGTTCTTCAACGGAACTCGCATAGGCAAGACGGGCGAACTCCCGCCTGATTACGAAGAGGCGTGGTCGCTTTTCCGCCGCTACGCCATACCGAAAGACATCGTGCGTCCGGGTGAGGTCAATACTCTCGCGATTCGCGCATACGATGGCGGCGGTGCCGGAGGACTCTACGAGCTTGAGCCGCGACTCCACGCCTTCGAAGTCTGGCGGTGCGAGGATGCGCTCTTGATGATGAACCTCGACGAGCGCGAGCGCACTTTCGCCTATGACCTGGATGATGAGTTCATCGCCTTCGATTTCTGGGAGCGAGAGCTTCTCGGCAGGCTGAGCAAGCTGCAAGTCACCCTTAAGCCTCACGCCTGCGCGGTCATCTGGCTGAGAGCTGTAGAGGATGAGCCATGCATCCTCGGGAGCTCGGCGCACATCCTCGGGACGGTTGACTGGAAGCGGGATGGCAACGAGCTTGTCGGCAAGCTTCCTGCGAGCGGCTATATAGAACCTCCCGAAGTCTACATCTACGTTCCCGCATCTTTCCGCATCACATCCGCAACTGGCAGCATTCAGAGGGTGGGGGAGCTCTGCATCCTCACCCTTCCCGCAGGCGTCTGCGACTTCCGCTTGTCGTTGTCCGGGTAGGCGGTGCTCACCAGCGGGGCTGCCGTTCATCAATCGGGGACTAGCGCTCTCCAGGGCGGGCACTTCCTCCTCTTCCGTGGA
>MVCR01000047.1 GCA_002050035.1 Planctomycetales bacterium 4484_113 | reverse complement strand
GAGGATGACCTTGCGAAGTGCGAGCAGGCGGGAGTGGAGCTTGTCTTCACGCCGACGGACGAAGTGATGTACCCGCAGGGCTTCCAGACCAGAGTGGAGGTAACTCGCGTGAGTCAGCCGTGGGAAGGCGCTCATCGCCCGACGCATTTCGCTGGCGTCGCCACGGTGGTCGCGAAGTTGCTCAACATAACGGAGCCCGACCGCGCCTACTTCGGGCAGAAGGACTACCAGCAATTTCGCGTCCTCGACCGGATGGTCAGGGATTTGGATTTCCCCACCGAGCTGGTGATGTGCCCCATTGTGCGGGATTCCGACGGGCTGGCGCTTTCCTCGCGCAATCAGTATTTGAGCGCGGATGAGCGCAAGGCGGCGCGCACTCTATTTCGCTGCCTGCAAGCCATCGAAGGCGGCTTTCAAACAGGGATTCTCGCCGCGGAGGAGCTGATGTCGAAAGGGCGTGCGCTGCTGGCACCTGAGGTAGAGCTGCAGTACCTTGCGGTTGTGGACGCCGAGTCCCTGGCGGAGAAGCCGGAGGCTGCGGCGGGAGATGTGGTCCTCATTGCGGCGAAGGTGGGAGGAACCCACCTGATCGATAACCTCATTCTCGGAGGAGGCAGATAATGCTGCTGCGTATTCTTAGAAGTAAGCTGCACCAGGCGACAATCACCGAGACGGTGGTTGAATACGAGGGGAGCATCACGCTCTCGCGTGAGTTCATCGAGGCGGCAGAATTCCTGCCCTACGAGGAAGTGCTCTGCGCCAACTTCGAAAACGGGCACCGGTGGATGACCTACATCATCCCCACAGACCGACCGGGAGTAGTGGGATTGAACGGGCCGGCGGCGCTTCTGGGCAAGGTCGGCGACCGCCTGGTGGTGATGGCGTTCGCTTTGATGAGCGAGCAGGAAGCTGAAGGATTCCTCCCGCGAGTGGTGATACTCGGTGAGGGGAACCGAATAGAAAAAGCCACCTGAACCGAGGCGCCGCCTCATCTCTCGCGCCGCACTTTCATCGCGTTCATCGCGCGGGGTTTACAGATTGCTCCAATATCGCCAAAATACTAGGTCGCGATTGGGGTGTCGTCTAATGGTAGGACAGTGGACTCTGGATCCATTAATTGGGGTTCGAATCCCTGCACCCCAGTACGCTGTCTCTTAGATGCGCGGCGGGGTCGCAGTGCTGCCTGGTTTCTCTACGGTGCGAATTCATCTAGCCGGTGGCGCACGATTTCACCGTTCACCGAGTAGATGACGTCCTCGGCGATGTTCGTGGCATGGTCGGCAATTCTCTCCAGATGGCGTGATATGGAGAGCAAGTCTAGAAGATAGTCCACTTCCTCCGGGTGTTCCCGCATGCGCGTCTTCACCTCAACGTACGCACCGCGCTTCATCCGGTCGACCTCATCATCGGCGGCGCAGACGTCCATCGCGAGTTGAGCATCGGCCTTGACCATGGAGTCTATGGATCTGGAGAGCATGGACAGGACCTTCTCGCCCATAGTCGAGAAATCGAACACCTGATTGCGGTGTTCGTAGGAGGCAAGACGGGCCGCCTTGTCCGCCATGCTAACTGCGAAGTCTCCAATGCGTTCAAGGTCGCGGTTGATCTTGAGCACCGATATGATGAAGCGAAGGTCGACGGCGACCGGCTGGTGGAGCGCCAGCACCTTCAGGCACTCCTCCTCCACTTCCACTTCCATCTCGTCAATAGCAGAGTCGCCATCCACGACCCCCCGCGCAAGCTTGGTGTCGCGCTGGGAAACGGCTCTCAGTGCCTTGTGCAAGCTCTCTTCCACGAGCGCGCTGAGAAGGAGGATTCTCTTCTTCAGTTTCTCAAGCTCCTTTTCAAGATGTCCCGCCATAGTTGAATCTCCGCATTGCCTAGCCGAAACGTCCCGTGATGTAATCCTCGGTTTGCCTCTGGACAGGATTCGTGAATACCTGCTTCGTGGCGCCGTACTCTATGAGCCTGCCTTCATAGAGGAAAGCTGTGAAGTCCGATATCCGCGCCGCCTGTTGCATGTTGTGCGTCACGATGATGATCGTGTACTCCTTGCGCAGCTCATCTATCAGTGCTTCTATGCGAGCGGTTGACTGCGGATCGAGCGCCGAGGCGGGCTCGTCCATGAGGACTACTTCAGGGCCCACGGCGAGCGCCCGCGCGATGCACAGCCGCTGCTGCTGCCCACCGGAAAGGGAGAGCGCACTGCCCCTGAGGCGGTCTTTGACCTCGTCCCAGAGGGCAGCCCGGCGCAGACTCGTCTCCACAAGATCGGACAGGGCGGCGCGACTCAAGCCTCCTTGAAGCCGAGGTCCGTAGGCGACATTGTCGAAGATGGTCTTGGGAAACACATTGGGCTGCTGGAATACCATTCCAACTGCCCGACGCAAGGCGACGACATCTATGCCCGGACTATAGATGTTCCGGCTGTCCACGAGTAGCTCGCCGGTGACGTGGCAGCCGGGAATGAGGTCGTTCATGCGGTTGATTGCGCGCAGCAGGGTGCTTTTCCCGCACCCGCTGGGACCGATAATGGCGGTGACGAATCGCTCCTTGAAATCGAGAGTAACCTTCTTCACCGCTTCGTTGGTCGCGTACCAGACGCTGAAGTCCTTCGCCTGCACCGCGACCTCGCGTCGGTTCTGCTCATCCGCACCAAACGCCTCCCGCAGTTGCTCTTGGGCAAACGCCGCCTCGCCGGGCGCCACCATCCCATGATGAGCGGACGTGCCTTCCAGAGGTCCCGCCGTTTTCGTTTGAGCCTTCGTAATGGTCTCTGCCATGTTAGCTTCTCAGCCTCCCTGCTATTCTGGCACGCAGCAGAATCGCCGTTGCATTGAGCAGCAGGACTATTACCACAAGCGTCAGCACCATGCCGTACTGCACATGGCGGATCTGGTCCACGAGCTGGTGCTCGGTCGCGAGATTGTATATCGTCCACGGAAGCACCGGGGATGGCTTGCTGAGGGTCTCCCACGCTCGCAAGGGCAGACCGACGCTCACGGCAGCGGTAAAGATGATGGGCGCGGTCTCTCCCGCCGCACGCCCCAGGCTGATGATGACGCCGGTCAGAATGCCCGGCAGGGCTGCCGGCAGCACCACACTGAGCACGCACTTGCCCTTGCTGGCGCCCAGAGCCAGCGACGCCTCCCGGTAAGCTGACGGCACCGCGTGTATCGCCTCTTCGGAGGCGCGGATGATGATGGGCAGAATGAGCAGCGCGAGCGTCAGTCCGCCCGCCAGCACGCTCTTGGAATCCGATACTCCGATGACATTGATGAAGAACGCCAGACCGAACAAGCCGAAGACGATGCTCGGAACTGCCGCCAGGGTATCTATGCAGGACCTGATGATGCGAATGAGGGGAGTCCCTCTTGCGTACTCCGCCAAATAAACGGCTGCTGCCACGCCAAGAGGTATCGCAAAAAGCATTGCGAAAAGGGCGAGGTAGAGAGTCCCCAGCACGGACGGCCAGATGCCGCCGAAGAAATGAGCGTCTATTGAATCATCGGTGATGAACCTCCAGTAGAAGGTCAGCCTCGGAAGCATCATCTCTCCGAGGTTGCTTTCTACCATGCCGAAGATGGGCTCCACCGGCGTGCCTCTGAACTGCTCAACTCGCGGCACTTCAATTCCCTGGCGCATTCCCGAACTGTCGGCTTCCGCGTAGGTTTCCTTGTAGAGAAGCTCGTGGGCGACCAGGCGCGCCCGGTCCCACCTGGTTTCGCCGTACTGGTCGCGCACAAGTATGGGTCTCGGATCGTCAGGGAAGGGGCCCAGCAACTGCCTGATGAGGTCTTTCAGCTCCAGCAGGCTCGCTGTATAGGCGCTGCGGCGGGACAGGTCGACGGTCTCAATGGTCTTCAGGTAGTCGCCCGCCATCCTGAAGACGCCATCCATCGCAGTCCCGGCGAGAAGTTCCCTGTGGGGCGACTCGATGAGTGCCTGCGTCAGCTGTCTTGCCTCTTCGTTGTCCTCCAACCTAACGGCTGCGATGAAATCGTCACGCACGGACTTCGCCGTCTCGATGAGCTTCTCTGAGCCTTCCGACCCATACACTCCCTTTTCCCGCAGTTCCTCCTTAAACTCGCGGTAGCTCTGCTTTGCCGCTTCCTCGAGGGGCTTGACGATTATGCCGGCTTCGAATTCTTTAATGGCGTCGTAGATGGGCTGACGTGCTCGTAGCGCTCTTTGCCGTTCGGCTTCAACAGTCTCGGAGTTCCCGCGTCCGAAATGCTCCAGGAAGAGCACGCGACGCTCTATGGTTTCTCGGAAGACGATGGCGCCCATTCCCCGCACGATGATTGGCCCAAGGACAATCAGTAGAGAGATGATTAGCAGCGCCGTGGCTAACCCGCCTATACCGGTGAAGGTCTGGTCGAGTATCTTGCGTGTGGAAAGCCGCATTTCTATCCTCTCCGGTCCGCCACAGGACGGGGCTTGGTCTTCAGAGCCACTCGTTGAGCCAACCACTGGCTCACGAGATTGGAGATGAACACGAATAGAAGCAGAATTAGAGCCAGCGCAAATAGAACGCTATATCGGGCGGCACCGGTCACCTGGTCCGCTTCACCCATGTCTCCCGCGATGGTGGCGGTAACGGTACGAATTGGTTCCAGGACGTCGTAGAAGGGAGCGGGGATCCGAGAGGCGTTTCCGGACGCCATCCACACCACCATCGTCTCTCCGGCAGCTCGCATAACGCCCAGGATGACAGCCGCCAGTATGCCGCTTCCCGCCGCGGGCAGCACGACCTTCAATAAAGTTTCTGCTCGCGTTGCCCCCAGGGAATAGCTTGCTTCACGCAGCGAGCGTCCCACTGCCGCCAGTGAGTCTTCGGAAACGCTCACAACAGTCGGTATCGCCATAATGCCAAGAATGACGGCAACGTTGAGAGCGTTGGTCCCGGACACGACTTCGATGCCTGCTGCCGCCCGGCAGAGCAGGAAGGTCACTGACGCAATTGACAACGTGAACAGAGCCATGAGAGCGATTCGGGCTGTCCGTTGCACCGTGGAGGGCATTAGACCCGAGAGCAGGTCGGCGCCTATCATTGAGAGGATCATCCCCGCAGGCGCGACGATGATGCCGACACCCACGCCAAGGAACGCACCGCCGTGGTCTTGTAGCAGCGGCGCGAAGACCACCAGCGCGAAGAAACCGTAGACCACTGAGGGAATGGCTGCCAGGACCTCAACGATGGGCTTGAGTGTCTGGCGGACCGAGAAGGGCACCACATCGCTGAGGAACAGGGCGACGGCGATTCCCAGCGGGGCGGCGAACAAGGTCGCGCCGAAGGTGACGATTCCACTGCCGAAAAAGAGAGCCAGCGCACCGAACTCTGGCTCCGCCGCTGATGGGAACCACCGTGTGCTAGTGAAGAACTCCTTGAATCCCTCCTGTCTGAAGAAGGGCAGCGCCTCACGAATGATGAAGATGAAAATGAAGAGAACTGCCAGGACGGAGAGTGAAGTGACGAGAAACAGGAGCCCACTGCCGATCTTCTCAAGAGCGTCTGCTATCTGAATGCGCCGATGACTGATCGTAATCCGCTCACCAAGTGAGATCGAACTGCGCATCCGCCCTCCATCATGTGTCGTCGATTCCACTTCTCAAGCCGGACAAGCACTGACGGCGAAGGAGCCGGAGGTTTTATGAATAACCTCCGGCTCCGCACTTGCTGTCAGAGGAAATACCATTTGCTCAATAATTCGTGAGCGGCACAAAACCCAAGCTCTCGATGATCTCCTGCCCTTTCTCCTTGTAGTGCAGTGTGACCAGCGCGTGGATATGCGTCCCAAGTTCAGGGTAACCGCTAGTCCACATGTACAGGGGCCGCGCGATCGGATAGGTGCCCGCGACCACCGTCGCCCGGCTAGGCGCCACACCATCGATGTCGACCGCTTCCACGGTCTTGTCAACGAAACCCAGTCCGACATAGCCGATGGCAGCTTTGGTGGTCTGCACTCTCTGTCGCACCGCGCCGTTGCTTCCCACATACTCGATGTTCGAGCTCATCTTCTCCTTGTGGAGAATCTTCTTCTCGAAAGTCTCGTATGTGCCACTGTTCGTATCGCGGCTGATGACCACGATCTTCATATCGGGACCGCCAAGCTGCTTCCAGTTGGTAATCTTGCCGGTGTAGATGCCCTTGAGCTGACCCCTGCTGACGGACGACACGGGATTGCTGGGGTGCACAATCACCGCCACACCATCCATCGCGATCGTGTGGGCCACCGGGAAGATGCCCTTCTGCACACAAGCCCTGAACTCCTCGGGCTTCATGAATCGCGACATATTGGCAATGTCGCACTTGCCGTTCAGCAAGCTCTTGACGCCGTTGCCGCTTCCGGACTCACTCACGGTGATGTTGACGCCCGGATGAGTCTTCATGTAGTACTCAGCAAACGCCTTGGCGATGGGACCTACCGTGGTTGACCCATCCATCACAATGGTAGTCGCCGCGAGAGCGGTCCTGTTGAAAGCCGCGAGGCTGCCAACCATGAGGATGGTCAGCAGCGTGAATACCGAAATGGCTATTGCCCTGTTCATAGAAACCTCCCGTTAATGTCATTTCCTGGATAATGCCTTCGACCCGTCAACCTATACCCGCACGCTGTTAGACAACCGTGAGGAAGAGGTTGGCGGGACATTAGCGTTAAGCGCCGTGTTTTCCCTTCCTCACGCCATGGTGACCGTGGAGAGACCGCGCGCCTACTTGAACTTGTACTTGAAATCGATCTGCCAGCGGCGGTAGTTCTTGCCCGCGGTTAAGCCAGCGTCGTTGATGAAGTACGTGATACCGGCGGTGGTGTGCTTCGCCAGAGCGACGGCGACGCTGAACTTATGGCCCTTGCCGTCGGTGCCTCCACCAATGAAATCGGAATCACAGAATGCGCCCAGCACCGCGTCAGCCTCGAGCTTGCGGTAGTTGTACTTGAACTCCCAGTCGCCGGGCGTCTTCGCCTTGCCGAACTTGGCGCCAAAAAGCCATCCGCGATCATCTGTAGGGGCGTCGGTGTTGGTTACATAGTCGCCATACAGCTTGAAGGGGATATCTCCGAGTTTGGTGCTCAGGTCGGCAAAGACCTCGAATTCCCGGAAGCCGGTGGCATAGTAGAGGTCACTTACGTTGGGGTCCGAGTCCGGAATCGTGCTGTTGCCGAAGCCGTCCTCGGCGTCGACGAGCACCTTCTCGCCTTCCACATTGGTGTACGCGTAGTAGCCAAGACCCGCCACGACCTTCGTGTTCTTGCCGCCGGACTTGATGCCACACTGAGCGCCCACAAGCCTGGCATCCGCAGCCGCCTTTCTTTCGTCGGCCCACAAGTGGGCGGCAGTCAGAAACGGATGCGTATCACCGGTGCCTTCAAGCAGCAGGGCGATGCCCTCGGGATTGAGGTCGCCATCCCAGATGAGTCCGTCTCCCGAGTCGTGGAACGGATTCTTCATCTTGCCACCCCAAACGGACACGTTGTCGTTGGGATGCCAGTCGAAGTACGCGCGGTCGAACCAGATGTGCTTACTGGAAAATGCGCCATCCAGGGTCTGATTGGTGGACACCGGGTCGTCAGAGCCTGAAGCCAGCCGGATCTTAATGCCAAGCTGGTCGTTCACCTTCCCGTCGAGTGCGATGCGGGCGCGCACGCGCTCACGGTTTCTGCTCTTCTTTCCTTCCTTGTTGATGTGCTCGAAGCGGTAGCGCAAATCACCGCTTAGCTTCACGTTCTCAGCCCAGGAAGGCAGCGGCTTGACTTCCTCCTGCTTGGCTTCCAGCTCTGCCAGCTTCGCCGCCAGCTCATGGTAGAGTGCGGATACTTCCTCGAACTGGGTTTGTAGCTCTGCGAACTCCTCCTCTGATACCTCCTCCGCTGCCGTTGCCGCAACCGGCAGCAGCAGGAAAGGCAAGCAGAGCATCAGCAACCATACGAGTTTCTTCACAGGATCCTCCTTCGAGTTTTGTCAAAACACACAAAGCCCTTCTACCCGCGCGAAGTTAGCGTTTCATTAGGGCACCTTGAGTTCTTGGTTAGCGGTTTGAAGTAAGGCGAGAAGCGGTAAGCCAGGCTCAAGCCCCGGGTTTAGCTGGCAGATGTATCGAGAAGGTCGAGCCCTTTCCGGGGGCGCTCTCGACCTCCGCCCTGCCGCCATGCGCGATGGCAACATGCTTGACGATGGCGAGCCCCAATCCGGTTCCCCCGAACTTTCTGCTGGCTGACCTGTCAATGCGATAAAAGCGCTCGAAGACTCGCGCAAGATGGTCCTTCGGAATGCCCGGGCCATAGTCCTTGACGCGGATCACAACCTCATCTTCACGCTGCTCTGCTGAGACCTCCACTTCTTTTCCCTCTTTGCCGTACTTGATGGCATTGTCGATCAGGTTCGCTACCGCCTGCTGGAGTAGCGACGCATTGACCGGCGCTTCAATATCCTCTTCGCAGCGGATCTTCAGCGCCACGCCGAAATCCCCCGCCAGGGCGGCAACCTCTTCAACGGCTGCTTCCAAGACCATCCTGATACTGCCCGGCTCCATTATTATGGACCTGTGCTCTGCTTCTTGCTCTATACGCGAGAGCGTCAACAGGTCTTCAATGATGCTGTTAAGGCGGTCGGCGTGTCTGACGATGGTTCTAAGGAACCGCTCGCTCTCTTGAGCATCGTGCGGGGCGGTGTCCAGCAGTGTTTCGGCAAAGCCTTTGATCGCGGTTATGGGGGT
>MVCR01000009.1 GCA_002050035.1 Planctomycetales bacterium 4484_113 | reverse complement strand
ATGGCTGATTACGGTGGTCGGGGAGTTGTAGTGGTGGAACGGGTGGATGACGCGCATGAGGTTGCGAGCAAACTTGCGCGAGCGCTGCGGGAGCTGCCAGAGATATGCCGCGGTCTGGCTTCCAGTTTCCAGCGCGAAGACTACTCGCCTCGCCGATACTACGAGGAGTTAATAGGGATTCTCCGCGAAGGGCATGCGTCAGAAGCGGCAGGGTAGTGCAGGATAGCAGCGTTCGCGGCTGCCTGCTGTATAATACGGCGGAGCATGCTCACAAACCGCAATTCAGGTCATGCGCACGCGCTCACTGCCGTCCTGACTGTTCTGTTGTTCGCGGCGGTACTGATGGTCAGTCTGGGTCTGGCTGCTTGCCGGCACCGCCCTCAGGATGTCGGGACACCGGCACAGCGTCTCTCCGGCATCCTGCGATTGCCGCTCAACTCTGATGTGCCGACTCTCGATCCCATCCACATCGTCGATGTACGCAGCGCCGCGGTGGCGCGTCAGGTATTCTCCACGCTGATACGCTTTGACTCCGACCTCCGGATCATTCCAGACCTGGCCGATGGCTGGGAGGTCAGTGAAGACCGGATGCTCCTCACGTTCCACCTGAAGCACGGCGCCCGATTCACCAATGGGCGCGAAGTGACGGCGGAGGACTTCGTGTATTCGTTCACGCGGCTTGCCGATCCTGCCAATGCCAGCGAGCGTGCAACGCTGCTGCGGGATGTGAAGGGCTACAGCGAGCTCCGGCAGGGGAAAACCAAGCTGCTGGCAGGAGTTTCCGCGCCTGACAAGTACACCTTCAAGATTGAGCTTACAAAGCCGTATGCACCATTCCTCAGCTCACTCGCAATGACGAACTTCAGCGTGGTTCCGCGGGAGGAGGTGGAAAAGGACGTTGAGCTTGGGACTGGCTACTGGTCGAGGCATCCGGTGGGCAGCGGCCCGTTCAAGGTTGCGGAGTGGCAGCCGGACTCGTACATTCGCCTGGAGGCGAATCCCGATTACTTCGGAGCGAAACCGTTTCTGAGCGGCGTTCTCTACAAGGTCATCCCTGACCCGACCACGCAGTTTGAAGCCTACAACACGGGTGAGCTTGATGCCAGCATCATTCCGGTAGGTTCGCTGCGGAGGGTGCAGAGTGACCCCGTGCTGAAGAAAGAGCTGTTGCGTCAGCCGCTTCTGGTGGTGCAGTTCTATGCCTTCAATATGGAGAAGAAGCCGTGGAAGGACTTCCCGTTTGAGTCCAAGCGAGCACTCAGGCAGGCGCTCAACTATGCCATCGACCGTGAGTACATCGCCAACGAAATCCTGGAAGGACGGTACGAGCCGTTTGTGGGGATAATCCCACCGGGACTGAAGGCTTGGTACAACCCGGAGAACAAGCTGCGCCCGCGCTACACTTACAACGTGGACAAGGCGCGCGACCTTATCGAGGAGGCGGGGCATCCAGGTGGTTTGTTCCTTCCTCGGATTCCAATGTACTACAACAACTTCGCTGAGTATCCGCAGATAGCCGTGCAGGTTGCCGATTTCCTGCACGATATTTCGATCAAGGTGGAACCGCAGGTGTTAGAGTGGGGTACTTTTCTCGATACGATGCAGACCGGCGACTTCGTGCTTGGGCGCAGCGGGTGGGTTGCGGATTTCCCTGATCCGGATAGCTTTGTGTGGCAGCTTCTGGCGTCGGAGAACAAGGGGCCACTCGGAAACTGGGCGCGTTACTCGAATCCAAAGTTCGATGAGCTGGTGGAGAAGGCGCGGGTGGAGTTCGACGTGCAAAAGCGGAAGCTGCTCTACTGGCAGGCGGAGCAAATCGCGCTGGACGATGCTCCTTGGCTTTTCCTGTTTACGCAGGTGAACAACATGCTGCTGAAGTCGCGAGTTCACGGAGTGCGGCTCAGCGGGATGGATGTCGACGCAAGTTTGCCCAATGTAGATTTGTCCAAGGTCTACATCCGCGCGGAAGAAGGGAGAGTGGAAAACGAGCACGCCGGGACCAGTGGCAATATCGGATAAGCCAAGGAGGTAGGCGATGCAATGGCAACGACTCGTTCTGCGAGCATGTCTAACGGCGGTGGTGGTGGCTGGTGCCTGCGTGCCTCGTCCGCCGGAAGAGCGGGCATCTCTCTCGCCATTTAAACCGGAGACTGTGCGGGAGTCAGTCTATCGCTTCCCGCTTCCTGCTGACCCGCCGACGCTGGATCCGGCTCACGTCACGGACACGGTCTCCGACAGCGTGATGAAGCGACTCTTCGACGGGCTCGTGCGTTTTGACACTGAGCTTAAGATAGCGCCGTCTATTGCCGAGTCGTGGATTGTCAGTGAAGACGGTCTGACCTACAAGTTCTTCCTGCGGAAGGATGTGGAGTTCCATAACGGGCGAGTCGTGGTGAGCGACGATTTCCTCTACAGCTTCACGCGAATCCTCGATGCGGCGACTCGCAGCGAACGAGCTCAGATGCTCTTTCTGGTAAAAGGTGCCAGGGAGTTCTATGAGGGCAAGGTCAAGCAGGTGGAAGGGCTGGAAGCACCTGACGAGCACACTTTCAAGATTACTCTCGCGAAGCCCTATGCGCCCTTCCTGGGCGTGCTGGCGATGACGAATTTCTGCGTGGTACCGCGGGAGGAGGTCGAAAAAGACGCTGAAGGCTTTGCGCAGCATCCGGTTGGTACCGGTGCTTTCGTGTTTAGCAGTTGGGATCGGGACAATCAAGTGGTTCTCAAGGCGAACCGCAAGTACTTCCGTGGTAGCCCGAAGATCGACGTCCTGGTGTTCAAGATTACGCCCGATGAGAACACACGCTACCAGATGTTTATGAACGGCGACCTTGAGCATACCGATATCCCGTTCGGTAAGATGGCTGAGATTATGCGCGATCCCACGCGCGCGGCGATGGTGCACGGCGTAACCGCGATGGATATGTACTGCTATGGTTTTCAGACTCAGAAGGCGCCCTTTGACAACAAGTTCTTGCGCCTTGCGTTCAACTATGCAGTAGACAAGGAGAGCGTGATCAAGAACATCCTGGAGTCCCGCGGAGAATGGCAGAAGACCTATGTACCTCCGGGGAGTTTCTACTTCAAGCAGGACAGCGCCGGCTATCCGTATGACCCGGAAAAGGCTCGCAAGTACCTTGCCAGGGCAGGCTATCCTGGCGGCAAGGGATTGGCAGAAGTGACCCTCAACATAGATCAGCAGCAGCTCTCGCGGCAGATTGCGCAGCAGGTGCAGGAGGATCTACGCCAGATTGGAGTCAAGGTGCGGCTGGAGCAGACCGACTGGGCGACTTTTCTCGACCGGGTCTACGCCGGTGAGCCCAGCTTCTTCCAGAATACATGGCTGGCCGACTATCCTGATCCTGATAATTGGCTCTATGTATTGCTCGAATCCACTCAGGCGGGAGCGCAGGGCAATATCACGCGGTTCGCCCACTCCAAGTTCGACCATTACGTGCGGATGGCGCGGCAGACGGTGGATGAGAATGAGCGGGCGTATCTCTACGGCAAGGCGGAGGACGTCGCGCTGGCGGCTGCTCCTTGGCTTCTCCTCTACTGGCGCAAGAACCTAACCCTGGTGCAACCCTATGTGAAAGGACTGACGATTACGGCGATGGATCGGACACCTCAGCTCAACAACACACCTATGGACAAGGTGTACTTCGTGAGCGGTAAGGCGCCGGACTAGAGTCGGAAGGACGCAGTCCGCAGGCTAGAGGCGGATGCTGTATTACGTTCTCAAGCGGATTCTGCAAGTAATTCCGGTGCTTATCGGGATTACGCTCATAACTTTCACCGTGATTCACGTGGCTCCGGGCGATCCGATCAAGATAATGATGGGCCAGCGCTACGACCCGGAAGTGGCGCAGACGGTGCGGCATGAGTTGGGGATGGATCGGGCGCTGCCGGTGCAGTATCTCATTTTTCTCAAGAATATGCTGCAGGGGGACTTGGGTTACTCCTACCAGAAGCGGCAGCCCGTGACCCATCTTCTGGCTGGGAAATTCGGTCATACGCTCTACCTGGCGGCTGCTGCCATGGTTCTGGCGATACTGCTGGGTATGCTTGCGGGCGTGCTGGCATCCATGAAGCCGCAGTCGCCGGTGGATTACTTCGTGATGGTGCTCGCGGTGGCTGGGGTGAGCATTCCCGTGTTCTGGCTGGGCTTGATGCTCCAGCTTCTCTTCGGCTCCTATCTCCACTGGTTGCCGGTGAGCGGGATGACCGAATATGGCGCTACGTGGTGGGAGAATTTCAGGCATTTGATACTGCCCGCGTTCACACTGGCGAGTGTACCTGCAGCTATCATCGCCCGAATCACGCGCTCGGCGATGCTAGAAGTGATGGGCGAAGACTACATCCGCACGGCACGCGCAAAGGGGCTCGCTGAGAGTGTCATCATCCTTCGCCATGCGCTGAAGAACGCGCTGATCCCCATCATTACTGTCATCGGTAATATGTTTGCGCTGCTGCTCACCGGCGCGGTGCTGACAGAGACAGTGTTTTCCTGGCCGGGGCTGGGTCGCGCGATGGTTGATGCGATTACCCAGCGGGACTTTCCGGTGATTCTTGGCGGCGTCACCATCTTCGCCGTTACCTTCGTGATAGTGAATCTGCTCGTGGATGTGCTCTACGCGGCGATTGACCCACGGATACGCTACAGCTGATGGGGCATACTTTGAAGAAACTGATGCGACATCGTCCGGCTTTTGCCGGAATGGTGCTTATCGGCATTTTTGTGCTGGTGGCGATAGGTGCTCCCGTCATCAGTCCTCACAGCCCGATCAAGCAATATAAGTGGTACACGAGGCTGCCCCCCAGCGTGCATATGCACCCGCCTCCGGTGGATGAATCCGGCGAAGTGCGGATTGATCCGGTGACTGGGGAGCCGATAGCAGGAGCGCGGTTCCTGCTCGGTACCGATTGGCACGGGCGCGATATCCTCTCCCGCATCATCTACGGCGCGCAGGTGAGCCTGCTGGTCGGTATCGTGGCGACGCTGATTGCGCTCTTCATCGGCATTGTCGTCGGGAGTCTCGCTGGTTACTTCGGCGGCTTGATTGACGCGGCGCTGATGCGGCTGACCGATACTTTCTTCGCTTTTCCTGCGATCTTGCTGGCGATTGTGATTCTGGCGACATTCCGGCATCCCGGCTTGTGGGCGATATTCCTTGCGCTGGGGCTTACCGGCTGGACGGGGATTGCGCGGGTGATTCGCGGGCAGATTCTGAGCCTGCGCGAGCAGGAGTTCATCGAAGCGGCGCGCGGCGTTGGCGCGGGGCATCTGCGCATCATCCTCGTGCACCTCATCCCCAACTGCCTGGCGCCCATCATCGTTCTGGGGACGCTGGCGGTGGCGGAGAATATCCTCTCGGAGGCGGGGCTTTCCTTCCTCGGACTGGGTATCCAGCCGCCGACACCTTCCTGGGGGAATATGCTGGCGGAGGCACGGGGCAACCTGCTGGACATGCCCTGGTGGGGGGTGTTTCCGGGGCTTGCGCTGGCGCTCACCGTGCTCGCCTTCAACCTCTACGGCGACGGTCTGCGCGACGTGCTCGACCCGCGCCTGAAGATCCGGCGGTGAGGGGGCAATAGCGCGGGTTATCCGATAGAAGAAAGCTGACGACTCAGATGCGGTTAGGGAAAATCTATTCCGCTTCCGGAAGCGCCGAGATGATAAAGGCGGTGATTTCCTCGGTGCCGGGGAAGGTGCCCGGAATGAAGGTGGCGTGAACTTCACCGGCGGCATCGGAGACTTCGTCGAATACCTCAATGCGACCGAGATCGTTCTTGACTTGGAAGCGCACCTTCACGCCGCTAATGGGGGTATCGGCGAGACTGAGGACGCGGGCGACCAGTTGCAGCCGGCTCGCACCGTCAGCGGGGAGAAGCGCCTCCTCATCGGAAAGAATGCCGGAATTATCGAAGAAGAGATCTATCTTGGCGGGACCGGCGCGGACAACGGTAATCTCCACGGAAGCGCGCGCGCCGGTGGTCTGCTCAACTGCTTCGATAAGCACCGTGCCCACACGGTCGCTCACCTGATAGAAGGCTTCGATGAAGCCGTCGCGGTCGGTGAGCTTCGCTTCCTGAACGATCGAGCCGTAACCGGACGCGATGCGGAAGACGATGGGGAATCCCGCCGCCGGACGACCATCCTTGTAGGTAAGATGCGCGGTCAGGCGCGAGGCACTAATCATGTCGGCGGGCAAGACATCGGGGACCGCCGCAAGCTCCAGGTCGAAGATGTCGGGACGCGTCGCCGAGGCGGTTCGCATCGCCTCATACTCCGTGGGCGTCACCAGCTTCACTGTGAGCACGGCGGAAAGACTCGTCGGCAGGCAGAAGTTCAGCGTTGCCCCGGTAGTAGTGTCGAGTACCGCGAGCTGATTCATAATCGCCAAGCGGCCGGCACGATAGATGAAGGTCGCCTCGCCGTCGCCATCGGTCACGGGGGATTCTGGAACCAGTTGACCATCACCGTCGTTGAACAGAAGCGCCAACAGATGGTCGGGAACGGGATTGCCTTGCGCGTCGGTGAGGGTGAGCGTGAGCGTGGCTTCGGTCTCGCCATCTGCGGGAATGACGGGCAGCGTGCTGTGGACGGAGAGCGTGCAGTCGCCAAGGGCGCCCCCGGCGATGGCGTAGTCGCCTTCATCGAAGAAGGGGATGTCAGGGAGCTTCCATTCAAGGTCGGCGGACTGGAGGAAGAGAACGAACGGAAGGAGTGCGAGGAAACCGATTGTCCAAAGCATCCATTCAAGGTCGGCGGACTGGAGGAAGAGAACGAACGGAAGGAGTGCGAGGAAACCGATTGTCCAAAGCAGTCTTCTCACCGCCAGCTCCGGACGAGACTCGTGAACCATCACAAGACCGGGGTAGAGTGTTACTGACGAAAGTACGCCAGATCACCAATCGGATAGTGATTGCGAGTGGGACCATCGTGAAGAATGGGTATCTGGACGAAAGAGTACTGGACGGTTGATCCGGGACCCAACGCTAGCGCATCCGCACTGGCACCGTCTGCCCACAGAGGTTGGGGCAGTTGCCAGTTGCCAAGGCGAGACGCCTGGAAAAGGCTGCTAGCGATATTGAAAGTCATGCTGATAACATCGTAGTCGGCCTGCACGCGAACGAATCCCCATACCGCTGTGCCATCAGGGAAAAACTCAATAGTGGGGTCAGCGCCGCTGAACACAGTTATGAGCGTGAATCCTTCGACATCGAATGAGCCCTCGTCAACAGTGGTGTAGGACCAGCCCTGCGCTGTGTGTTCGGCAACGCTGGCGTCGGTGACGGGTACATCCTGCTCGTGGTAGTTGATGAAACGCGTCTGGGCAAAAGTTATGACAGGCTCATCAGCGATAGGGTCGAATGCAAGCGCGATCGCTTCGGCAATCTTCTGCGGAAGCAGGGTTTCAATGCTCCACTGACCGCCAGCATCGCAGGTGGCGAAGCGCAGGAGTTCCTCAAAATCGTATTCCATCCCGGTGAACCAGTAGATGCCGGAGGAATAGGCGATACTGGGCAGCCCGCTCACAGGATGCATTGCCAGAGAAACATCCACCACTTCCTCCTGGTCATTCTCCACGGTATTAGTGGTCCAATCGCTCTCGCCCCCATCGAGCGGGCGGGAGTAGTAATGAAGCTCCTGATTGACATCGGGATTGGGGTCGACGGCGAAGCCCCCCGCCATTCCGATTCGATCCGTGACCGGGCTGTAATCCATGCTCAGGGCGTAGCACTCGACCAGTGAGTTATCGATTACCTCGTAGGGCCAGTCGGTCGCCTCGGCGTTTCCCTTATAGAGGCGGAGCTCACCTGCATCTTGGTCGAACGCCGCAACGAGAATCTTGCCTCCAACAAGGAGTATCTGAGGGTGATAGAACGCGTCGGTTGCGGCGATATTCACGCTTGTCCAGTCCTCAGCAGCGTCATCGTAATAGTACAGATTCAAGCCGAGAGTGGAGAAGCTGTTGACGGCAACGATTGCCGGGTTACCAGAGCCATCTATCGCGATATCGGTGTCATTGACCTGGTCGGTGCCAATTTGCGTGAAGCCCTGCGGCGGAGTCCCGAAGGGGTAGGGGGTCTCGACGTGTTCGGGCGTTGCCGTCAGCGTATTCGTGTTCGTCGTTGAGTTTGCCGTCGGTGCAGAATCGCGAGCGCGGACGCCGAATTCGTACTCCACGCCATTCGTTAGCTCGGTGATGGTTGTGTTCGTGGCTGGTGCCGTGACTTCGCGCTCCGCCGGCGCCTCCCAGTCGATTCCGACCGCGCTTTCGGCGTAATACACGAGATAAACCACCGGCGGAGAATCGGCGTCGGTGGCTTCGCCCCAAGTAATGGTAACCTGACCGTCTCCGGCGGTGGCGTGAGTGATGCCGATAGCGTCCACCCACGTCGGTGGCGTCGTATCGGGGGACCCGCCGGCGGTAGTGAGGTAGTTCGCGTTAGTCGTGAAGTTCGCCGGGCTTGCGGAATCGAAGGCGCGGACGCCCACGGCGTAGTCCTTGTCCCCCCGGATGCCGTCGGATTCGCCGAGAGAGCGGGCGTAGGGCGCCGGCTCGTCGGGCGAGAAGCTCGTGAAGTCCCGCGTGTGCGCAGTTGCCCAGTCAAGGAGGCTTCCTTCCTGCCAGTAGACGCGATAGCGCACCGGCGGTGTATCCGCATCGGTCGCCTTGCCGAAAGTGAAGCGAAGCTGCACGCTCGGGGAAGTGACCTTCTCCAGACTGACGATGCCGATGTCGCTCTCCCATACCGGCGGCGTTGTGTCGGTAGGTCCGCCAGCGAAGGGATAGAGGTCGTCGGAAGCGGCGCCGACTTCGCCATCGCCGTAAGGATAGAGACGATAGAAGACGGTATCGTCGGGCGCGGTGTCGGTATAGGTGTAGGGTAGCCGACCGGGGGGCGAAGTAGCGGGGTCGGGGCGGCTGGCGCTGACTTCCGGATGTCCGGGGTCGTCCCAGTTGGGGAGATATGCGCCTTCTTCCTTATCGCTGCGCCAGAGGCGATAGCCTGCGATGCTAGAGCCGAAGTTGGCGGCAATAGGCGTGATGTCGCTGATAGTGAGTGCGCCATCGCCATTGCCGTCAATGACATCGTTGCCGGGGGAGTCCTCCACCGACTCGTTGAAGTGCGCCGCCAGAGGTGTGATGTCGCCGATGGCAACAGTTCCATCACGGTTGTAGTCGCCACGGTTCTTCTCCAGCCAGTTGAAGGTTACAGCAAGTCCGTCCACCGTCATATCCACTTCACTTGCCGCCAGACGGTTGGCATCGCCTGGAGCGTGGGCGGTCAATTTGGTGCTATCGTTTGGTCCTGGGGCGAACTGCACGGAGAAAAGCTTACCCGCCCGCACTGCTTCATCCCGGTATGGCTTCAGCAAGCTGATGCCGATGGGCAGAGGGCTTCCCGCATCCAAAACCGCCAGCGAGACCACGCGAGCCTCGCTTCCCCAGGCGTCTCCGATGGCGAAGTCCACCGGATGCCAGCGCGAGTCGTCGTAGGTAAGGCGGGCATAGAGGTCGGCTCCCAGCGGCGGCGCCGGCTCAGCAATCAGAGCGGTGACGAGATAGCCATCGTGCACCTGCTGTGCAACCAGTGAGACCTTATCTCTAGCTGATTCAATCGGCAGTCCGGTTGCGTCGGTGAGTGCAATGGTGAATCTCGGGTCGCCATCAGATGGTGGCGCGAGTGCTGAGGACACCGAGCCGTGCCTGGAGCATGCGGTCATAGCGACCACTATCAGCGCCACGGCGATCAAACTGCCGCGAAGGATGTGCGTCATAAGCCTCTCCTTATGCTCTCAGGGGCGGTCAATCCCGCAAATCACCGAGACTCCCGATGCCTGCGCTCGCGATAGGCTATTGCGGCAGGGCGCCCTCGTGCTCGCGATGGCGGCGACCCTGCTGAATCCGGTGACCGCGCCCCATCCGACGATGGCCCATTTCCTCAGAGCCTTGAGACCACGGGCCGACGAAGTAACAGGGAACACCGAAACCCAGTGAAACACCGCCCTCGTCCCAAGCGGATCTGGAGAAAGTGCTCCAGAGGTACTTGCGGACCGCGATTCGCTGTGGCGGATTGAGCATGTCCCGGGCATGGAAGTCCACCCGGTGATTCAGCCGATCTAGCGCCATCTGAAACCGTAGGATATCGGCGTCCGGATGCTCGTAGTAGCGCTCAATCATCTCATACACCTGATCGGTGAACCTTTCGTTTAGTTCATTCAGGCGCTCGCGCTGCTTCGGAGTGATGGATAGCTCGTCTTCCAAGTAGGGCAGGCTCCAGACGCTGAGGACGAGCGGACGGTGCATCTGCTGAAGCATCATTTGGCGGCGGGGGCGGACATGCCTCCTCATCTGTCGGCCATCGCGTTGTGCAGCCTGCGCTGCCGAAGCCGAAATCAGAAGAACAGCCAGCGCCAGAATAGTGGCACCCAGAATCGACCTGCTTTTCACATTTCACCCCTGATTCACAAGCTGCATTCATCTTACCCCAAGAAGGGGGGCTCCGCAAGGTGGATGCAGGGTGAAGCTGTCAACCGCGTAGAAGTAATGAGGGGGAAATGGGACAATGGAGCAGGCTCCGCGATAATTAGAGAATGACTGCGGTATATAAGATTCTATTATGGGTCTCTTGAAAGATGAGGATATCGCTGCGGTTAAGCAGCTCTTGGCTGAGATGAGCGGCGCAGTTGCACTGACGCACTATCACACTCAGGAGGACTGCCCCGGATGCCCGGTGGTTACAGAGCTAATGTCTCAGGTCGAGCCGCTGAGCGAGCAGCTCACCGTCACCCAGGTCAACGTGGATGACGGAGACGGTTCACTGCCGGATTGGGCCAGTCCGGAGCTACCAGCCGTCCAGGTGCTGGAAGACCTCGGTCGGCTGCGCTGGATGTACCACGGAGTTCCCGCTGGCTACGAATTCGGGCAGCTCCTGCAGGTGGTTCTCCTGGCAAGTGGCGCTGACCACGGCGTTCCACCGGCAATGGCGGAAGAGCTTGGAAGAATCAATAAGCCAATTCCGACGAAGATATTCCTTACGCCTGCTTGCCCACATTGCCCGCGAGCGGTGGATGCCGTAACGAGGATTGCGATGGTGCAGCCGCTGGTGCAAGTGGAGGTGTTTGAAGCCAGCGAGTTCCCGGAAATCTCGCAGAAGTACCAGGTCTCTGCGGTGCCTTTAACTATAATCGGAGAGACTGAAGGGATACTGGGAGCGGTGCCGGGCGGGCAATTCGTGGAAGCGATTCTGAAACAAGCGTCCTTGGCAGTGTAAGCCCGGACTACACACGAGCATTCAAAGAGGAGGGACTATTGTGAAAGGAGCTGTGCGCAAGAGTTTTGAATACCGATCCCGCCTGAAATGGCTGGGCGAGCGCAGAGGGGCGATGGATTTCGGAGAGGGCAAGCCGGAACTTCCAATTGCGGCCGGGCCCGAATTCAAAGGGCATTCGGGCATTATCACGCCTGAAGATATGCTGCTCGGTGCGATTTCTGCCTGCACGATGACCTCCTTCGTCGCGCTGGCCGAGCGCCATAGCCTGGACTTCAGTTCCTACGAGGATGAAGCCTGGGGATTGGTGAGTCACGATGGCGAGGTCTATCGATTCACCGAAGGAAACGTGCACATTGTGCTTGTGATTGGGCGGGAGGAAGATAGATCGAAGGCGGAGGAACTGATAGAAAAGGCGCACCGCTACTGCTTCATCAGCAACAGCGTTCGCTTTCCGGTCGAGGTGACCGCAGATATCCGTGTCGAGGAGAAGACAGAGGCGAGCTAGTTTCCAGCTATGCGCTCAATGATGCCCCCTTGCCGCAGCTAAGGACTCTCGTTCTCGGCTTCAGCCAACGACTGCAGACGCACGGGCTCGTCGGGAAGCTCGTCAGACGTCGCAGCTTCGCCGGTCAGGGGCGGGAAGTGGCGGGCGAGCTTCTGCGCGAGGATGTCGAGTGCCGCGACGATGCCCTCGGCATTGCGCCCGTCCTTGAACTTCGTGACAGCGGCTTCGTTTGCGTTCTGCCAGCCCTCTTCCGCCAGCACCGCATTCACCTCTTTGTCGCCGAACAGCACCAGCTTCTGTCGCACGGGCAGGATGAGAAACAGCACGCCATGTCGCTTCTGCGCACGGGCGATGTTCAGGCGGCGATACACCCGTTGGGCGAGCTTCATTAGATCCGGCTCGGCGCTTTGCAGGATCGCGACACGGAACTCCACCGCTGCAACTTCCTCCGCTTGCCGCACAGCCTTGGTTACCTGTGCCCGACCGACCTCGTCGAGGAAGGCATGCACTTTCGGATGGGTCTTTACCATGAGCCGGTTACACCTCCCCCACCGCCGGAAAAGCCGCCACCACCGAAACCGCCGCCGAAGCCGCTGCCGCCGAAGGAAGAACTGCCCCCGCCCAGGTAGTAGTCGCCACGCCAGCCGCCAAGCATAAAGCCGAACCACCAGGGATACCAGTAGCCGTATCCGAAGCCGAAGCCGGGCATGAGGACGATAACGAGCAGCCAGATGATGAACTGGTAACGCTCCCAGAAGCTCTTTGGCGGTTGAATTGGGTTGTATTTCCCCTCTACGGCCCGCTGCACGGCGATGAGCCCTTCGGTGGTTCCGAGAACATATTTCTTCTTCTTCATCCGCGGGACCATAACCGCCTGCACAATGTTCTCGGCGTACTTGCGAAGGTCGGTATCGTCAAAGGCACTGCCATACTCAAGCCTCAGCTTGCGGTCGCGGGTGAAGATGAGGAGCAGGATGTAGTGTCCCTCGCCGTAGCCGCGTCCCATGTCCCAGTCGCGAATGACTTCGTAGCCCACGTTAGCAGCATCTCGTCCGTTGAGAGAGGGGAAGAAACCGACGCGCACATCGGCTCGCAATGCCCGCTCAACCTGGGATATCTCCTCCTCAAGGGCGTTGACGTCGCCGGCTTTGACCACGCGCGCCATATCAGAGAAATGGATGCCGGGACGCTCGCCCCACTCGGAGCCGGCTATTCCAGGCAAGGCAAGCAGCGCCAGAGCGAGGGCTGCCGTGAGAGCTCTCCGTGCGTATGTTCCTAGTGCCGAGACCATTCGATTTGCCATTATATCAGGGTCCATTCGGGAATACCTCCGTTTGCACCAAGGAAGCGTGTTGTGACGGACACGTTGAAAACAAAAAGCCCCTGTGATAGGCTGTACTTGCGCGTGCATTGGCTCACGTGCATGGAAGCTCTTAGGGAGGCGCGGACTGTAATGATAAGTTGGCGATTATGCGCAATAGTGACCGCGGCAGTCTTGGCTTGGGCGACTGCGGCTGAAGCTGAGTGCTGTCTAACCGGCAGAACATGGCACGACTCTCCCGCTGTTGTGAACGTGCCTGGGATGGAGCCTTCCGGTTGCCGAGTGATTGAGGTCTGGAGCGACTGCATGATAGAAGAATGGGATTGGGAGTGTCAGCATCCCTGTCTTGCGTGTCTTGATTGTAGGAACTACGGCGCCTACATCATTCTGGCACGGACTCCGCTCGTTAACAAGGACTCCTTTCACTGGTCTCCTGTGTATACTGAAGCCTGCCCCGAAGTGGACTATTGCTGGATAGTCGAGGGGATGGTGGACGTTGGACTCGAAACAATCTGCCGCTGCCCAAACGGTTGAAAAGGTTGGGCGTCGCTTGTATGTAGAACGACTGAGAGGTGACATGCCATGGCGAAAAGGAATATTCTCTGGTTGGGATTGATGATTGCTGCACTGGGGTTTGGCTTCATCTCGTACCAGCTAGCCTTGCCTTGCACAGTGTTTGGATTTGGTGAAGCAACAGAAGCTTCGCAGGTTCAGGCAAACGAGCGGGTGCCGGAGGTGATTCGATGGAAGATGCTAATTAATGGAATCACCCGTTACCAGCTTGTGAAAAGAGTGCTTCCTGGTTCGCTTGCTGAGTTGGAAGATGAAGGCTTCCTCTTTTTCAAGCCTGAGCTCAAGAACCTTTCGTGGGAACTCGTGGGAGATACTTTGACCATTAGGGCGTCTGTAATGCGTAGCGGCGAGGTGGCTGAAGTAAGCCACGAATTCTTCACCCCTGGCTCCATCGCTTACAACTCATGGATAACCACATGGAGAGAAGAAATGTGGCAGTTCATTCAGGCTGACAGAAAAGAAGGAAAAGCAGCGTTGTGGCCGAATGAAATCACGAAGGAGGATGTGATGAGCGGAAGATTCTCTCTCTACATTTTCGATAAGCTGCGCGCGCACGCATCCTCTGTTGAAGAATTCCATCAGTTAATGTGGTCTTACGATCTGGCAACGCTTCTTGGCGTATCAGCGCACCTCTATTCAGTTGTGCATAATGGACGTTATCCGGTGGACGCAGCAGTACTCTTCTCATGGATCGGCCCACGGATAGCCCGTGGGTGGGCAGCGCCGCTTACCGGCGACTTGGTGTCAGTGAGCGCCACTTTGCACGGAGATAACGTGGCATACATGCCGAAGCCAGACTTGAATGGATTCCAACTGTTCGTACCGCTTTTCGGAGCGGGTACTAAACAAGCACCCGAGGGCATGGAGATTACTGCGAAGGAGGGGTTTCACCCCGGCAAGTACGTATACAGGGCAGCGGGCATTTCGAGTCTTGAAGACACGCCGTTGAGCTACTAGTATATGGCGTAGGTGAGAGCGGGATCTGCCTTAGCCGACTCCCGTTGAGGTGTCGCTACCCATCCGCGCCGCTATCCGCTCTTGACCACAATGCACTGGAGAATATCGCACACCTTCTCGGTACAGTCCACCGAATCCTCCAGATGGGAGTACACTTCGCGCCACTTGATAACCGACAGGATATCGGTGTGGGTTCCGTTGAACAGCTCGGCGATGGCGCCGCGGTAGATGCGGTCGGCTCGTTTTTCCGCCTGATGTATGCGGTCGAAGTACGGGTCCATTTCTTCATAATGGCGGGGTTTGTTGAGAAGCTGCACCGCTCCATCCACAGCGACACATGCTTCGGTAAGCTCGGCGGCCATCCCCTTCAGCGGTAGCGTTCCCTCCTGTAGCTTATAGAGTGCTATCTGCTCGATGACTCCCTCGGCGCCGTCCACCGTATCGTCTATCGCCTGTATCAATGCGTTTATGTCTTCTCGGTCAATGGGCGTAACCAGGCTGGAGTGCAGCAAGCGGACAGTTTCCTGCGTTATGCGATCGCCTTCGTGCTCCAGGCGGTTGATCTCCCGTGCGAATTCCTGGGAGCGCCTGAGTTCTTCAGCCGCCTGCTGAAAGGTCTCCGCTGTCTTTACGAGGTTCGCCGTAGCACTCGTGAGCAAGTCGAAGAACTTCGCCTCACGAGGGAAAAAAACTGCGGTCCACTGCATTTCGTCTTCTCCTTATCCTCTGGGGATGAACAGCCTGAGCAGTAAGTATATCAATGCTGCGACGCCAGCGGAAGCGGGCAGGGTGAACACCCACGCCCAGACGATGCGTGTAAGCACACCCCAGCGGACTGCCGTGAATCGCTTGACCGCACCGACACCGATGATGCCACCGGCAATGGTGTGAGTGGTGGAGACAGGAATACCCAGGGCTGCAGTCCCGAGGATCGAAGTCGCCGCGGCAGTTTCTGCTGAGAAACCGTCCATGGGGCGAAGCTTGGTCAGACGTACGCCCATTGTCTTGATCACGCGCCAGCCACCTATGAGTGTGCCTAATGCGATCGCCGCATGCGCCGCAAAGACCACCCAGTTGGGTACGAAGCCAGTGCTGTCAAAGGATGAGCGGAGGAACCAGTTGCCCTGGGGGTTTGCTCCCATGCCTGCGGTTACGAGCAGCACCGCCACGATACCCATGGTCTTCTGAGCGTCACCGGTGCCGTGACCAAGGCTGAACAGGGCTGCACTTACCAGCTGAAGTCGTCTGAACCACGCGCTTACTCGGCGTCGGTCAAACCGGTAAGTCAGCCACGTGACAAGCCACGTAATGAAGGAGCCCAAGAAGATGCCCACAATGGGGGAGATAACCATGAAAGCTGCGATCATCCATATCTTTGTCCACATGACGACCCCCATTCCTGCATAAGCCAGACCGGCACCCAACAGTCCACCCACCAAAGCGTGGCTCACACTTATGGGGAGACCCAGCCTGGTGCAGACTGTCGTCCAGACAATGGCCCCGAAAAGAGCTGCCAGCACAACGAGTTCAGTAATCCCCTCTGCGTTGACGACGCCCTTGCCGATGGTTCCGGCGACCTTCACATCAAGAAGAAACACTGCCATGAAGTTGAAGAAAGCCGCCCAACCTACCGCCCAGAGAGGTTTCAACACGCGAGTGGCGACGACCGTAGCGATGGAGTTGGCAGCGTCGTTGACGCCGTTCATGAAGTCGAAGACGAAAGCTAGCGCAATCCCAAAGATGACCAGGGTGAGCACTGACGGCGGCATTATAGTCGGCAGCGGCATAAGTGCAAGTGCTGGAGTAGAATGATTTGGTTAAATTCTACTCTCAGGTGGGATGCCTGACCTCGCGCTGCCGAGTCTGACCGCTCTCCATGGGCAGTCAGCGAAGCCGTGGCGAGGGACGGAATCGAACCGCCGACACAGGGATTTTCAGTCCCCTGCTCTACCAACTGAGCTACCTCGCCCTCCAAACGGATTATACAGCAGCCGGCAGGGGTCTGCAACCAGTGGGGAAACTAGTGAGCCGGCCGCTCGCGGTGAGGTGTTTGAGACGGCGCGTCTTCCGTACAAAACGGGGACGACGGGAGTCGAACCCGCGATCTCCTGCGTGACAGGCAGGTATGTTAGGCCTCTACACCACGTCCCCGCGAGATTCTCGCGTATTCATTTTACCCGTGGTTAGCGTTCATGGCAAGGGGTATGGCTATCAGCGGGCTCTCTGTGGTCGGGGAGCAAGTTGTCCCGCATCAGCCCATAGGTTATACTTGACAGGTTACGCAAAGAGACCAATCATCGCGGTGGGTATGCTGCCTGACGAAAAAAAACAGCGTCGTCGCAAGCGGCTGGAATCGCTGCTCCTGAACGAAATCAGCGCGCTGCTGGCGAGTTCGGTTAAGGATCCTGGGTGTCGCGGAGTGGTGCTCACTCGGCTCAGGGTGTCGACTGATCTGTCGCAAGCTCTTGTGATGGTTAGAGCACGGCGGGAGGCTCAAGACGTGACAGGGGACGCGGTTCTCGCTTTGAACCGTGCCGCCGGCTTCATCCGCCGCGAACTGCACGCCCATCTGGAGCTGAAGCGCACGCCTCGGCTCAAGTTCATTGAGGACCGAGGGATTGTGGAAAGTGTGCGCATTTCGACGATTCTGAACCGGCTGCGAAGTGAAGGCAAGATATCAGACGCAGGCGTTTCTTCTGGAGACCCAGTTCTATGAACCTTATGTTCCCGCAATACGGTGATGACATCGTCGCAGTCGCGCGGCTGGTGCAGAAGGCAGGAAGCATCTGGATGCTGACGCACGAGAATCCTGACGGCGATGCCATTGGTAGCTCGCTGGCGCTTCACCTGACCCTAAAGAGCGCTCGGCGCAGGGTACGCACTTTCTTTCCCGAACGGTTGCCGCGCGCCTATTCGTGGTTACCAGGTGCTGAGGAAGTGGAATACACGCAGAAGCTCCCCGATGAGTTCCCCGACATGGTCATTGTCACTGATGCCGCGAGGCTTGAGCGGTTGGGCTCAGAGTTCGGGGCAGAACTGGAGCACTTGCGAGCCAGCGCGTCTCAGGGGTCTGCGCCCTCGGAGGGAACTTCAGTGGTGAATATCGACCATCACGTGAGCAACGCGATGTTCGGACACGTGAATGTGGTGATCCCTGAGGCTGCTGCGACGGCGGAGATCATCTTTGCCCTGTTCCGAGAAATGGGGGCGAGCATTCCGCCCGGTGCTGTGGTGAACCTCTACGCGGCAGTTCTCACTGACACCGGTCGCTTTTCCTACCGGAACACGACCTCCAGGACGTTTGAGATGGCGGCTGAGCTGGTTGAGCATGGAGTCAATCCTTCTGAAGTTGCGCAGCGAATCTACAGCCAGCGAACGCCCTCCGAGCTAGTGCTTCTCGGGAGAGTCCTTGCCCAAATCGTCACCAAGGATGAACTCGGATACTACTACTCGTATATCAGCCAGGCGATGCTGCAGGAGTGCCAGTGTTCGCTGGCGGATACCGAAGGTGTGATTGAAGTCCTGCGGACTTTGGCATCCCCGCCGGTGTGCTTCTTGTTCAAAGAACACGAGGGCGGAATAGTGAAGGTGAGCATTCGTAGCGACAGCGGATTCGATGCCAACGATTTCGCGAGCCGGTTCAAGGGGGGCGGACATCCCGGAGCGGCTGGTTTCACTTTCACTGGCTCGCTCAAAGAGGCGTTCGCGGCGGTTGAGCAGGCGATGCTCGATCGGGCGCGGGGTGTCGTCGGGGAGGAAATAGGAGCCTGACTGCCATGCCTCTCCGCGTGGGAGTAATCGGCGCTGGTTTTATGGGTCGCCACCACGTCCGCATCTACCGCGAGATGCCGGAAGTTGAGCTAGTGGGTGTTGCCGATGTCGATGAAAGCGCTGCTGAGGTAGCAGCGGAGTATCACGTCTCCTTCTTCAAGGACTACCGTAAAGTGCTGGAGCTGCAGCCTGAGCTGGTGAGCATTGCCGTTCCCACATCCCTGCACCATGAGATCGCTCTAGCAGCTTTGCGAAATGGCACACACGTTCTTGTGGAGAAGCCCATCAGCAATCGCCTTGACCACGCGCGGGAAATCGTGCAAGCTGGGGCTGAGTCCTGCTGCAAGGTATTCGTTGGACATGTGGAGCGGTTCAATCCGGCGATTCGTTCGCTGAAGGAAGTCTTGCAGAAGGGGACGCTAGGGCAAGTACACTCCATCGCCAACCTGAGGGTAGGGCGTTACAACAAGCGTATCTTCGATACTGGCATCATCCTGGATCTGGGTACCCACGACATTGACCTGATTAGTTACCTGTTCGGCCATCGTGCCGCGAGCGTGTTCGCAGTGGGCAGCCTCCAGCCGGGACGCGATTATGAGGATCACGCGACCATCACCCTGAAGTTCGACCAGGATCAGACCGGCTACATTGAACTCTCGTGGCTTTCACCCTACAAGGTGCGCAAGATGTTCGTGACCGGCACGCGGCATTTCGGGTTAGTGGACTTGATTGAGCAAAGCATCATCGTCTATGACGGTCAGCGGTGGGCGGACAGCGGGCTGGTATCCAGAGACGAGCCGCTGAAACTGGAGCTGGCGAGTGTTGTTGAGGCGGTGCAGCATGATTTGCCTCCAAGTGTGAGTGGAGAGGACTCGATATACACGCTGCAGGTAGCGCTGGAGGCGATGCGTTCATACCGCGAGGGGAAGGCGTTTCACTTCCCTGAATTCGCTGGCAGCAGCTACCCCATTGGGAACAAGTGAATGTGTGCATTCCCTGCTTCTTCGGATCGCCTGCACCTTTTCCTCGCCACCGGCGAGCTTTCCGGCGATCTGCACGCGTCATATCTGGTGCGTGCGCTTCGTGAGCAGTCGCACATGCCCAAGCTCACGCTCAGCGCACTCGGCTCGGTGAATCTTGAGGCTGAAGGAGCGCACCTCGTCGCCGATCCGGTTGCGCATTCAGCAGTGGGCGTATTCTCGAACCTCGGGCAGTTGCCGTTTCATCTTTCCCTTTTCAATCGCGCCGTGAAGTTCATTCTTGAGGGTGGGGTGGATGCCGTCATTCTGGTGGACAATCGGTATTTCAACCTGCGATTGGCGGAGACGATCCGCAGGCGGGGTTTTTCTGGGCCGATCATCTACTACTTAGCGCCTACGCTCTGGCAGGCGGCGTTCGATCGGCGTCTCCAACGCATCGAAGAGCAGCCACTTGCTTTTCAGCGCCGAATCGGGAAGCGCTTTAACGCTATGCGTGAGTACTGCGATTTCGCGCTGGTTATCTACCCACTGGGGTTCGAGCTATTCGAGTTCTTCGAAGTTCCTTTTGAGTTCATCGGGCATCCCCTCTGTGAGATGGTCAAGCCGAACCTGGAGCGGACACGGTTCCGGGAAATGTGCGGTGCTGGGGATAATAAATTAGTAGGATTGATGCCGGGGTCGCGGCGTCAGGAGGTCAAGCTTATCGGCGGGCCGCTGCTGGACGCGGCAGGGCTGATCCAGCAATCGCTGCCGGAGATCGTCTTCGCCCTGCCGGTGGCGCATTCGCATCTGAGAAACTGCATCTTGAGCGAACTGAGACGGCGGAACCTCGAGGTCGCGCTGCTGGAGCCAGAACTGAGATACGACCTCATCTCGCATGCTGATCTGATGCTGGTCGCATCCGGCACGGCAACGCATGAG
This sequence comes from Planctomycetales bacterium 4484_113, assembly GCA_002050035.1. Lineage (GTDB taxonomy): Bacteria > 4484-113 > 4484-113 > 4484-113 > 4484-113 > 4484-113. Next base: position 7,527 of record MVCR01000009.1, on the reverse strand, counting down.
TGCGCGGTTGCAGCGACTCCGCATATTATGACCTACCGCCTGCCGCCCTGGCAGGATTTCATGTATTCCACTTTCACGAAGTTCCGCCTACCGTTCTACGCATTTCCGAATATCATCGCGGGTGGGCAAGTGGTTCCAGAACTCGTTCGCGGCGAATGCAATGGAGAGAGTCTGGCGAAGGAGGCGCTGAATCTTCTCTCGGATGACGCACGTGCTATAGCGATGCGAGAACGGCTGGAGAAACTGCGGTCCCGCATCTGCAGGTCGCGAACGCTGGCGCGGGCGGCAGAGATTTGCCGCCAGGTCTTTGTCCGCAAAGGACTCTTGATGTAGGATTGCTCTGTGGACGAGGTAGAAGTGACAGTGTCCGCTTCCGAGAAGCACCCGCTGACCGTAAGTGAGCTGACGCGTGTCATCCGGGGATTGCTGGAAAGCGAGCCGATGCTCGCTGGCATCTGGGTGCGCGGGGAGACTAGCAATGTGAAGCTCTCACCCACCGGACATCTCTTCTTCACGCTCAAGGATGAAAACGCGGAGCTTCCGTGCGTCTTCTTTGGCTTTAGGCGAGAGCACCGACAGCAGCTCGCCGACGGCGTGGAGATTCTGGCATTTGGCGATATCGGCGTTTACGAGAAGAAGGGAACCTACCAGCTTGTGGTGCGGGATTTCATCGTGCGCGGCGAAGGAGAGCTGGCGCAGCGCTTTGAAATGCTGAAACGGAAGCTGGCGGGGGAGGGGCTGTTCGACGAGGAGCACAAGCTGCCGATTCCAGCACTGCCGCGCAGAGTGGGCATCGTGACAAGTCGGGAGGCGGCGGCATTGACGGACGTTGTCCGGGTGCTTTCCTGTCGGGCACCTTACTTACGGGCGATTCTGTTTCCAGCCCTGGTGCAAGGTAAGAAAGCTCCACCAAGCATTATCTCAGCCCTAAAGCGTGCTGAGGGAAGCGGCCTCGTGGAGGTCATCCTGCTAGTTCGCGGCGGCGGGTCGCTGGAAGACCTCTGGTGCTTCAATGACGAGAAGCTTGCACGCGTGATCTACGGGCTCAAGATTCCGCTCATCAGCGGCATCGGGCACGAGATTGACTTCACTATCGCTGACTTCGTGGCGGACCGGCGTGCGCCCACGCCGTCGGCGGCAGCAGAGCTGGTGGCTCCCGATATCGTTGCTCTGCGAAAAAACCTGAGCAATGCGTCGCAGCAGCTCGCTGGGGCAACGCTCAATCGTCTGCGGCTTGCGCTCACGGGTTTTCGCACGGTGAAGGCAGAGCGCTTTGCTGCGAGTGTTGTCGAGAGGCTTTCTCGATACGACGAAGCACTGGGGGGCGATGCGCATACGCTGGCGCGGATAGCGCGTCAGTGGTTGCAGGCTGCGAAGCATGCAGTTGAGGAGCAAGCGGTACGGCTATCTCCACGCAGAGTGCTCGGGCGAGTGCGTGATGGAATGGCGGCGCTGGATTCCTCTGCGGAGATGCTGATTGCGGGGGCGAAACGTGCTCTCGGGGTACGCCTGCAAAGCGTTCAACTTGCGCAGGCGAAGCTCGCAGCGATTGATCCCGAGGCGACGCTTTCACGTGGTTATGCGCTGGTGTGGGACGAGGAGCAAACCCGCATCTTGCGAAGCATCGAGGAAGCACCAGTGGGAAGCGGGATAGTCGCCGAGCTTACGGATGGATACCTTCGTGCGCGTGTGAGTAAGAGTTCAACCAAGGGTGATTCGAAAGGCGAGCGCAGAGGAGGCTCAGAGTAAAGAGGCTTGTGCTAACATCGGCTCGTGCGTGGTGCGATTCGGGCAATTGTGCTTTCTGGCGGTAGAATGCCGCGGCGATTGAAGGAGCGCTTTCCCCTTAAGGTGAAATCGTTAATCCTCTATCAAGGCAAGTCGCTACTGACTCGCGGGGTTGAAGCGACTCTGGGGATTCCTGACTTGGTGCCGCCGGTGGCGATTGTGGGACCACCGGATATCCGGGAGGAAGTCGCGCCGTTCGGAGACAGAGCGCGGTGGCTTCTCGAAGGTGAGACCTTGATGGACAACGTGATGCGGGGGGCGGAGTATCTTGGCTGGAAGCATTCATTCCTGCTGGTATCTCCCGACCTACCGCTGGCAACCAGCGATGATTTCGCGCGCTTTCTCGCATCGGTGCCGCCGGAAGCGGAGATGTGTGTGCCCGTCATCCGCAAGGAGGACTTCGTCGCCGCCTTTCCCAACTGCCCGAACCGTTTTAATCGCACGCGTGAGGGAGATGTCACTATGGGAAGTATCTTCTACGCGAGCGGTCTGGCGTTGAGGAAGAACATCCCCCTGGCGCGTGACGCCTGCCGCGCCCGCAAGTATCCATGGAGGCTGGCGTATATGCTGGGACTGAGCATCATCGTCAAGTACCTGCTCGGCACGGTATCCATTGCCGAGCTTGAGCGGCGCGCCAGCAGGCTTCTTGATTGTGCTGCTCGGGGGATTTTGCTGCCGCTACCACGATTGGCTTATGACATCGACAACGAGCTGAACCTGCGGTACCTGGAAGGCACGCAGGGCGCTGGGAAGTCGAGGGAGTAGTCTCAGTCAGTCAGTGCTCATGCACGCGGAGAATCAATGTGCGGACTGCGCGCTAAGGGGCTGAAGACCTCTCAATCTGCCCAGCGAAACCGCCACTCCAGGTGGAAGCTTTCCGCAAGAGGCAAGCTGATTTCCAGCGGATAAGCACGCCCAAGAACTGGTTCTGCCCGCCTCACAGATGCAGGGGTAGGACCGTCTGCAATCTGCAGGTTAAAGCCAGCACTTTGCCAGCGCCGCGTGTGGACCGTGTCGTTCCAGGGTTCGGGCGCCACGAAGCTCCACGTCACCAGTTGCGGGAATGAAAGTTCGACAACGTCTTCGACCATCAATGTGTTGCTCTGCAGGCGCCAGGTGCGCCGCCACCGTTTGAGAGCATCCCCGTAGCCCTGCGTCATCTCGCCTACCAGTGCGTCGTCTTCCAGATGCACATCGAAGCGCGCGGTGAGAGTCTGCTGATTGGCTCCGATAACGATGGTTGAGTGCGACGAACTGCGCACGGCTGGATGCTGCCAGCGTTTCACCGGGTCGAAGTAGCCTTCGCTGTAGGGATAAGGGTGGGGTACGCCAGGATCCGTGAGCAGGACCTTCCCACCAGCTTCGAGGACGAAACTGCCAAGATCGAGGTGCGAGTGGTTTGCCGAAGTGAGCCCACCGCGAATCGCCAGCCAAGCGTCACCCTTGCATGCTACCGCCCAGCCAATAGGGGAGATGTAGCGCTTGGGCGGCGGCGGCGCTGGTGGCGGGTTAATTTCATCCAGATCCCCCAGATACAGAAGGTCTATGGGATCGGTGGACGGACCACGAGTGGCGAACGCCCGCATAGCAGCGGGGTCACCTGAAGCCAGTGCGAGATAGCCGGCAGCGGAGGATGGCTTCGCCCGCCAGGTAGCGTCGCCGAAGGGAGGTGTGCGTCCGCTGGGGCTGGTGAACTTCTCCTGCCAGGAAGGAGCTTCGAGAACCTCGTTCGGAAAAGCCAGCGAACGACCTCGTTTGTCAGCAAGATAAGCCGCAAACGAGGGATTGTGCAGCCCATACCAAAGGTAGTCAGCAGCTTCGTCCCAGCCGCCATCATCCGCGAAGTGATTCAAGTATCGTTGGAGAAGTTGCCTTGCCGCAGGTTCGATTCGCGGGTTGCCCTCAGGCTCCAGAAGCAGCGCGACCGCGAGCATCCCACCATTGATGACTCCATTCCAGTTGAACGAATTCGTTACATTCCAGCGCTTCTTGCGCACATCGTTCAGGTAAGGTTTAGTTGCCAGCCGTGAAAGCCCGCTTATTACCAAGGTGCGCTCTGCCTTGCTCAACTCTGGACGCAACAGACAGTATGCGAGGGCGACGGCAACAGCCGTGTCTGCTGCATGTAAGTCGCACATTCCGCGGTGACGCGAGCTGGTCCAGGAATCCAGCGCGAGCAGCCTGCGCATGTCGCGAACTGCCGCCTGTCGCAGACTCTCATCGCCCGTGAGCACGACGGCGAGGGCGAGGCGAGCCACGATAGGCGCTACCGCCAGATTGCCTTTCTCCTCGAGTGGGAAGTCGGAAGCGGCTTCGTTGCGCGCCCGCTGCAGCAGCCTTTCCCGCCAGACGCCGAGCGTGCTCTCTGAAGAAGCTTGGCGAATCTTCTCAACCTCGGAGGCGAAAAGGAAAGCGTCAGCGTTCGCCGGCGAGGGCGACTGGGCAAAGGTGCGGATTCCGACGTAGGCTCCTGCCAGCAGGATGACGATGGCGCAAGTAATGAGAAGACGCCGCTTCACAGGAGCATTGTAACACCCGAACTCACCGGATGGGGGTGAGACGCGACTCACGGTTAGTCGCGAGGGGATCGCCTCTTCCGCCGTCAATTGGCAGTTGGGCGGGATTCTGCTAAACTAAGTGTTCTGGAGTATCGGGATAACGTAGATGAAACGAACCTATCAGCCGAAGAAGAAGAAACGCGCACGAACACACGGATTCCGCGCCCGGATGCGCACGCCTGGCGGTCGCCGTGTCCTCAAGCGACGTCGCGCCAAGGGACGTAGACGACTCGCTGCCTGAGGTGGTGCCAACAATGAAGCTCCGCAGCCTGAAGAACCGCGCCCAGTTCGACCGCGTATTCCTTGAGGGGACGTTTGCGGTCAAGGATGCACTCGTGTGCTACTGCCGCCGCAACAACGGTGCGGGGACGCGCATTGGTATTTCACTCAGCAGGCGAGTGGGCAACGCGGTGCGGCGGAACCGCCTGCGGCGGTGGATCCGGGAGATTGTCCGCGAGGAGTCTGTTGTCCTGACTCCCGGCTGGGACGTGGTGTTTCTTGTGCGAGCTCCCGGCGAGATGAACTTCGCGAGCCTGCGGAAACAGGTGCTGTATCTGCTGAAGAACCGGAGGCTGCTGGAGGACACGGGATGAGTCGGCTTCTCGTCTTTTTGATTCATCTGTACCAGCGGGAAGTATCCCCGCTTTTGCCTCCGAGCTGTCGCTACCATCCCACATGCAGCCACTACGCAATCGAAGCCATCCAGAAGCATGGGGCTTTACGGGGCAGCATACTTGCGATGTGGCGCATACTGCGGTGCAACCCTTTCAGCAAGGGGGGGTTTGATCCGGTGCCGGAGCCAAAGTCGCGGGACCGGAGTGTTCGCGATCATGAGTCTTGTCCTCACCACACTTCGTAAGAAGGATAGATGATGTACCTCCCGCTCATTACGGCGAGCCTTGCCTTCCTGGCGCAGAACCCGCAGGAAGTGCTGAAAAGCGTGGATCTGGCGGCGTATAAGGGCATGACCGGCTTCATTGCGCAGGCGGTGCTGGTGGTCATCGTGTATATCGGCGCACTGATCGGAAACTATGGTGTGGCGATCATCTTGACCGCAGTGCTGGTTCGGTTCCTGCTGTTGCAGCTGACGATTTCCCAAGTGCACACGATGAGGGTGCAGCCTTACCTTGCGCCTCTGACCAAGCGTATCCAAAAGAAATACCGTGGTGACAAGAAGCTGCAGAATGAGAAGCTGATGCAGCTGTATCAGCATTTCAAGATGAACCCCCTGAGCAGCTGCCTGGCGATGATCATCCAGATTCCGATCTTCTTCGGCATCTACCGGGCGCTCTATGATCCGGTTTTCCTGGGAAAGAGCTTCCTCGGCATCCAGATCCTGTTTCCGATGAATCTTTACTGGATTCGCAGCTTCACGAAAGGCGTCAACTACGAGGAGATGCTCTTCAAGTACATCGCGGACCACAATATGTGGTCGCAGGTTATCCAGTGGAAGATCCATTACGCGGGTCATATCTATAAATGGGCGCTCTACTGGCCGGCACTAGCGCTGGTGGTGCTGTACATCGTGACCTCCTACCTAATGCAGAAGCTGATGCGGAAGGTGACCACGCTGAGTCCGGAGGCGAAGAAACTCCTGGAATCGCTGGAGGATAAGAAGCCGAAGGCTTCAGCCAAGAAAGCACCCGATATCGGCGAGCAGATGCAGAAGCAGATGAAATGGATGAACCTTATCCTTATCGTCATCGCGTTCATTCTCTCTGCGGGTGCCCTTCTGTATTTCGTGACTCAGAACCTCCTGATGATGCTGGAGTACACTTTGATTCCTCGGATGACGAAACTGCGGTTCTCGCCGGCGGATATCAATGGCATTGTAGAAGCCGTAGAGAAGGACAAGCGCATCCGCGGGGACGGCGAGCTGCCAGTGGGTGCAACCGGCGTCGGCTCCGCTGACGAAGGGGAGGACGAAGAGGAAGAAGAGGCTTTGCAAATCATGAGCGCACGAAAGCCGTTCAAGCGAAAATAGGCTGCGTGCGGGTGACGCGATATGGAGAAGATTGAACTGACGGGAACCGACAGGGAGCGGCTGCACGCCGAGCTGTCCGCGCGCTTCGGCGGTCGCGAGTTGATGACTTGGGAACGAGTCGAACCAGACGGCAAGATAGTGGTCACGGCGTTGCCGTATCACCAGGTGCTGGAGTATCTTCAGGAGATGGCGGAGAAAATCTGCCACCTCATAGACCCTTACAGCTCTCTCCGCATCCAGCGCGACCGGCACGAGCCGGAGAGGATCGAGATCATTATCCGAAGTCATGAGTCGGGTGCGTTTATCGGCTGGCACGGGCAGACGCTGGATGCGATTGAGGTTCTTCTCGGCGCGATGATGGGGCGCGAGCTCGGACGGTATCTTGAATTCGAAGTTGACATCGACCATTATCGCCGCAAGCGCGCATCCTTCCTGGAGGCCCTGGTTAAACGTACCATTCAGCAAATCGAGCAGGACCATCAGGAGCGTCCGCTGCCGGGTCTATTGCCGAAGGAGCGGCGCTTCGTGCATACGATGCTGGCGCAGCACACTTATCTGACAACTGAAAGTCGAGGTCGTGGCTCCCAGCGCACCCTCTTCATTACGCCGCGGAAGGATATTCTGCCACCGGAGGCGCCTTGATGACTGACAGTACTAAGAGACTGTATCGCAGCCGCCATAACCGCATTCTGTTCGGCTTCTGCGGCGGTATCGGAGATTACTTCGGCATCGACCCGGTGCTGGTGCGCATTGCCTATGTGGTGCTGATGCTGGGCACCGTCGCCGGTCTGATTCTCCTCATTCTCTACTTGCTGAGCCCGCTGTTTGTACCGCTGGCACCGAGGGTGGAATAGGAATCCAGACGGCGGGGAATGAACACCCGTCCCGCGACGGCGGGCAAGCCTGCCCCGGACGCCGCTACTCCCACCAGACATCCACGGAATAGGTGAGCTTCGCTTCGCCGTCGGCGGGGACTTTGACGTGAAACTCGATGGTTTGCGCATCCACCTTGTTCCATTCGTGGCTCGCTGACAGAACGTTCCAGTTGGCATAAGGGAAGTGCTCCGGCACTACGATGGTGGCAGCTTCGTCCTTGTGATTGCGCAGGCTGACCTCGTAGCTCGCCTGGTAGCCGCGATGGCGGTCGGTGTAGCTCGTCTGCTTCTTCTCGCCCTTGATGTCGAAGGCGTAGCCCAG
>MVCR01000046.1 GCA_002050035.1 Planctomycetales bacterium 4484_113 | reverse complement strand
TACGAAGGAGTGCTTGTAGGCTCGGCGACGCGATTGCTCGATGAGGGATCTGGTACGATCGAGGTTAAGATTCCTGCAGCCTGAGACTCCACCGCCGTACCCCCGATGGACTCAATTCGGCAAGTTCTTCCACCGTAAGAAGAACCTGCCTCCCCGGTGCCGGCGACCATGGCTCAAAGAAAACCAGCCCAGACATCGGCATGTGAGCCAGCTTCCCTGATTCCATTTCGAGTAGATATGCCTTCCCCTGGTATCCAAGCGCGAGTCGCCTTTCCGGCCGCTCAACCAGCACTAGGTACTTCCGTCCCCAGACCGCCGCTTCAAGACTACTACCGAAGCACGGCAGGTAGGGAATCTCCCACTGGAAATCGGGACCGGCAAGTGATATCTGCTCGCAGGGGACAATAGTCAGAATCCCTACCCCCGCTAGGGTGTGAATCGAAGTGCACTGAGCTCGTGGTTCGGGATAGAGAGAGAGATACGCTAACTCCATTGCTTTGATATCCGACGAGTCCACGTGTATTTGAATCTCTCCTGTTCTGAGATTCAGCCGAGCTGCAGCGAGATACGGTCGCTCCGGGTCGATAGTGCCCAATCTCAGCTCGTCACCGTCGCGGGATGCCGCAAATACCGAAGCATAGGTCAAGTAAGGGTAATCAGGTCGCATCACTGGGAACTGCCGGCTCCTCTTCTGCCACCGTAGCGTTCCAGAGGACGCATCCAAGCAGGCATAGTAGTAATGGTTGATGTCGACCCGCCCAGCAAGAAGCAAAAAGTCTCCGTCCTGCCAAAGCAAATCGATTCCTGCAAGCGGGAAGCCCGGATCAAGCTTCTGCTTCCAGACGAACGTGCCGGTGGCTGGTGAGAGCATGAGGAAAGTGAGCTCTCGTTGCCAGGGGTAGTTCGGATCAGGCTCCAGTGAGGGCATATAGCGGAGCAGCAGCAGGCCTTCATTTTCTCCCTGTACCTCTGCGGATGCACGATAGTCGAGGCTGAGCGGAGTAAGGAGAATCGTTCGATCAAGCCGGAATACTCGACGGTAATCCGCAAGCGACCAGAGAGTAACCTGGTTCCTTCCGCACACGCCCTCTGGAGTCTCAGTGGTTCCGACTCCAAGGAGAAAGCCATCGCCGAAGGCTGAAGCAGCCGCACCTCGCACTACGATGCGAGGAGCAAGCGTACTATCCACTACGACAAAGCCAGGTACTAGCTCGTGATCGACAAAAGAGAGAAGGTGGCCGCCTTCCGAAAGCGCCTCATGCCGATAGGGCAGCGGCTGTGCGTGAAGATCAATCCGCTCTTGCTCGCCGCTATTCAGATTGAGTCTCAGCACCCCGTGCGAAGACAGGAATATCGCACCTGCATCTTCTTGCCCCCGAGCATCAACTCGTGCGCTAAGACCAGCCAGAAGCACCATGAGCACTAACAAGCACTGAATCATCATCTTCACTCTTAATCGACGAGTCCTAGTGAGCATTGGACTAGGGTCTTCAACTCCCCACCGTTTCTTCCAACCAGCGCAAGTATCCCTCGCTGCCTGCAGCCACTGGTAGGGCAATGATCTCCGGTATTTCATAGGCGTGAAGTTCAGCGATGCGCTGACGCAGCTCGGGAAGAAGCTCAGTCATTGTCTTCACAATAACAAGGCACTCGGATTCCACCCTCAGTTCGCCCTGCCAGGAGAAGTAAGAGCTCACTCCCGGCACCACGTTCACACAACCCGCAAGCCGTTCCCTGACTAAGGCTTGGGCCATGCGCTGCTCATCGTCTTCCGAGCCGCAGTCAATCAGCACGACAATGAACTTCGCCGCGGATTTCTGTGCTGACATCCGCTACGCGCCGAAGTCAACTTTGGGAACTGCACGCGCCGCCTCCTCTATCTCGAAGTAGGACCCTGGGGTGAAGCTGAACATATTCGCCACCACGACCTCGGGGAATCGCTGGCGCAGCGTGTTGTATGCCAGCACCACGTCGTTGAAATGCTGGCGTGCGTAGGCAATCTTGTCCTCAATCGCTGCTAGCTCTTCCTGTAGCTTGAGGAAGTTCTGATTCGCTTTCAGATCCGGATACGCTTCAGCTACGGCAAACAACGATTTCAGAGCACCAGTGAGGAAGTTCTCCGCCTGTGCCTGCTCATCCACGCTGCCCGCATTGATTGCGCGGGAGCGGGCTTCGGTTACACTCTGAAACACTTCACGCTCGTGCTTTGCATAGCCCTTGACCGTTTCCACCAAGTTAGGAATGAGGTCATAGCGCTTCTTGAGCTGAACATCCACTTGCGCCCAGCTTCCCTGCATCCGGTTTCTGAGCACGATGAAGCGATTGTAGATCCCCACCAGCCACAGAATGATAATCACGATGAGGATCAGGACAATCCAAAGTATCCACGCCATACGGTTACTCCTTCCCACGACGATACGCCGTGCGGGCTGCCCTGAATTATATCATCAAAGGAGCGCCAAGAGAGAGCTTCAGTGCCTGATGAGACCTATCTGAGGGAGAACCCGACTCGGGCATCTACCGTGGGGCCGCAACTCCAAGCCGGAGGCAGAGCCTCAGTCGTTAGGGTTCAGCGACAGATCATCCATCTCAACAGCAGGCCCCAAGTCGCCCACGGTGAAATCCTCGTCAATGTCGATGTCGCCGCCTTTCTCGACCTGGCGGGCTGTTCGAGAGGCACCCCCCTCAGCTGCTGCGCCCCTGCTCCCCAGGAACACAATCTGATTCGCATGAATCTCCGTCCGCGTATGCTTGACACCATTCACATCAGTCCAGGAATTCGTGCGGATGCGCCCTTCGACGAAGAGCTGACGGCCCTTGCTGACATACTCCTTCACTTGCTCCGCCAGCCGCCCGAAGGCGACGACATTATGCCACTCAGTATGTTCCTGCTGCTCCCCACTGGCGCGAGAAGTCCAACGCTCATTCGTGGCCATCGAGAAACGAGCCACCTGAGCCCCACTCGGGGTCACTCGAATCTCCGGCTCCTGACCCACATTACCTATCAGAAACACTTTGTTTAGACTGGCCATGATCGTCTCCTCAAGAGCTTGCCCGATTGTAGCACACAGCGGACAGCGAATCAGCACGGGAGAACACTCCGGCCCCCCCACAAGAGAGTGCCCTTCTCGTGGAAGGGCACTCCGGGGGAAGTCCTGACTGTCAGTGGTGGAAACGCTCAGCCTAGAATGCGCCGGGCTTAGCCGGTCTCTCGCCCAAGCCACGCTGGTGAACCCGCCGCCCATGCTCCACCAAGAGCTTCATCAGCTTTGCAGCAGACTCATGGTCAGCCATCATCATCAAGAACGCCTCTTCTCCCGCTCCCGCACGACCACGGATGATGGCAACTATTTCATCGCCGGACTCGAAATCGCGCAGCGTAGCCTTCTCTCCACCTGAAAACAGACGACAACGCCCCGTTAGCTGAACCGTGACTTCCTTCGGCTCGGGGAACTCGTGGTAGCGCTTCCCTCGATCGACCGCACGATCCCCTCCCCGAGGGAGACCCCTATCTTCACCTTTACGCTCGCGCATCATCGTCCGCGGCTGCCTTACCAACATGCCGGTGAGCTTCAGGCGCACCGCTGCCCCATTGTCACTAGGGCCGAGATAAGTGCCAACCAGGAGAGGGGGAAGACCGCGACCGGCAAGACCGCCACGCATATCGCCTGGACGACCAGGGCTCATGCTGGGGTCCATACCACCACGTTCGCGCGGACCTCCACGCATCATGCCTGAGCGCCCGCCTCGCTGGATACCAAACCTCTGCGCCATCCTCTCACGTGCCTTGAGCGCGCTCTCGGGATCAAGTAGCGCACGAAGCGTGTAACCGCTTTCAACTTTGTAGGTCGTCAAAGCAACCACGGGTTCACCCGCGGAGAAGTCCTCCAAGGAAGCTCTCTTCTCGCCGGCCTTCACGAAGTGAGAAGCGTCCGCAACAGCGAGCTTCACCGTTTCAGGAGCCGGCTTCATCGCACCTTCCCGAGGGATGAAAACGGTGTCCACATCCAATACGATGAAGTCATCCGAAATCCGCTCGATGGTCCCTTTGATGATCCGAATGGCGTCCCTCCGCTCCACGCCAGAACGACGACCAAGTGCCTTCCCAGGTGCGCCCTGGGGCGGGCTAAAGGGTTGAGCCAGCGCCGCCGTGCTCATGAACACTACGATCAGCGCCGTTATTCCCGACAGCCCGATACTGATTCTCTTTAACATTACGCATACCTCCAAGATTATCTAACGGCTACTTCGGAGACGAAAGGAGCTCCGTACATGTTCATCACACCCTGCAGGCACCAGCGCACGAGTCACTTTCGACTGGAGAACACCAAACTGGCTGGATAATGGGAGCCATTCAGAGGCATAGTAAGGATTCGCACGCACCGAAAGCCGTGAGGCGGTACCAGGAACCGCGAGAGCACGACGGGTCTGCCTGGCCGCACTCGCGGCGTCACCACCAGCTCTCCGTCGATCAGGAAGACACCTCTGGCATCGCCTGCGGTAGCATCGAAACTGAGTTCTGCGTAACGCTCTCGCGCCTTTGAGTTTCCTAGTAGAACCTCTGTCTCCGTGAGCAAGCCATAGTCTCCCACCAATGCGACACCAGTGCGCAGATTCTTCATCTCGCCCTGCCCCAGACGAACGAACAACCAATGTCCATCGAGGTCGAAATCAAAGCGACGGAAGGAAACAGCCGGACGGAATCGTGGTGGCGCCTCCGGAACTTCGAAATCCGTCTGCCCAACGGCCGATTCAGCATCTATCGGAAGTGCATCTACCAAAACCGCAATTGGTCCTCTACTCATCATTATCAGGTCGAGGTTTCCTGAAGCCGATTCGAGATGCGCCATTTCACTCTCCCACAGGGAGGCTCTCGCCCCAGGGGCGAGGACCAGAACGCACCCCTGTTCGCGCACGAGCTGGCGCAGATACTCCCGAACGCTGGCAAGGCCAGCGGCGAGCGTGGAATCATCGGGCGCGCTGGCACCTCCACGGAAGAACACGCGCTGCGATTCTGGGCTGAGATTCCGCAGCTGCACTCGAAGTCGCACCGGAACCCGCAACCCATTCTGGTGGTGATACACCAGTCGCTCTCGATCCCCACCCAAAAGGGTTGCTGCGAATAGCCGTCCAGGCTCCGTAATCCGCTCGGGTGCATTCGAGAAGAGCACGGTATCGGGATGCGGCGGCAGGAACTGTGCGTACTCAAACTCTACCGGGATGCGACGATTCACATTCAGTCGCCCGGGAGCGCTGGCAGATACTTCAAGTGTCGCATGCCGCGCAGAGGATCCATCAGGATCAAACCTGACTCTCAAGGAAACATCCGGCGGCAACGCTGATAGCGCCGCCAGCTGGATTTGGCTTAGGCGTGCAATCTCCGAGAGCTCATAGCCGCTCCCGCACACCTGCAGACTCAGCCGACCTGGCAGATAGGCAGCCAGAAGGCGCACCGAGAAGGGAATGCTCAATGTCTGCTCGCCCTGACGGGCCAGCAAATACCCTTCGCCTTCACAGATGCCAGCAACTTCTATGCGGCAGCCATCGATACGACTCTTCACCAGCTTCGGAAATGGGTTCATCAGCTCGATGGGAGCATCACTCACGCTGACAAGGCGCGCCGTCCGCCATTCGCCGACCGGGATGGTCAGCATCTGCGGTTCCGCCCTCAGCTGAGCCGCAGCCAACGCTTTCTCCCAACGCCCCTGCAGCACGTCCTCGATAGAGCCGTTCTCGCCTGCTGGATTGGCAACCAGCGAAAGCGGAAGGGCAAAGCCAGGCTGACCCCGCACCCCAATCATCAGATTGCTCCCGCTTGCGGTGAAGATGGGTGTGCCGCCTTCGTTGCGCAATGCCGTGCTAAGAAATCTGGCGAGTTCCTGGGCAAGCTGCGAGCCGTCTTTGTTCACGGGCAGCGCCAGGAGCTCAATCCCGTTCATGCCCAGAGCTATCAGCGACGACGATGAAGCACTCACATCGAGCCGCAGTTCCATTGCCAACGCGCGGGCCGGACGCAGAGAAACCAGAAGGCATATCGCGGTCACCAGTAGAATCGTAAGCCGACGGAACACGGCGGGATTATAGCAAGGCCACCATCGCAGTTGAGAGGACCTCATGTACGCGAGGCAGAAGGAACGTCTCTACCCAAGGCTCAAGCAGACTAAGCAGGTATAATTGACGTTGGGCATCTGATGGTTCAGACTGCGACTATACAAGAACCTGTGCAAGAAGACCAGGTGTGCAGAGCGCTTTTCCTTTGCACCATGCTCCACGCACACGCGCTGCTGCCGACGGAGGAGGAACGCTGACTTCCGATGGATCTCTCCCGACTTTATGCGCAACTCGAATTCGACCGCCTGCTAGAGCTTGCTGCGGGTCACTGCCAGTCGGAAGCCGCGCGTCAACGACTCGAAAGCTGGAAAGTCTCTTTCGAGCGCGAAACAATACAGCGCAACCTTGATGAGACTACCGAAGCGGCGCGTCTGCTCGAAGAGAAGTTCTCCCGCGACGGACTGGGCTTCTCCCTCCTGCCGGAAGACGTTGGCTTCCTTGCGCACTTCGGTGCAGGGATGGAGCCGGAGCGCGACGACATCATACACCTGAGTGAGCTCCTTGAAGTATGCACTCAGACGACAAGACGCTTGCGCAAGCTGAGTGAGCACAAGTACCCCACACTGAGTGAAAGACTGGCCAGATTCGTCGATGTTGACCAACTCGCCAAGCGTTTCAAGCAAACATTCGCTCCCGACGGCGAGGTTAGAGATAACGCCTCCAGCGACCTTAAACTCATCCGCAGCCGATTGACCAAGCTGCAGGTCCGTATTGAACAGAAGATACGCGGGTTGATCAAGAAGCGTGCACCAGATACAGCAGAGGAGCTCCATCTGAGCATTCGCAATAACCGACTCACCGTTAATCTCCCTGTGGGGATGCTGCGCTCGTTCAAGGGGATGATTGTTGATTACAGTGCGAGTGGAGCCAGTGTCTATCTGGAGCCTGAGGAGGTGGTGGAGCTCAACAACCAGCGGCAGGAGCTCTTTCTGGAAGAGGAAACCGAAATCCGGAGAATCCTCCAGCATTTCGGTGCCGAAGTGGTGGCGCAGGATGATGCACTGCGCGGCGATTTCGAGTTGCTGGTGCAGCTGGATATCATCTTTGGCCGAGCACGATTCTCCCATGCAATTGGCGGTGTGCGGCCCGAGATTGCCGCGGACGGCGAGATGCATCTCGTGCGAGCGCGACATCCGCTGATGCTGAATGAGTTCGTCCCCGAGACTGTTTCCTTTGGCCCAGAGAACGAGCTCATCATCAGCGGGGCAAATGCGGGCGGCAAGAGCCTGCTCTTAAAGATGATGGGACTCTTCGTGCTGATGAGCTACTCAGGCTTCTTCGTACCGGCAGATGAGGGAACCAGCATCGGGCTGTTTGACTCGCTCTGGGTTGACATCACCGACGAACAGAGCGTGCTCAACAACCTTTCCACATTCACGGCGCATCTGAGGTTTTTGGAGGGGCTCTTCGCGCACCTCGCTCGGAAGCCTGCGGACGCACCGCTGACTCTTGTGCTCATTGACGAGCTCGGGACCGGCACCGACCCTGAAGAGGGCGCGGCTCTAGGATATGCGCTCATGGAGCACCTGCTCACCAGACCAGTCAAGGTCGCCGTGACTACACACTACGACTTGATCAAGACACTGGGAGAGAAGCAGGCGAACTGCAAGAACGTGAGCATGGGTTTCGACGAAGCGAACATGCAGCCTACTTACGAGGTTCTGGAGGGACTTCCGGGTAAGAGCTTCGCCTTTGACCTGGCTGCCGGCCAGGGATTCTCCCCCGAGGTGTTGAAGCGAGCTAAGGAGCTAGTGGCAAGCGGCGAGACCAGCTTCGCCGATGCAGTGCGAAGCCTTAGAGCAAAGCAAGCCCAGCTCGAACAGGAGAAGGGAAACTTAATGCGCGAGCGCAAATCGCAGCAGCAGGCATCCGAGAAACTGAAGGAACGACAGAAAGCCGTAGCACGGCGCGAGATCGAGCTGCGAAAGCGTATGGAAGCCTTGCGTCGAGACTTCGAGGCCGTCGCCGACGCATTCTTGGCGGAGGCCCGCAAGGAAATCAGTCAACGCCTCAGAAGCAGCAAGGGGCGGACTGGGCTCGAAGTCGGCAGTAGGTTCAGCGCCGATTTCCGCAAGCAGAAAGAGAATCTGTTGGCCAACCTGGAAGAATCGCTAGGCCTGACACCTCCCAGTGCTGTCAGTCCATCAGCAAATCTCACGGCTGGAACCTACCTGCAACTGCCAACTCTCGGCATCGCCGGTGAGGTTCTACGCATCGATGAGAAGAAAGACAAGCTGCAGGTGCTTTCCCAAGGCAAGCGCATCACGCTCAGTCTGGTGGAAGTACGCAAGTTGCTGTTAGAAGCCGCCCAGCTCAAGGATGCTCGTGAAGGCATTCCTCACACGCCTGAAATCACCGCCCGCGAGCGTGCTAAGTTGGGAAGCCAACTCGACGCCAGCGCAGTTAGTCGCCAGCTCACCACTGCGCACCAGCTCGACCTGCACGGGCATACGAGAGAGGAAGCGCTCCCGAAGCTGGAGAAGTTCATTTCAGACGCTATCTACAGAGACTTCGACACGGTGATGATAATGCACGGCGTAGGAACCGGCGCACTTCGAGCGTTCGTGCACGACTACCTCAAACGAAGCGAATACGTAGATAGTTTCCGTGATGCCTCTACCCAAGAGGGGGGAAAAGGAACGACGATCGTAGATCTTAAGTAGCATTCAGAGGGTCAGTCAGAGCGGAGAGCAGCGCACCAAGCAGCCGTGAACGC
>MVCR01000045.1 GCA_002050035.1 Planctomycetales bacterium 4484_113 | reverse complement strand
CTCACACCTTCGACGGGGTAATCCCTTTCTGCTTCTGGTACTTGCCGGATTTGTCGGCGTAGCTTGTATTCGGCGGCGTGTCGCTCTCAAAGAACAGCACCTGGGCGATGCCTTCACCGGCATAAACCTTCGCCGGAAGCGGCGTGGTGTTGCTTATCGCCAGCGTGATGTGCCCCTCCCACTCCGGCTCCAGCGGCGTAACATTTGCGATGATGCCGCACCGGGCATAGGTACTCTTGCCAACGCAAATGGTCATCACATTTCGTGGAATCCGGAAGTACTCCAGCGAGCGACCGAGGACGAATGAGTTCGGAGGAATCGTGCAGACAGCGCCCTTGAAGCGCTCGAAGCTCTCCTCGGCGATGCGCTTGGGGTCAATGACTTCCGCGCCCTTGCTCCTGAAGATTCTAAACTCGTCGGCAAGGCGGAAGTCGTAGCCGTAGGAGCCGACACCGAAGGAGATGACGCCTTCGCTGACCTGCTTCTCCGCGAAGGGCTCAATCATCCGCCGCTCGCGCGCCATCCTGCGAATCCAGGAGTCGGGCTTAATCATAGGTGCGCACCTCCGGGGGCGGCTCCCACCCGGCGAGACGAGGAATGATGACGATGATGGTCAGTACAAATGCAATAGAAAGCCCACCTGGAACGTCTCTATTGCTCCACCTGGCGAAAGGAACCGCAACCTGCCAGAATGCACTCATACGCCAATTGTAGTATATCTGGCGAGCCCTTGCTTGCCCGACCAGCTTTGCACCCATCGCTTTGCTCATAGGTATGCTGAGCTACCCGATAACTTCGCGAGCGGGGTTGAAAAAAAACGACTTGTGTTACAATTCCAGCTGAGAATAGGAGGCAACCAATGAGAGATTCAAGAATGAAAGAGTCCAATGCTTGGAAGGCTGTAATCCTGCTCGCATTCGCTGTCATCATAAGCACTTCGGGTGCTTATGCATTGAATTCTAGTGAGGAGCAGCCTATGTTATCTAAGGACAGTATTGAGAAACTGGAGAAGTTAATTGAGAATTCAAAGATCCCCAAGAGCGCCGTGATACTGAATAAGACGCGGTCAGAGCATCCATTCCAGGGAGCGCCTTTCGACGCCGTTTACAGCAAACATATCCCCAAGGAGTGGAAGCACCTGAGCGACCACGAGAAGATGCTAGCGTGGGGATGGGTGAATCCCGCCGCTGAAGACTACTCAGCGATGTCGCGTGAAGAACGTGGCAGTTTCATAAAGGAACATCCTACAAGGGAGTCCAGGGGTTGGGGCAGGTGGTCATTTGACCCGATCAGCAGAGTGCAAGAGATGGTCCTCACCTTCTACGCGGACACCGGGAAAATGCCGCAGACGACATATGAGCTGCTTGCACACGCTAACTATGGGAAAGCCATAGCCAACGCAGATGTGGATAATCCGGGAGAGCTGTTGCTGGATTTCATAAGTCCGGTGACAGGACAGCTCATTGACTTCACCAAGAAGGAGTTCTCGCCGGGAAATATGTACATCCAACTGATAGAGACTGAAGAACTTGCAAAGTACGACAAGCACTCAAAGGTTCAGATGATGGACGGGAGCTTCTTGCCGTTCTCACAAGCCTACAAAGTTCTCTTCTACTACCGGGTTTACGGCAAAAGCGGCATTATCAGAACAGGGAGCTTCGGCATCACAACTGACGGCGCCCTTGGACTCAACTGAACTCACATCCGGCACACGGCAAAGGGAAGCTTGGACGCCGGATTACGAACCAAGTATACGCCAAGCGGCTAGGTGCACACGAATCTGACGGCAAACCCTTACCGGTTCTTCTTCGACTCTTGGAGCTTAAGTATCACGCACACAATGAGCAAAACGGCAAAGCCGGCGGCGATAATGTAGCCTATCATCTGTGCCACTTTCGAACCTCCCACACCTTAATTGCGATAATCACGGTCGTCCAACCCTTCCTCAGGCGTGCATATTCTAGCATACTTCACTCATCGACACCGCTACCGCCCCTCTCTCCAGTCGGGGCGCGACGGCAAATCCTCGGACTCCTTCGCCGGCGGCAGCCCTTCGGGTGCCTCTTCGCCGCCACCTACCGCCGCATACTGTTCCAGCTTGAAAGCGAAATCGGCGAAGTGCTTCCCGGTTTCGTCGTACTTGTTGGCGGCATTGCGCAGATGCCGCCCCAGCGTATCGAAGTCCTCTTGAGCCTGCCCCAGCGTGCGGGAAAGCTCTGCAAGCTGCTGGCGAATCACTTTCGCGTGCTCGGCAACCCGCATTCCTTTCAGTCCATACGCCAGCGCCACCAGATAGGCGTAGAAGGTGAACGGCGAGACGGGAATGACCTTCTTGGCGAGGCTGTATTCAAGGATGCTTTCGCCACCCTCGTCACGCGAAACCGCCTCGTAATAGACGTTCTCCGCGGGTATATACATCAGCGCGAAATCCACAGTCCCAAGCTCAGGTTTGATGTATTTCCCCGCAATCTCGTCAATGCGGTTCCTCACATCTCTCAGGAACTCACGCCGCGCTTTCTTGCGCTCGTTTTCATCCTCGGCAGCGAGAATGCGCTCAAATGCCGGCAGCGGGAACTTGCTGTCCACGGGCACCAGCCCTTCAGGGAGCTTCACGATAGCGTCCACTCGCTCGGCGCCAAGGGAATACTGCATTTCGTAATGCTCGCGGGGGAGCACATTTCCCAGAAGCTGCTCCAGCATCACCTCACCCAATCCGCCACGGGCTTTGGGAGGCTGGAGAAGGTCTCTCAGTCCCCCGATGTCCTTGCCCACCTCCAGAATCCTCTCGCTCGCTTCTCCGAGCTTGCCCAGCTCCTTGCTCACCTCGGCGAAGGTTTTCCCCACGCTCTCCAGGTTCTTGGTGAGCTGCTGGGCAATCGTTCGGGAGCTCTCGGTGAGCTTGCTGTCAACGGACTCGCGCAGTTCCTTGACCGTCTTGCTCTGCTCACCGAGCAGCGTCTTCGTCTCCACGAAGGTCTCGCGCAGAGCCTCCAGGTTCCCCCGAAGTTCCGCGATGTGTGACTCCTCGGCAGGCGAAGAAGCTGTCCGCGCTATGAGAACTATCAGTAGCACGATAGCTACAAGAAGAGCGATCAGCACCACGATGCCAAATCCCAAGACGAGTGGGTTACCCATAATCAGACCTCCGTCCGCGTCGCAGAGCCGCAGGCTAGGATATAATAGCGCTTGCAGGCGGAAGATGAAGATGGATGGCGGATACAAGCCGATATTTCAGCGCAAGCGTGCGGCCGGTCGGCTGCCGTCAGCTTATCCCCAACGGCGCGAAGTCGCGGTGGGAAGCGTGGTTCTGGGGGCAGATAATCCGGTCGCTATCCAGTCGATGACGACCACCGACACGTCAGACGTGGAGGCAACGCTTGCCGAGATCCGCCTCCTGGAGGAAGCCGGCTGCGAGCTGATTCGCGTAAGTGTGCCTGATGAGAAGAGCGCCCATGCTCTACCCGCCATCAAGAAGCAGATGCGGGTGCCCCTCATAGCCGACATTCATTTCCAGCCGAAGCTGGCGCTGGCAGCGATTGCCGCGGGCGTGGACAAGGTGCGCCTGAACCCAGGCAACATCGTTACGCGAGACCGGCTGGAGCCGGTGGCAAGGGAGCTGGCGAAGCACAAGATGCCCGTGCGCATCGGCGTGAATGCAGGCTCGATTGCTGCTGATTTGAAGCCGCTGTATCGTGACGATCCGGTGGCGGCTATCGTGAAGAGCGCGCATCGCTACATAGAGATGCTGGAAAGTCTGGGAGTCCATCAAATCGTGGTCGCGCTGAAGTCGAGCGATGTGCCGGTGACGGTGGAGGCGTATCGGAAGTTTGCCTGGGAGAGCGATTATCCGCTGCATATGGGAATCACCGAAGCCGGTCCTGGGATCATCGGCGCGAGTCGCTCCGCGGCTGGACTGGGACTCTTGCTCGCCGAAGGTCTGGGCGATACACTGCGGGTGTCTCTGGCATCAGGGGTGGAGGATGAGGTTGTGGTCGCCAAGGAGATTCTGAGCAGCCTCGGCATCCGCGAGTTCCCCCGCCTGATCGCCTGCCCCACGTGCGCGCGGCAGGAGTTCGATGTCATTGCCACGGCAGGAAGATTGCAGCGCACGCTCCTCTCTCTCAAGGTTCCCCTGACGGTGGCAATAATGGGCTGCGTGGTGAATGGGCCCGGGGAGGCGGCAGAAGCGGATGTGGGGCTGATAGCGAGCGGGGGAAGTTTCACCATCTATCGAGATGGCGCCATCGCCCAGCGGGCGAACAGCCTTGCCGAAGCCGAAGCTGCCTTCCGCAGACAAATCGCGCTGGCGGCTGAGGCATACGCAAACAAGAGCAAGATGGCGGTGCGCGATGGCTAGCATGCACGTGCTGAATGTGAGCCTGATTATACCGGCGCTCAATGAAGCCCCGACTATCGCGGCAGTGGTGCAGCCGGCGGTTGCGTCCGGCGTATTCAAGGAGGTAATTCTCGTAGATGACGGTTCTCGCGATGGCACCGCCGATGCCTTTCGTTCCGCTTGCGAACGGGCAAGACGAGATGCCTTGCCGGCAACAGTGCTGCCGCACTTCCGCGTGGTAGAGCATCCGCAAACGATGGGAAAAGCTGTCTCGATGCGCGATGGATTGCTGCTGGCTTCCAGCGACATCGTAATGTTCCTCGACGGCGATCTGCTAGGGCTCACGCCGCAGCACATCCGCGCAATGCTCGCGCCGATGCTGGAGGGCGGAAAGTATCGAGCGAGCCTGGGCGTTTTCGCGGGCGGACGAAGGGCAACCACGATGGCGCAGAAGATTGCGCCTTTCATCAGCGGACAGCGCGCGTGCTACAAGCGCGACCTGGAGGACTTCCGCGGCTGGGAGCACGTCGGTTTCGGGATAGAAACCGCACTGAACAGGTATTTCCAGGAGCAGGGCATCTTCGTGCGCGTGGTGGAACTTGAGGGACTTTCCCAGCGGATGAAGGAGGAAAAACGCGGCTTCTTGCGCGGCTTTGGGGCAAGGATGAGGATGTATTGGGAAATCCTCCGCACCTGGATTGGCAGCAAGTTCAAACGCTTTTCGAGGCGCCCATAGGAATGAAGAAACTACTCTTCAGTATTGCATTCGGCGCTGCGCTCATCCTTGCATCTGGAGCGCTGACGGCATTCGCGCAGCCTGCCGGCGAGCCTGCATTCGCTATCGTTATTGAGAACATCCCGCAGGGGCGTATTTTCATCTGGCAGGACGAGAAGCAGTTTCAGATCGGGAACGTGCTGGTGCCTGTGGGCTCGGTGAACGACAACGGCTTCACCGCCAGTATGTGGGGCAAGAACAGCAGCGTCGTTGCCACTGCGGTGAACGCGATTCACATCAAGGTGGCGAACAATGCCGAGACCGGTCGCGGGGTCATCTTCTCCGTCCTGCCGAAGGAGTTCCTGAACTTCGACCCCACGAAGTATCGCAGCTACTTTGCAGAAAACGCATCCGTCTTCACCGATATTCCAGCCGGCACCGGCATCTTCGGAGGCGGGTTCGCACCGCTGGTGGGAAGCCGCGTGGAGGTCGCGCAGGTGTTGCCCGAAGAGATGCGAGGCATTATCGAGTTCGGCGTTCTCACGCAGGAGTATGGCGAAGGCAATTTGTCAGCCGCCTCACAGCCGCGGTTTCTGCCGAGCGACTTTATTCCGAAGGAAGGCGACGCCTTTGTCATCCGGGTCTATGCGCCTAACGAGCCTGACTACATCGAGTTTGAGAACCGCTTCGGCGGGCTGATACGAATGAAGCATCTCGGCGAGGAGCCGCGTGTCATCGGTCAGGTGCTGAAGCCGGTGGCGGGCGTGGGGCGGTTTGAAGGAACGGTATATGCGAGAGTCGGGCGCATCCGGGCGAATCATCCCGGCGTCATCTGCGTGAGTACTTCGCCCATCGGCGAAATCGGCGGCTTTCAGATACTTCCGCGCGGGCATGCAATGAGCCCGGAGATGACGCTCGCTCGGACGCTCACGCAGTGGATGGTGGTGGGGCCGGTGAATGCGCTTTCACCATCGGTTGAAGGCGAGCCACCGCTCTTTTCCGGGCATATCTTCCCGAGCTACATTCCGCTGCTATCAGAAGCGCCAGAACTCGCTGACATTTCCGCGGCGAACCGGCTGCTTGGGCGCTTCTATGTACTGGCGAAGATGAAGGGGCGCGACCGCTGGGGACCGCTTCCCCACGTCACCGGACGCGATGACACCGCGCTTATTGACCTCGAAGCTATACGGATATATTTCCCCCTGACGTTGGGTGCCACCATCAGAGGGCGAATCTGAGGTCGTCGCTTTCGCGGGGGATGAGTCAGTGGTGAAACGGAGATAGCGTTTCGAAGAATAGAGCTGCTTCCACCGGCAGTAGCACCATGCGGAAGCCCTCCAGAGAGCAGAACCGTTTCTCCAGCGTATCCAGCACTCTCTCGCTTTCCCGGACCTGTGCGAGTACCCTCAGCAGAACATGATTCCCCGAGATCCGGTCTTCCCACACGCCCTGCACGGGCTGCTCCTCCAGGATTTCACGAGCCTCGCTCGCGTAGTCCTTGGGAAGAAACACCTCAATCAACCGCAGCGCCGATTCACCAGCCAGCCGGCGGAACGACTCCGGTATCTCCATTTTCGCCGTTCCCGCGGTGCAGTGCGGAATACTGCGCATCACGCCGTGGAAGCGGTGATAGGGAATCGAAACGATGAGATCCGACGCCTTGCATCCCTTGATGCGGCGGCTGGTGTAATCCATCAGGGTCACATTCAGCTCGCCGGTGACCACCGGATAAGCCACCGCCATATGGCAGGTCGAGCCCGCCATCTCCACGCGCGGCGGGACACCGGTATCATAGCCGTCCAGCGTGACCAGCCGGCACGCTTGCTCGGCATTGCAGATGAAGAGCACGATGTCAGGGCAGAACTCCGCCGTCTCCAGCGGCGAGAAAACCACATGGTCGGCGAGTCCCAGCGGCGGAGCGGTCGTGAGCTCCATCGCCCGATGGAATGCGGCATAGGAGCAAAACAGCTTCTCTCCATATACGAGAAACTCCTGGAGCGCCTTGCCCGCTTCGCCCTTCGGCGCTTCGCCGAGACCGAGATGCCAGGTGCCACCGGGGCATGCCGAGTTCTCCGCCGTTAGGTCGATGACGTCGCCGTCGCGTGCGCGCAGCAGGGCTTCGCATACCCGATGCCTGCCGCCTGCGGAATCCGGAGCCGGCTCCTGCGAGTAGGTAATCGCCACCGGGCTTCCTTCCAGTTCCAGCACCTCCTTGATTTCCGGCGCGTATTCCTTCCATTCCATTTGCGCATCTCCTCCTTGTTGCACTCAAGACCCGATGCTCAGTCGGGAGATTTTTCGGACTCGGCTTTCCACCGGTCAACGAGCAACTGCCCGCCTACGCCTACATTCTCCGGTGCATTTTCCTTGATGAGCACGGTGATGATCTCCTTGCGCAGCCCGTACGCGTTAGCCGCCGCCTCCGTCAGCCCTTCAACCAGCTTGCGCTTCGTTTCCAGCTCTCTTATTGGCGGTCCCTCAATGCTGATATGCGGCATTTCATTCACCTCCTTATTCATCGGTTCAGAATCCACCCCATTATAGGCGGGGCGACCAGATCCGAAAGCAGCACCAGCAGCCACAGTCTGCCCTGCCAGATTCGGTAGTCCGCAAAAAGCGCTTCCCAGCTATGGCCGAAAATGAAGTGCCCGCAGATGAACTCAAACCCGATGGTGAGAAAGAACCAAAGCAGCCCTGCTCCGACTGCCGCGGCAAGCCAAGCTGTCCCCTGAGTTTGGGAGGCGTATATCCACGCCAGGACGAACACGACGGCGATCATTACCAGTGACTTGTAGACGTGTCCGGAATACTGACCAAGACGCGGCGCGACCACCAGATTGCCGACAAAGCCGTTGCCAATGGCGATAACGACTGCCGCAAACCACAATACGAGTGCGAGTCCGAGATTCATTGCGCTTTCCTCCTTGACGCTGCTAGGACTTACGCCTACTCCGGATTATGAAGCCTCTTCCGCCTTGTCCAGCTTCGTAAGGATCATCTCAAGCTGCCGGGCGTTCTTCGGCGCATCCGCCACCGGATGGTTGTTGAAAATGGCGTAGCCGCGCTCGGCACCCGATTCAATGATGGCTTCCGCCAGCTTCTCCAGCTCGCCTTCGCGGTAGCGGTAGTGGTAGCGTGCGCTGGCATCTTCTTCGTCGCGTTTCCACCAATCAGTTTCGTTGCGTCCGTGGAAGCGGGCATAGAAGAAATCGCCGGTGAGGGGAAAGAAGAAGCGCGGCAGGTTCGCCATAAACGGCGCATCCACCCAGCAAAACGGCACGCGATACTTGCCAACGAGCTCCACCGCCTCCTCGCGATACCATGCCCGCTGCCGGAACTCAAAGATATGCGGCATCTCCGTGAAAAGCTCGTGGAGCGCTTCCAGATAGACGGCGGCATCCTGCGACGGGCGAAACGATGGCGGGAACTGAAAGACCACCGCCGCCAGCTTATCGGCATCCGCAAGCGGCGTGATGTCCCGCTGGAATTTCTGCGCGACCGCCGCGAAGTCCTCGTCAATCTGATGCGTGAGGTTGCGGTAGGCCTTGATGGCGAAGCGGAAGTCCGGGCGCGGTGCGTAGGTGCCCTCAATCAGGGAAAGCGGTCGGTCAGGTCGCACGTGCTCAAGCATCCCTTCAAGCTGCTTCGGGCTGGTCTCGGTGTAATAGGTGAAGTTCAGCTCCACGAAGGAGAACTGCGAGGCGTAGTATGTGAGCAGGTCGCGGCGGTTCGCCGCCACCGACGGGGGATAGAAACGCTCCTCTCCCACCCAGTCGGTGTAATCATACCCCGCCGTCCCGACGTGGATTCTCCGCGGCACAGGAAAATAATAGCAGGTGGAGAAGCTGAGCTTCTCTTGCACGCTAGCGGGGACGCCTTTCATTTCACGCGCTTAACTAGCAGCTCATTCTCCTTTAGCGT
>MVCR01000044.1 GCA_002050035.1 Planctomycetales bacterium 4484_113 | reverse complement strand
CTGACACGGGGGACAGGTTCTTCTGCGTTGACCAACGCCGTCCGCTTGAGGAGTGGCGCACTGGATACTTCTGCGGCTTGAAGCTCGCTTCGCTGGTCGCTACTAAGGTAGGAATCGCACCGATGCTCGCCTTGTCTCTGCGTGAAGTGGAACCTTACTTGAAGCTGTACTAGCAACAGCACTAGACAGCAGCCAAGACAGTGCGATGCCGCCCAGCGTGATATTCTTTGTGTGTGCTTGCATGTGCTGTACCACTGAGGACGGTCCGGTCTGACCCAGCCGCAATGAAGGAACTACCGTCTGGCGTGAGGCTTGTTGTCCTGCCGGAGCTTACGCTAACGGGCTATCTCGACGACCCGTCTCAAGTCGCCAGCTTCGCCGAGGATGTGCAAGGTCATACCGCAAGTTTCTTCTCCGCGCTTGCGAAAAGGTATAACGCCTGGTTCGTGTTCAGCTTCATCGAGCAAGATGAAGGGAATTACTACATTGCAGCGCTGCTAATGAACCCGAATGGAGAGATTGCTCTTCACCAGCGAAAGATGAAGGAGAAAGCGCCATTCTCTTCCGGAACTGAGGTCCAAGATTGCAGGACGCCCCTCGGAAATGTCGCCCTGCTTCTCTGCGGCGACCTTTTCTCGCCCGAAGTTACCTCCCGGTTAGGTGCGGGAGTGGACATCCTAATCGTCCCGATGGCGCGCTGCTTTGATGGGAATACTCCCGACGCCGAGCGGTGGGAGCGCGAAGAGCGGGGGGTGTATGTTGGGCAAGCGCGCAGGGCTGCGGCTCGCACCTTGATCTGCAACGCGCTGGGTGTGAGCGAGAACGACCGGGACTTCGGCGGCGCTCTGTGGATTGACCGAGAGCAAGGGCTACTCGCCGAATCCCCACACGGCATCGATGAACTGCTGCTGGCGGAGCTGTAGAACTTCTGTGGTATTGCACTTGTGCGGATAAGACTTGCTTCTGAAGCGCGGGGAAATCCGTGTGAGAACGAACTCCTCTGCTATCATTGAAGCTCCAACTCATGCGCAACGGAGCCAGACAACTAGCGGCGATTTTCGTGGTGCTCGCCATCCTCATCCCTTCCTGCGAGCGCGCATCCAAGACACCGCCGCCGGAGGATGTGCTGCGGGTGATGAACAACATCAAAGCAGCCTTCAACGCCGAGGACACAGATGCCTTCACCGCCGATTTCGCCGCCATCATGTTCACCCAAGGATTCACCAAGGACGCCTACCTCGACGTCATCCAGCAGCTCAAGCGCAAGTACGGTCATTGGGAAACCGAGACTTACCTGGGGGAGGTGACCGGCGAATACGCCTGGCGGCTCAAGATGGAGAAAGGAAGCCTGAAACTAATCCTCGTGCTCAACGAGGAGCATAAGGTCATCGGCCTCTGGTTCCGTCGGTTCGCGCTGTGGGAGAAGTTAGTGGGGAAGTAGCGGGCAGCGCAGCGGTGCAGCAGATGGGCGGCACTGGCTAGCACCGCGTACTCAACGAGAGGAAGTGCCGACTGGAAAGCTTGCCCGCCGAGGAGGGCCGCGGATACCCATTTTGTCCGTGAAGGCGGCGGGGCGCATTCATTGGTGGATGTAGTCGTAGAGCTTTTGCGCGAGTTCTGAATTGAGCTTTTGCAGAATTTCATATTCGGCAAGCGCCGCTCGGCGATTGCCCACCGAACGATATGTCAGCGCCAGACCGAAGTGCGCCTCGGCATAATCCGGCTCCAGATCTATCGCCTGCTTGAACGCCGCGATGGCTTCCTCGTGCCGCCCCAATCCGCGATAGGCGAGCCCTAGGTTGTTGTGGGCACCCGCAAGCCGGGGGTCTATGCGGATCGCCTCTCTGTATGCATCTATTGCTTTGGCGTTGCGTCCGAGACTCCATTGAGCCACCCCCAGATTGCAGTGCGCCTCGGCGAAATCCGGTTTGAAGCGTGTCGCGTGCGTGTATGCCTTGATCGCCTCTTCGTGGCGACCGAGCTCGCCGTAGGTCAGCCCCAGGTCGTTGTAAATCGACGCATCAGTGGGAGCTGCCGCGATTCCCCGATTGAACGACGCGATCGCCTCTTCATAACGACCGAGCGCGCGATACACCAGACCCAGACTATCATGCGCTGAGGCATCGTCGGGATTCAGGCGTATCGCCTGAGCATATGCGTCTATCGCCTCGTCATAGCGACCGAAGCGGCGGCAGGCATGCCCCAGCTCACTGTACGCCTTGCCATCATCGGGCTTCATCCGTATCAACGTCCTGAACGCCGCAATCGCCTCTTCGTAGCGACTCAGCGCGGCATAAGCCGCTCCCAGCTCGCGCTGAGCATCCACATTGTCAGGACTCAGGCGCATGCTCTGCTCCAGCGCTTCCACCGCTTCTTGGTAACGCCCCAGCTTGCTGTAAGCCAGTCCGAGGTTGTACTGCGCTTCGGCATCCTCGGGATTGATCCGCGTAGCCTGCTCGAATACTTCTACCACCTTGTCGAACCGACCGAGCTTCTTGAACGCCAGCCCCAGCCCGCGGTGAGCTTTGGCGAAGTCAGGCTTGAGCCGTATCGCCTGTTTGTACATCTCCGCCGCATCCTGATGGCGACCGAGTTTGCCATATGCAAGCCCCAGGTTGCAGTAGGCATCGGCAGAATCAGGCTCTATCCGGATCCCTTCTTTGAACGCATCTACCGCCTCCTGGAGGCGACCGAGACTGAAGTAAACCGCCCCCAGCTCAAGGTGCGGTCTGGCATCATCGGGCTTCATCCGTATTGCGTGGTTGCACGCCTCGATCGCCTCGTCGTAACGACCCAGGTTGCGGTAGGCGGAGCCCAGATTGGTGCAGGCTTCTGTGAAATCGGGTTTCAGCCGCAAAGCCTGCTCGTAGGCGCCAACCGCCTCACCAAAGCGGCCAAGATTGAAGCAGGCGGAACCCAGGTCCGCGTAGGCCTCGGCGAAATCCGGCTTGAGTTGAATCGCCTGTTTGTATTCCCCTGCTGCGTCTTCGTAGCGCTTGAGGTTGAAGTAGGCCACGCCCAGACCGAAATGAGCATCCACGTAGTTAGGTTCTATTGCCAACGCCTGCTTGTATGCTGCAATCGCCTGCTCCCAACTCGCGGACTCGCAATGCAGCGCTCCCAGTCTGAAATGCGCCTCGGCATAATCGGGCTTCAGCACTATCGCCTGATGGAAGGCTTCAATTGCCTCCTCATACCGACCAAGCTCGCAGTACCTGACCGCCTGATTGAAGAGGACTTCGGCATCGTACGCCGGAGTCTGGGCTGTCTCAGGCTCGGGCTCCGGCTCCGGCTCCACAGACTCGTAGAGGTCCTTCTGCGAAACGATTCGGTCGTACTCAGCTCTCTTTTGCGGGTCCGACAGCACAGCGTAAGCTTCGTTGAGCTCTTTCGTCATTTCGGCTGCGAAACGTTCGCGTCCCTGGTTCCGATCAGGATGCCATTTTGAAACCAGAACGCGATAGACGCGCTTCACGACTTCAGCGTCTGCATCGCGGTCGATCTGCAATATCTTGTAGTAGTCCTTCACTCCTACCTCTGGCGCAGAGCGGTCAGCTCCAGATTACTATACCATCCTGGCGCGCACCGGAGAAGGAGTTGCCAGCGACGAGAGGGGCGGAAGTCGGTGGCGCAGCAGCAGCCGTGACAGCGTCAGTCGTCAGATTAAGCGGCGCTCTTTCGCACTGCCCACTCAGAGCTTGGATGTTTCCGCGATGCAGCCGCAGCCGACGACGAGTTCGCGGTCGTAGAAGACGCACCATTGACCGGGGGAGACGAACTCCTGCGGCTGCGCGAAGCGGACGATGAGACCAGCCGGCGATGCCGGAGAATCAGCGACCCTGTGCCCTACCCTCGCATTTGCTGGCGACCCCAGCGGCGGCGAATGTAGAGTTGCACTGACTTCCCGCTGGTGGTAGCGCGTTCGCACCATCAGCGGTCGGTTCACATCCACATAGCCATCGGCGAGGAGATTAACCTCCGAAAGCTCAATCGCAGCGATTTGCTGCTCACCGCGCCCGGCGACTATCACTGCGTTCTCCTCGGCATCGATATCCGCCACGAAATGCGGGGGCCCCCCACCGATGCGCAAGCCCTTGCGCTGCCCGCGAGTGAAGTGCTCGATGCCCGGATGCTCGCCAAGCTCGGCGCCGGACAGGTCGCGAATGACACCCGGCTGCGGCGGCTCACCGGTAACGCGCTCAACCCAATAGGCGACACCGGCTTCCTCACTTACGAAGCAGACGTCCTGGCTTTCGCGACTCGCCACGACCGGCAGTTGCGCTTCGTCGGCGAGTGCGCGCACTTCATCCTTGGTCATTTCCCCAAGCGGAAACAGCACGCGCGATAAATGCGCTCGCGGAATTGCCGCCAGGAAATAGGACTGGTCCTTTCCCCTATCCACGGCGCGGCGAAGTTGCAGCAGCTCCGACACGCGCGAGCGCAACTCCAGCGGCGTGTCGCGTGGCGGCTTCGGAACCGGCGCAAAGGTCTCGCGCGGACGAATGTCCATGCGCGCATAATGACCGGTAGCGAGAAAGGCACAGTCCAGCTCGTCGGCAATGCGCAGGAACTCGCCGAACTTGATGAAACGATTGCAGTCGACGCAGGGATTCGGCGTGCGCCCGTGGCGGTATTCAGTTACGAACCGGCGAATCACCTTTTCGTAGAAGGGCGCAGAGAGATCCACCAGGTGATGCTCCATGCCCAGGTGGTCGCAGACCGCCTTCGCGGTGCCGATGGAAGGCTGAAAGCACCCTCTCGGCGCGTCCTCGGGCAGGAACTTCGCGCTGAAGCCAACAACATCGAAGCCCTCGCGCTCAAGCACCAGCGCGGCAACGGAGCTGTCCACGCCGCCGCTCATCGCCACCGCCACGCGACTGTTCACCGCATCCGACATCCGCCGTGAGTCTAACACAGCACGCGAGCAGGGTGGGAGCGACCGAATTGGAATCAAGGTAGGCCGGGAAGATTCTTGTAAGCCGAAGCTGTTTGTCTTAGAATGGATGGGCTATGCCGAGCAGGGCGAAATCTAAGAGGAGGAGGCTACCAATGCCGCGAAAGAAATCTGCATTTCAGAGATTCAGCGATGAGTTCTTCGACTTCATTCTCCGGGAGTTCCCGCCGACGGCGACCTGGCTGGGAATCCACCGCTACGACACGAAACTGCCCAACTTCGCCGCGGAGCATATAGAGGAGCGCAATCGCCAGGTGGAGAAGTTCGCCGCTCGGCTGAAGCGGTTCAATCCAAAGAGACTGAAGGGCGACGAGGCGGTTGATTATGCGCTCGCGGATGGAATGCTGACAGCGTGGATTTACGGCGAGAAGCGATTCCCGGAACACAAGTTGATGCCGGGCATGTACCTCGATACCGGGCTGTTCGCGCTCTATGTGCTGATCGAGCGGGAGTTCGCGCCGAAGGCGAAGCGCGCGCGCAGCGTACTGGCGCGGCTGAAGAAGTTCCCGCGACTGCTGAAGCAGGGGATGGCGAACCTGAAGAACCCGCCGAAAGAGTTCACCGAAGCGGCGATAATGTCCGCACGCGGCGCCATCGGCTTTCTCAAGGGCCCGCTGTCACAGTTCGCCAGCGGTATCCGCGGAAAGCTGGGAAGCGACCTCGCGCAGGCGCGCGATAAGGCGGTGGCGGCGATGGAGGAATACTCCAAGTTCCTGCAGGAAGACCTTCTCCCGCGAAGTCGCGGTAAGTTCGCCGTCGGCAAGCGCTATTTCAACCTGCTGCTGAAGAAGCGCCATCACGTGGATGTCGACGCGGATACGCTGCTGCGGCTGGGACGCAGGCATCTGCGGTCGATCAAGCGCGAGCTAGAGCAGACGGCGAAGCGAATCGCGCCGCGCCGCAAGTGGACGAGCATTGTGGATGAGCTGAAGAAAGAGCATCCGTCCAATCGCAACCTAGTGAACTACTACGCGAAGGAGATGCAGCGGGCGCGCGAGTTTGTCCGCAAGCACCGGCTGGTTACATTCCCGCGGCAGGAGCGGCTGAAGGTGATGCCGACGCCAGACTTCGCCGCGCCGGTGATTCCCTATGCGGCTTACATCCCGCCGGCACCCTTCGAGCCGGACAAGCTGGGTGTCTTCTGGGTGACCACCGTGCCCAAGGGCACGCCGAAGAAGCGGGCGGAGGAGCAGCTTGAGGGACATTCTAAGTACGGCATCGTGGTGACGGCGCTGCACGAGGCGTATCCCGGGCATCACCTGCAGCTTTCACTGGCGGCGTATCTCCCGCACCGCCTACGCCATCTAATGGAAACGAGCGTGTTTGCCGAAGGCTGGGCGCTTTATTGCGAGGAGCTGATGTGGGAGCAGGGCTTCTATCACGATTTGCGCAGCCGCCTCCTCCAACTCAAGGATGCGCTCTGGCGCGCCTGCCGCGTTATCGTGGATGTGAGCCTGCATACGGGCAAGATGAGCTTCGACGAGGCGGTGGATTTCCTGGTGAAGGAGGCGAAGCTCGAACGCGTGAACGCCGAAGCCGAAGTGCGCCGCTACTGCCAGAGCCCGACGCAGCCGATGAGTTACCTGCTGGGCAAGGTGCAGATACTGGAGCTCTTGAAGGACTACAAGAAGCTAAAGGGCGCAGACTTCGACCTGCGGAAGTTCCACGACGAGCTCCTTTCCCACGGCACGATTCCGTTCAAGTATGTGCGCAAGCTGATGGGGCTGAAATAGGAACTCCTCCACCGAGGCGCAGCAGCGCAGCGACGGTTGCCCTCGCCTACTGAAACAGAGGCGGCGTTACTTCTTGCGGGAGGATTTGCGCGCGCCGGCACGGCTGCCTGCCGGACGCTTTCGCTTCTCCACCAGCTTCTTCGCCGCATTGCTCCGCGAGACCTTGCCGTCTCCACGGCTGGCAAGCTTCTTCGGCGACGGCTGATGCTTCTTCACTGCCTTCACTTGCTTGTGCGCCCTCTTCGTTCGCGGGTCACGCACAAACGCCAGCGGCAAGACGTCATCCAGATGACCGATGAAGAAAAACTTCATGCCCCGGGTGATTTCTTCGGGAACCTCGGAAAGGTCTTTCTCGTTGCGTGCCGGTAGAATCATCTGGTGGATGCCCACGCGCTTGGCGCCGAGCAGCTTCTCCTTCAAGCCACCTACCGGAAGCACGCGACCTTTAAGCGAAACCTCGCCGGTCATTGCGATGTTTCCACGCACCTTGACTCCGGTGAAAAGCGAAATCAGAGCGACGGCGACGGTTACGCCGGCACTGGGACCGTCCTTTGGAATCGCGCCAGCAGGAAAGTGAATGTGCACATCGTATTTCTTTATCTCCGCCGGATCAACGCCCAGAGTTTCCGCGTTGCTCCGGAGATAGGTCATTGCCGCCTGACAACTCTCCTTCATCACTTCGCCGAGGTGACCGGTGAGAATGAGGTTGCCCTGCCCCGGCATGCGGCTGGCTTCGATGACCTGAATATCACCGCCAACGGAAGTCCACGCGACGCCGGTGGCAACCCCCACCTGACTGCGCAGTTTCTCCTCCTCGCGGTCGAAGCGGCGCACGCCAAGATACTCCTGCAGCTTCTTGCTGCTGGTGATGTGCTCGCGCTTGATTTCGTCGGCAGCGATTTTCAGCGCGACCTTGCGGCAAATCTTGGCGAGCTCCCGCTCCAGATTACGCACACCCGCTTCGCGCGTGTAGTCAAGGATCAGCTTGCGCAGCATCGGTCGGGTGATGGTGAGCTGCGCCGGTTTCAGACCGTGCGCCTCCAGTTGCTTCGGAACCAGGAAGCGACGCGCAATCTCTATTTTCTCTAGCTCGGTGTACCCCGAGAGACGGATGACCTCCATGCGATCCTGCAACGCTGGAGGAACTGTATCCAGAATGTTCGCGGTAGCGATGAAAAGTACCCGGCTGAGATCGAAAGGCACTTCCAGGTAGTGGTCGGAGAAGGAGTGGTTCTGCTCCGGGTCGAGCGCCTCCAGAAGCGCGCTGCTGGGATCGCCCCGGAAATCCATGCCCACCTTGTCAATCTCGTCGAGCATGAAGACCGGATTGTTAGTCTTCGCGTTGCGGATGCCCTGGATGATGCGCCCGGGGAGCGCTCCCACGTAGGTGCGGCGGTGACCTCGAATCTCCGCCTCGTCACGAATGCCGCCGAGGCTCATTCTCACGAATTTCCGCCCCAGCGCCCGGGCGATGGACTTGCCCAGACTAGTCTTGCCCGTTCCCGGCGGCCCCACGAAGCACAGAATCGGACCCTTCATCCGCTTGGTCATTCGGATGACCCCGACGAATTCCAGCAGGCGTTCCTTGACTTCTTCGAGCCCGTAATGGTCCTCATCCAGGATGCGTTCCGATTTCTTGATGTCGGTAGTATCAGGCGTGCTCGTGCTCCAGGGAAGATCGCAGAGCGTATCGAGGTACGTGCGGATAACGCCGCCTTCGGCGGATTCCGGATGCAGCCGCGCCAGCCGCTCCAGTTCCTCCCGTGCTTTCTTTTCCACTTCCTGCGGCATCTTCGCCGCCGCTATCTTCTCCTCGTACTTCGCCTTCTCCGCTTCCTTCGAGTCCAGCTCGCCCAGCTCCTTCTGGATGGCTTTGAGCTGCTCGCGCAGAAAGAACTCCCGCTGGGTTTTTCCCACTTCCTCCTGCACCTGCGACTGAATCTCGTTGCTCATATTCAGAAGCTGGATCTCGCGGGACAGGAAGCTGTTCACCAGCTTGAGTCGCTCCCGCACATCGAAGGTCTCCAGAACCTGCTGCTTTTCTTCCAGCTTGATGTTGACGTGGGTACCCAGTAGATCCGCCAGCATCGCCGGCTCGCGCACATTGTTCGCAGCCACAAGGATCTCCGTGGGGAGGCTCCGGCTGAGATTGACGAACTCCTTGAACTGCTCCAGGCAGGAGCGCATCAGCGCCTGCACCTTCAGCCCGTCAGTCTTGCGGTCGGTCACCGGCTCAATCTCGGCTTCGAAATACGGATCTTCGCGCACGAACTTCTTGATGATGATGCGCGACAGTCCCTGCACGAGTATGCGCGCGCCCCCTTCAGGCAGCACCAGCTTCCGCAGGATGAGCCCGATAGTGCCCACAGTGAAGAGGTCTCCCGAGGCTGGCTCCTCCACCTGCTCGTTGCGCTGCGTAACCAGACCGATGAGCTTGCGCCCGCTGAAAACGGCGTCAATCGCAGCCACGCTCTTCTCCCGCGAGACGTGGATGGGCACTACCATATTGGGGAAAAGCACCGGTAGTCGATCAGGCATGGGCTCGCTTCTAGCGTCCTCTGGTTCGGGAATGAACTTGTCTTCTTCCATCAGGCGGCCGACTCCGAAACCTGATTATAGCACAGCTTCGTGCGCCCTCTGCGGGCAATGGACGAAGCGAGCAGAAGCGGTGAAGCGCAATAACCCGAAGGTCCGCAGAACTTCCGCGAAGTTCCCGATCACTCATCCCGTAGGAAGAATTTCAGTTCCGGGCCGATCCAGGTCCAGTAGAATATCGCCGCTTTGCCGTCGGCTTCAGAGAGGGCTACGTCATACGGCTGTAACTCGAAGACGTCCACAATCTCGCAACTCCACGCGTGCAAGCCATCCGCAGACTGAGAGCGGCTGTAGACCAGTCTTCCAGAATCCCTGGCGATGACCACTGCTGAAGGCAGACCATCAATGATCCCAGCACCAGCCGCTTGCAGGTGAGGTTCAGTAGACAGCTCGTTGTCCCAGTCGTAGG
>MVCR01000043.1 GCA_002050035.1 Planctomycetales bacterium 4484_113 | reverse complement strand
GAGTTCAGATTGGTGATAAACGGAACCGAGCTGACCTAGCCTTGATCCGCTGTGCTGCGCTTACTTCGTGCTCTTCTTCAGTCTCTTGATCTCCTCTTCCAGTGCTTTGATCTTCTCTACGAGTTCAGGCAGCTTCCATGTTAGCGCGAGCACACGCATAGCCTGACGGTGAGGCTTGGCGGGATAGCCGGACACCCGAC
The DNA here is from genome assembly GCA_002050035.1 of Planctomycetales bacterium 4484_113. Taxonomy (GTDB): domain Bacteria; phylum 4484-113; class 4484-113; order 4484-113; family 4484-113; genus 4484-113. The sequence continues at coordinate 8,866 of MVCR01000043.1, read as the reverse complement.
TCTTCTCGGGCAGACTGCTGAAAACGCCGCTTTGAGCAGCAATCACTGTATTCGCACCAACAGTGATGCCTCCCTGGAATCCTGCCTGTCCGCCGATGACGCACCACGGGCCGATGGTTGTCCGACCGGAGATGCCTGTTTGCGCGGCGATTAGGCAGTGCTCTCCAATCCTTACGTTGTGAGCGATCTGCACGAGGTTGTCGATCTTCGTGCCCCGTCCGATGCGCGTCTCGTCGATGGCAGCACGGTCGATGGTGCAGCAAGCACCTATCTCTACATCATCCTCTATGACCACCTTGCCTGTCTGGGGGAACTTCCGATGTCCGTCGGAGGTCGTAACGAAGCCGAAACCGTCGCTGCCAATGACAGAACCGGAATGAACGATGCACCTCGCTCCCACCTCGCACTCCGCTAGTATTGTGACGTGCGGGTGAAGATTGGTGCGCGCACCGATGCGGGCATGTGGTCCGACGTAGCAGCCGGCCCCGATCTGGCACTTGTCCTCCAAAACCGCATGCTCATCCACAACTGCCAGTGCTCCGATGCTGACGGCTTCGCCAATGTGGGCTGTGAGTGCGATTCGAGAACTATCGTCTATCATCGGTGGCTTGTCCACTTTCGGTGCGAGGAAGTAGTCCATTGCTTGCACAAACGCTAGCCGCGGATTGTCGACTACAATGACTGCGGGGAAGAGGTGAGCTAGTCGTTCCGCAGTGATGATCGCCCCGAGGGAATCGGCAGATGGCAGCGTGCGCTTGGGAGCTGTTTCCATGAACGCGATATGCGCAGGTTGAGGACGCTCGAGGCTGCAGAAGCCGGCTATCTCCAGCTCTGGGTTGCCCCGTATCTCCCCTCCTATCAGCTCAGCGATTTCACGAAGTTTCGCCATGATTTGCCCTCTAAATCCTGACGGCCACCGCCCCGAAAACTTCACCCTTTAGATCGCTGATTATCTTGAACTCGTAGGCATTGCGGTAGATGTAGGTGAACGAATACTCATCTTCCTGCTTGAGCTTGCGTTTAGTATAGCGCTCCGCGCTGAGGTAGAAGTCAGGAAGCAGGTTCAGCTGTGCACGGCAGAGCATACTGTTCAGCTTGAAGTCATAAGCGGCTTCGATGAAGCCGTACTTCCCTCCGTGGCCCGCGACACCAAGTTGCGGGCGTAACTCCAGGTTTCCTGGAAGCAAAGTGCTCTGGAAGAAGACGTCGAAGCTGTGCGCGAATCGCAGGCCTGCTTTCAGGTCAAAGCGTGCGCTATCGCCCTCGCGGTTGAAATCTACCCGGCCAGTCAACATCGTTCGCCACCTCTGCGAATTGACCCACAGAACGAATGAGATGTCGTTGCGCACCAGATAGAGTTCGCTGTGAGCGATGGGGAGCATCATCGCCAGTCCGTGCAGTTGTTCCACCTCCCGTTCGATGAAGTTCTCGATAGTCCGTGCTTTCGCCGCCACGAAGCTAATTGGCAGTCCGCGAAGGTCCTCCAAGTGATTGTCTACACTGGTCCCTATCTCGGCGAGCTGCAGATTCAGCATTGTCTCTGAGCGTAGCTTCAAGAAGTAGCGGGCAATGGTTGCAGTGTTGTTGCGCGAGAGGAAAGTGACGTAGACTTCCGTGGTGGTGTCGGGGATTACTAGGACCAGCAGATCGAAATCGGCATAGGCTGTGCTCATCTGGAAGACCTCCTCCACTCGGCGCCGCACCAGCCTTTCTATCCAGTCACGGTCGGAGAAAGGTGTACCTTTGAATTCACCGGTTAGATTGCTGGTCAGTGCATTCTGCTCATCACTTGTGATTGCATCAAGAAACGGAGTCGATCTTCTGAAACGGAAGTGCACCCTGAAGCTTTCGATCTTATCGCTAGCCAGTTGGATGGTGAGATGCGCAGATGTCACTGGTCCCGGAGTCAGGGTGATCGTCTCGAGATGCATTCCCTTGCGCTCAAGCACGATGTTGATGACGTTCTTGAAGGTAGCAGTAACTTGGTCGAGATTGCTGGTGAGGGTTGAGATGGAAGCCCCCAACTGGTCGAAGATCGCCAGTCGCAGTGTTTTTTCAATGGCTTCATCCACCTCATGCTCAATGTAGGGCGTTGGTTTTCCACCGTGCCAGTCGATTGTCAGGCGAATGTCCTCAACACGGTCGTGCGGCACGGACTTCTGTTCTTGGGCGCGTGCGGGATGTGAGCTCGCGAGTGTGAGCAGAGAACCGCACGTAACAGCTATGGCGATAGTGAGCTTTCTGGCATTCATGGCGTTGCTGAGGTATCTCTAGAACATTTCGCCTATTCCGAAGTGCAGGTGTGAACCTCCATCCTTCAGATTCCATCCCAGATCCAGCCGAATCGCGCCCAGGCCGAGAGCGGGGATGCGGAAGCGCACTCCTACGCCGGCGCCGCACCCTTTCTCCATTTCGGAGAAGCTCTCGCCGACCCAAGCCCAGTCGGTGAATGCTGCACCCACAAACGTCCCCTTCTTATCGAGCGGGAACCGGTACTCGGCATTCAGGAGGATACTCTTGGTGCCTATGAGCGCATCCTCTGGTAAGCCACGCACACTGTTGACACCGCCGATTCGGAATTCCTCAAATACGGGAACTCCTCCTTCACCAAGCCCCATTCTGGCACGAAAGCCAACAGTGCTCCTGCTACCGTGGGGAACGAAATCTCGCGCTTCGAGAACGTACTTGCGGAAGTTAAAATCCCCGCCGAAAGCTGCCACTTCCGCTGAGCCGGATAGGAATTGCCCCGAGTGACTCGTGAATATGTTGTCGCGCGTATCGTAGCTCATTCCAAGAGTAACACTGCGTGTCTGTCCAGCCTGCTGCAGGCGCGCACGACGCAGAGGACCGTAGTCTCTGAACGGGTCACCCTTCAGGACCGTGTAATCGTAATCGACGACCCCGAGTCCGATAGAGCCCGAAACACGGTCAGTGATGCGACGGCCGAAGTTCAAAGAACCGCCGATACTCGTTACGTCCATTTCGCTCTCTGTCGGTGAGCCAGGATCTCTCTGCTGGTGGTAGTTCAAGTCGTAGAGACTCGTGGAGAAGAAATCGGTCGCGTTCAAATAGGGGTCGGAGTAGCTAAGTTCAAAGCCAGGGTTGTTCTTACTGAAAACAAGCAGAGCCGACACACTTTGTGCTCGCCCGCGGAAATTCCGTTCCTGAAAAGAGATTGTTCCTTGTATGCCGTTGACGGTGGAATAGCCGAGGCCGATGCCCGCTTGTCCCGTCTGCGCTTCTGCAACTCTAACTTTCAGGTTAATGAGCCCTTCCTTGAGCGATGGCTCCACCGATGGCTCAACCTGTTCGAAGATGCCCATGTTGTAAAGATCCTGCATCAGCTGTTGTACGGCGTCCTTCTTCAGGGGGCTGCCGCTATGGATGCGACGGCTTGCGAGCATTTGCAGTAGACTATCGCGCGTTTTCTCGTTTCCTTCGAAGACAACTTGGTCCACGATTCCTTCGCCGATCTGCAGGTACACCGTTCCCGCGTCATCCCCCGAAGGTGACAGGCGGAAGTCTATGATGTAGGCGCCAACGTAGCCATCGTCCTGATATTTCTTCAGGATGCCAAGCGAGATGTTGTCTTCCAGCGTGCGCACATTCGTAACTTCTCCTGGCTGGAGTGTAATGAGTTTCTGCAGTTCCTCGGTCGGGTATATTGTGTTGCCCTTGATGACGATACCTTGGTAAAGCGGATTCTCCAAGACATCAATCACCAGGATCGTACGTTCTTCATAGTAATCCAGCGACAGCTTCGGCGGCTGCTGGAAATAGCCCGTATCGTAAAGATACTGCGAGTTCTTGTTGAGCTCCGTCAGTACATTAGTAGTAATGGTTGTGCCCGCCTTGATGTCGATAGCGTCCAGAACGACGCTCTCGTCAAGGTGCTCCAGCCCAACAATCTGGATGTTGTTGATAGTGATGCCTTGAGCATGGGCGACAATGATGCCTGAAAGTTGAACGAAGGCTATCGCGGCAAGGCTCAAGAACAGCTTTCGAGTGATAAGGTGTCTCTTGATGGCCATCCCTCCCTCCCTAGAGTGGGAAACTGCGCATAACGGGATTATAGCAAGGTGCGACCTATTTCTCCAGTTCGCCTTCTAGGGTGAGCAGCAGCGCAAGTGGGTCGAGCTGTGCGCGTGATTCTGCAGGAACGGGTGGTTCACCGGGTGCTGCTCGTCCTGACGCAGGCGCTGGATCTTGCACGTTCGGGCTTCCCAGAGGAGTTCGTGCGGCTGGAAGCACCTCACTGGGAGTGGGGGGCGGTGTCATCTCGCGAGCAGCGCGGTTCTGCTCCTGTCGCTTCCCTCGCTTGATAGCTGTCTTGGTTGCGCCGGAATCTTCGAGCGAGAGCAGCGATGCGCCTAGCAGGCTTCTCGTGGCCTTGCTGGGAGTCAGCGGCTGCGTGAGCTTCAGCTGATGAAGTGGGATTGCTGTGCCGGTGCCGCTTGGGCCGCGGACAAGAGGGGAAGCAAGCAGCACGATAAGCACGAGCACAGAGGTGACCGTGACACCGAAGCTCAGAAGCGGGTTCAGTTTGAATCTCGCCCGGGCGGGGACGCTTTCACGGAGGGTCTTTCGGATCTCGGCCTGCAGCAAGTAGAGCCTGCGGCGAGAGGTCTCCTCGTCCTTGGAACTGAGGCTTTGCTGGAAAGCATCCCACCAATGACGCAGCCTCTGGTAAGTTTCCTCGTGCATAGACAACGAATTATCGAGAGTAGCCTGCCCAAAGTTAAACGCCGGGCGCTTATGCTAGAATGGGACTTGATTCTATTACCAATCGGGAACGTGGGGGCGGCAATGGTTGTACTCAGAAACATCGTGTGGTCGTTGATCCTCAGTCTAGTCCTGGGGCTTATCTTGGCTCCCAGGGCGCATGCTGAGCTGGTGAACATCGCCATTTTGCATACAAACGACACCTGCGGTCGCCTCGAATCTTTCTACTACCGGAGCACCCGGCCTCTTGGCGGTGTGGCTAAGCGAGCCATGTTCTTCCAGGAGAAGCGTCGTCACGGGAAGCTTCACTGGCTCACTGTCGATGCGGGTAATCGGTTTGGCTACACGCGGATGTCTTATTACTTCGAGGGCTTCCTCGATACGCACATGAGCAACTGGTTGGGCTATGATGCGGTGGGCATCGGCGCGACGGATTTCATCTTTGGGCGGGAGGTACTGGAAGCTCGCGAGAAGGAATCCAAGGCTCCCTTCATCTGCACGAATGTCTTGGATTCTGCTACCGGTAAGTACATAGGGGAGCCGTTCAAGATAGTGGATTTCGCTGGTTTCCGCGTCGCGTTGATGGGGCTCGCTGATACGAGGATCCCGGATAGCTATCCAACGGATTTCACTCGGGGTCTGGTCTTCCGTGATCCCGAACAGGTAGTGTCAGAATGGATTCCCCAGCTCCGAGGTCAGTCAGATGTGATTATGCTGTTAAGCACTTTGCCGTTGCAGGAGTGCATCGCTCTGGCCGATAGGCACCCTGAAATAGCGGTCATTATCAGTGGTGGGGAGGGTGCTGCGCTGCAGGTTCCACTCAAGGTTGGCCCTGCCCTGATTGTGCAGGCGGGGAAGTGGGGAATGAACGTGGGGCTCCTAAAGGTTACTTTCGAGGGGGACTCCAGTGGTGGGTACCACCTGCGGTATTTCGATGAGCGGCTCGTACCAATGGACGGCAAGTGGGTAGAAAACACCAAGTTTGTGCAGGAACTTTCTAGCTATCACGAGCGCTTGGACGAGAAGCTGGGTATAGTGCTGGGCAAGATTGCTACCGACATGCCTGCGATCAAGGTGAATTCCTATGAAACTAAACTGGGAGATCTCTTCACCGATGCCTTGAGGAGTGCTACCGGCGCCGATGTTGCCTTGCTTGACGCTGGCTCCTTCAGGGACGGTCTCTTGGCGGGAGCGGTGACCAAGGGAGACCTTTACCGTGCCTATCCCGGCGACGCTCTTGTTATGACCGGGACGGTGAACGGGGAAGACCTGCGCAAGATTCTGAGTCAAGGAGCGGGTATGGTTGGACGCGATGGGTTCTTGCAGGTTAGCGGCGCGACCTTTGGCATTTACGGGGCCAACGCCTACGATGTGAAAGTGCAAGGAGAGAACGTTGACCCGGCCAGGCTCTATCGGCTGGCGATTACTGATCGCATGCTCGAGGGATTCGGAAGCCTGACCTCGATGTATCTGGTGCGGGATGTTAGGCCTTCTGGGAAACTTGTGCGCGAAGTGGTCGGGGACTACCTCGTAGAGAAGCGTGAGTTCACTAACGAAGTCGAGGGTCGGATCGCCTATTACGCCGAGCCACCGGAAGAGGAAGTGGCGGTGACAGAGGAAAACCCACCCGAGGAGGTCGCACCGCCAGAAGAGAAGCCGACCGCAGGGGAAGGTACAAAGGAGCCGGAGGCAGGTGCTGAAGTCGCACTGCCGGAAGCTCCTGAGCAACCAGCAGAAGAGGGACCATTGGTTGCTCCTCCAGCAGAGGAGCCACCGGGTGAGTACCAGGTGAAGACCGAGGAGGAGGTGGATACTGGTCTGGCACCGCCGTCCGAACCTGCCACTCTTGAGGAGGCGGCGGCTGCTGTCGAAGCTCCTGAGCAGGTGCCGAAGATCCCATCTACCCTCGTTGGTGAAACCTCGCAAGTCATTGAAGGCGTGAGCTACCACTTCCAGGTGGAGCAGATGCAGGGCGAGGGCGAGCCTTTGCTCTCTCTGAAAGTGACTCTCACAAACAACAGCGATGCTTTCAAGCTGTTCGACTTCCCTACAAGTCAGCACTTTGATTTCGCAGTGTTCCAGGAGCAGAAGCTGCTATGGCAATGGTCATATAACCGCTACTTCGTGCAGGCTGAATCGAGCCTCCGCCTCGACCCTGGGCAAAGCAAGACCTTCGTGGTGCACTGGGATGGAATGACGAACAAGAAGGTTCCTGTCAGTCGTGGTCTGTATCGATTCTCGGCGCTGGTGACGGCAGTTCCCGAACGCGAGATCTCGTTCACTGCGCTCTTTGAGCCGCCACTCATGTAGCTGATGGGCGGCGTGATTGATAGAGCGGTCGTCGTAGTTGCGGTACTCATCGGCATAATGGCGATGATCGATACGCTCTCTCTCTCGGTGCGTACTTCGGGGGCACTGGTCAGGCGGCTAGCGATGGCACTGTCCCTGTTCAATCTGCTGGTCGTTATCGGTCGAGTTTCCAATCTCATACAGGCGCCGATTGTGGGTAATATGGTCGATAAGACGGTGGTGCCTGATCCGTTGCTTCATCAACACCTGGTGCATCTCTTGCTCCTGAAAATCCATGTGATCATACTGGCAACGAGCATCGGCACGATAATCGGGGGACTTCTCACCCCTTCTTTTGTGCGCATCTTCTCGCGGATGATCTACCTTTTCGAGGAAGTGAAGACGCTACCGCGGGTGGCCTGGATGCTGTTGAACCCGCGGCGACTCTTCAGTTTCTTCAGCTACTTGACTTGGCCCTTCAGCAAGCGGCTTTGGGGATATTTCCTGGGGCTACCACGCATCCCGGCGGACTTCCTGGTCTTTCAGGTTCTGGTTACGGCTTTCTACACCGTAGGAGTGCTTTCCACCATTTACGCGGCAGCGCTGGAGCCAAATCTGCGAGCGACTGCGGTGACCCTCTCCGGCATCGTCAACGGAATCGCCACCGTGCTACTCTTCATACTTGTCGATCCTCCGGGAGCACTGATTACCGACCAGTGTATCAATGGAGTTCGCCCGATAGAAGATGTCAAGGTAATGAATCTCTATCTGGTGATCGCCCGTTTCCTGGGCACGATAGTAGCGCAGTTCATCATCATTGCCACTGCATACCTTGTGCTGTGGGCGGCGGGGATTGTGAATAGGATCTTTTAGCCTATGCTGGAGCAAGTATCTGTTCCTGCAATTACGGGGCCTACGGCGTGCGGCAAGACCGAGCTCATACTTTCGCTTGCCGAAGAACTCCCGTTGGAGATCGTCGTCTGCGATTCGCGCAAGGTATTTCGCGGGCTCGACACAGGGGCGGCCAAGCCAAGCGCCGAGATGCGCGAGCGGGTGCGCTTTCACCTGATGGACATCGTGGAGCCCGATGAGAGTTTCAGCGTTCATGACTTCATCCCGTTGGCGGCTAAAGCGATATCCGAAATCCTGGGTCGCAATAGACTGCCGGTTCTTGAGGGCGGAACCGGTCTTTACCTGTCTGCCTTGGCGCACTGGTTCAAATTCGATCGGGCTCCCGCGATTCCCGAGCTGCGAGAGGTCCTTGCCGACAAGTGGGCCCGGGATGGATACGATGCCTTTGTCACGGTCGCGCTGGCGGTTTTTCCCGAAGCCAGAGAAGCAGTGGATGTTCACAATCCGAGGCGAATGCTCAGGTTCCTTGAGGCAAACTTGGCAACTTTGCCGCCTGATGAGTTACCGGGGGTGCTCGCGGCTTTGGAGCTTCTGGAAGCTGAGGGTGCAGTGCGGCGGGCTTGCCTGGAATGGAACGAACGTCGGACGAGGGTGTCTGCTGCGCCGGAGATGTCAGGCATCTCTACCGCAGGCTTCGTTTTAGAGGTGAGCCGCGATGTGTTATGGGAGCGCATCCGCAATCGCACGCGCCAGATGTTTGCCAGCGGTCTGGTTGCGGAGGTGAAGGCGCTTCTCGATTCCGGCATACCTGCGGATTCTCAGGCGCTCCAGGGGATTGGTTATCGGGAGGTCATTGAGTTTCTGTTGGGGCATACCAGCTTGGAGGAGGCAGAATCTCAGGTTGCCATCCATACACGTCAGTTGGCGAAGCGGCAGCGAACCTGGTTTCGACATCAGCTCACTGACTTCGCCACAATCCCCTTCACTTCGCAGGAGGAGCGAG
>MVCR01000042.1 GCA_002050035.1 Planctomycetales bacterium 4484_113 | reverse complement strand
CCTCTTCCAGTCCCAGCAGCTTGACCATCTTCATTGTTTTTGCGAACTGTTCAGCGGCGCGCTCGTTGCCGAAGATATAGTGGCAATCCCCGAAATGGCAACCAGAGACCATTACTCCGTCGGCGCCTTTCTCAAAAGCCTTGAGCACAAACGCCGGCTGGATGCGTCCTGAGCACATCACGCGGATAATGCGAAAGTGCGGCTGGTACTGAATGCGGGCGACACCTGCGGTATCGGCTCCGGCGTAGGAGCACCAGTTGCAGGCGAAGACCACAATGTTCGGGTTCCACTGCGATGGCGTCTTGGCCGGCTTTTCCCGAATCTCCTTTGCCGTTTCCGGCGCTTCAGGCAACGGAGTGCGCCTTGGCTTCTCTTGCGTTATCGTGCGCTTCGTCAGCTTCTTCTTGCGACGCGGTTTTTTCGCTTGTTTGGCTGGGTTGCGCTTCAGTTGCTTAGTAGCCGCTTCCGGCTTGCCTGCCTGCTTGGTTGCAGCCTGCTTGTCTTGCGGCTTTGCTGCACCACGGCTCATTTCGCCACCGCCTCGCTCTCCGTGAAAAGCGCATCAATCATCGCGTAGACCTGCCGGTCGGTGAAATGCCGCGAGGTTATGGCGCCGGAGGGACACCAGCTGGTGCAGGTTCCACAACCCTTGCACAGGCTGGGGTTGATCTGAGCGACGAAAGTTCCCGGCGCGACTTCCGTAAGCTTCGGTGCCTGGAAGAGGCATATCTCCACGCACTTGCCGCAGCCGCGACATTTCTCTTCGTCCACCACCGATACCGTTGGCTCCAGGCGCACATTCTCGTGCGCCAGCAGCACCGATGCTTTCGCTGCCGCCGCTGATGCCTGAGCCACCGTATCCACTATATCCTTCGGTCCCTGCACCGTTCCGGCAAGGAATACTCCTTCCACCGCGGTTTCCACGGGGCCCAGCTCCGGGTGCAGTTCGAGGAAGAAGCCATCGAGCCCCAGGCTCGCCTTGAGCATATCGTGGAACTTCGCCGTCTCCGGCTGCCGCGGTCTCATTCCCACCGCCAGCACCACGAGATCCGTCGGCACTTCCAGGCGACGCCCCAGAAGGTCATCGAAGCACCGCAGCGCCTCGGCACGCTCCTCACCGATGACCTCCGGCTTCTCGCCTTCCGGCATGCGAATGAAGAGAACGCCCATTCCCCGCGCCCGACGGTACATTTCCTCCGCCCCCGCCGATACTGTGCGGATGTCGCGGTAGAAAATCGTAACATCAATGCCCATCTGCGCAAGCTCCATCGCCTGCTTGATGGATGTGGGGCAGCAGTAGCGGGAGCAGCCGGGGAACTTCTCAGGATCGCGCGAGCCCACGCAGAGAATAAACGAAGCGCGCTTCGGGCGCTGACCGGCGATTGTGAAGTTACCCTCTTTCTCTATCAGCGCCTTCTCCAGCTCGGCGCTTGTAAGCACGTTCGGCAGCTTCCCGTAGCCGTATTCGCCCTGTGGGTTGTAGAGGTCGGCGCCCGTGGCAAGGATAATGGCGCCGACCTGCAACACATCATCAGTCGCTCCTTCCAGCGCAACCTGGAAATTGCCCACGAAACCGGTCACGTCCTTGACTTGCGTGTTAAGTAAGACCTTAGCGCCGCTTGCCTTCAAGCGCCTGAGCTTTTCCTGCAGCACCTCGGTTGCCGGGCGCATATTCGGATACAGGTGCTTGAGGTGCGGAGGTGCCAGGCGACCGCCGAGGGCGCCGGTTTTCTCCACCAGGGTCACCGGGATGCCCTGCACCCCAAGATCGGTTGCCGCCTCTATGCCGGCGACACCTCCGCCGATGACCAGCGCGGATTGCGTCATTGGGACTTCGGATTCCTGCAGCGGACTCAGCTCTCGCGCCCGGGCGACTCCCATGCGAATAAGGTCGCGGGCTTTCTGCTGAGCTTCTTCCGGCGCATCCGCGTGCACCCAGGAGCACTGGTCGCGGATATTGACCATCTCAACAAGGTAACCGTTGAAACCGATGCGGGCGCAGGTCTCGCGGAAGACCGGTTCATGCGTGCGCGGCGTGCACGCGGCGATAACGACCCGGTTCAACTTGTGCTGCTGGATCAGGTCAACCACTTCCTCCTGCCCGGTCGACGAGCAGGCGAACATATGATCTCCGGCGATGGTTACATCGGGGAGCGCCGCGGCGTATCGCACCAGATCCTGTATATCCAGAACCCCAGCGATGTTCGCCCCGCAGTGGCATATCAGAACTCCGATGCGGGGCGGGCCCGAGACGTCCATCGGCTCGACGATCTCCTGCTCCTGTTCAAGGTCAACCCGATCGTGCTTGAGGAACAACTGCGCCCGCGCTGCGGCTGCCGAAGCCTGAGCCACGCAGTCTGGAATAACCTGCGGACCAGCCGCGCTGCCGCAGACGAAAATGCCCTCTCGCGTGCTCTCTACCGCCGAGATGGCGGGGTCCTTCTTGGCGATGAACCCGTATTGGTCTGTTTCAATGCCCAGTATCTTGGCGAGCTCAATTGCCCCTTCGTTTGGTGCCGCTGCCACCGACAGCACGACCATGTCAGCCGGAATCCGCTTCTGCTGGTGCCCCAGCGTATCTTCTACGAATACCTCCAGCCTGTTCTCGTCGGGGACGAGATCCACCTTCGCCGGACGCCCACGGACGTAGATCGCGCTTCCTTCCTCTTTCGAGCGTCTCACGAAATCGTCGAACCCCTTGCCAAAAGCCCGCAGGTCGGTATAGAGGATGGTTACATCCTTCACCCCGGGTTCATGCTGCCGCAGCAGCATAGAGTCTTTCACCGCGTTCATACAGCAGAAGCGGCTGCAATAGGGACGCCCGCCTTCGCCGCGCGCGCCCACGCACTGAATAAAGACAATCCTCTCCGGCGTTTTCATATCTGAGGGACGCACCACATGCCCCTTGGTTACGCCGGAAGCATTCAGCATGCGCTCAAGTTCCAGACTGGTCACGACGTCGGGAAAGCGACCATACCCGTAGTTGCCGAGCTTCCGGGCGTCGAATTCCTGGAAGCCCACCGCGACCAGAATGGCGCCCACATCGAGCTCGATATCTTCCGGCAACATATCGAAGTCAATAGCGTCAACTTCGCACGCCTTCACGCAGAGCCAGCATTCCTTGCAGGAATCGGGGTCAATCACGTAGGCTGCAGGAACTGATTGCGGAAACGGTCTGTAGATAGCCTTGCGTGCTTTCAATCCGACGTCGAAAGCATTGCCGCCGACTTGCGGGCACTTCTCTGCGCATTGTCCGCAGGCGACGCACAGGTCTTCGCGCACGTAGCGCGGATGCTTGCGCACGCGCACCTTGAAATCACCGGCTTCACCCTTGCAGTCTACGACCTCGGACAGGGTCAGAACATCAATCAGGGGATGCCGACCGGCATCCATCATCTTGGGTCCGAGGATTCATATGCTGCAATCCATCGTGGGGAAGGTCTTGTCCAGCTGCGCCATGCGGCCGCCCAGAGTTGGTGACTTCTCCACGAGGGTGACCCGAATGCGGGCATCGGCGAGGTCAAGTGCTGCCTGGATGCCGGCAATACCACCGCCGATAACCAGCGCCCTTTTGCCCGTCACCGCTTTCATGATTTCTTGTGGTCCTCAGGACTGGCAGGCTGCGTCCGGAAGATTGCTGCGGGGGTCCTGCTCGCAGTGATGCCGCCTAATCCGATTTTCCCGCCGCAGCCGCTTTGGCCGGCTTCTTCGTTTTCTTCTTGCCGTACTCGTCGTCGAAATAGGCCAGGCCAGCCTCAAACGCCTTGAGGTTCAATTCTTCAGTTCCCGGAGGCACTGAGGCTTCCACGCCTTTCCGCAATGCCTCGCGGGAAACGATCTGTGTAACCGCGCCGAAGAATCCGATCATAACGATGTTCTGCACTATCGTCCGTCCCAGCGACTCGGCGATGCGGGTTGAAGGGATGCCGAACGACGGCTGACGCTTTTTCAGGATGGGGTGCACTAGGTCCTTCTCGTAAATCAGAATGCCGTCATCCTTCAGCTCGTCGCGGTAGGTGTCATAGCCGTCTGAGGACATCACGATGAGTATATCTGGACGCACGATGTAGGGGTAGAGAACTTCCGTGTCCGAAATGATCTGCGTGGCACTGCAGGCGGCGCCGCGCGCCTCCGGTCCGAAGCTCTGCGTCATCGTGGCGTGCTTGCCTCCGAACACGGAGCACGCACGACCGATGATATAGGCGGCGAGGACTACTCCCTGGCCGCCGAAACCCGTAATGCGGACCTCAGTTCTGCTCACGCAGCATCCCTCCCTCCGGTGGCGTCGGCACATACTTGTCGCCGAGGACCTTCCTGTAATACTCGTGCATGGTTTCAAGATACGAAGGTCGGTCTTCGTCAACGAACTTCCCGCAGATGATCTTGCTCTGATAGCCGATGGCGACGTCGCGCGTGTCGGCTCCATTCCGGATCTCGGATTCCTGATGATAGAAGCGCATCAAGTCAAGCCCCAATCCCAGCTTGTTCAGACGCGCGTACAGGGTGGCGCACGGCGTGACGACCTCGATGAAGCGAAACCCCTTGCGATTCAACGCTTCCTTGAATGACTTCGTCATGCGGCGGACATGCAGGCTTGTCCAGCGCGCAACATAACTGGCCCCGCAGCTTGCCACCAGATGCGGGACGTTGAAGGGGTGCTCGAAGTTGCCATAGGGCATGGTTGAGGTCTTTGCCGGTGTTGGCGTGGTGGGAGCGTTCTGACCGCCCGTCATGGCGTAGTTGAAGTTGTTGACCAGAATGACCATCAGGTCCTGATTGCGGCGCGCGGAATGAATCAAGTGATTCCCGCCGATACCAGCCAGATCGCCATCTCCGGAGAAAACGACCACCTTCAGCTCTGGTCGTGCCAGCTTCAAACCGGTGGCGAAGGGAATGGCGCGTCCGTGAGTGGTGTGGAAGCCATCGAGTTTCATATATCCGGCAGCTCTGCCAGAGCAGCCAATGCCGGATACGATCGCCAGCTTGTTGAGGTCAACTTCAGTTTCCTGCAGGGCGGTAGCGAAGCATTTCACGACGGTTCCAATGCCGCAACCGGGGCACCAGATATGGGGAATGCGGTCCATGCGAAGAAGCGGCGCTACTGGATGCTGCTCTTTTGCGACCTCGGGACGGTCTATCACCTTGCTCATTTCGCGGCCTCCAGAATGGCATCAACAATGTCCTGAGGATTGTGCACGCCGCCGCCCATATGGGACACCAGCCTGGTGGCGGCATTACCGGCAGAGCAGCGCTCAACTTCCAGGGCAATCTGCCCGTAGTTGATCTCCGGCACCACGAACGCCTTTATCTTCTTCGCGAGCTCGCGGATATGCTTCTCGGGAAAAGGCCAGACGACGATCAGCCTAATAACGCCAACTTTCACTCCTTTCTTCCTGGCGATATCGATCGCCATCCGTGCGACGCGGGCGGTGATTCCATAGGTTATCAGCACCACGTCTGCACCATCGGTGGCTTCCTCCTCGAAGCGCACTATCTTCTCGGCGTTGCGGCGAATCTTGTCCACCAGCCGGCGCACGTTGAGTTCCTGGCATTCCGCGCTCATCACGGGGTAGCCGCGCTCATCGTGAGTGAGACCGGTAGTGTGGAACTTGTAGCCGTCTCCGGCGCGAGCGAACTCGGGGACCAAGTTCTCGTCCGGCACGTAGGGCAGGAACTCCTCTGGAGACTTGGTCGTCAGCTTGCGCGGGACGATCTCAATCTCCTCGGGTTTGGGGATAACCACCTTCTCGCTCATATGCCCCACGCACTCATCCATCATGAACATCACCGGAGTGCGGTATATCTCCGCAAGGTTGAACGCGTCGATGACGAGGTCGAATGCTTCCTGCGGGGATTGCGGGCTCAAGGCAATGGTTTCATAGTCGCCGTGGGAGCCCCAGCGTGCTTGCATGATATCGGCCTGTCCCACCATGGTGGGCAGACCGGTAGAGGGGCCGCCGCGCTGCACATTCACCACCACGCAGGGAAGTTCCATCATCGTTGCCAGACCGATGTTCTCCATCATCAGGCTGAATCCGGGGCCGCTGGTGACGGTCATGGACTTGGTGCCGGTCCAGGAAGCGCCGGCAACCGCCGCCATACTGGCAAGTTCGTCCTCCATTTGAATGAAGGTGCCCCCAATGAGGGGAAAGCGCCGGGATATGCGCTCCACAACCTCGGTGGAGGGAGTAATGGGATAGCCGGCGACGAATCTACAGCCCGCAGCCATAGCCCCCTCACCGCAGGCGAAGTCGCCATCAAAGTAATGGGCGCCAGTCAGGACGCCCGCAGGGTCCGCCTCCAAGTCTTCTCCTCCTTTGTGGCTTCCACGGTGGACAAGCTCTCTTCAGCTCCGCCAAGAGTTTCATCCTCGGGCGCCGGAACGCTGTAGATGGCGAACTCAGGGCACAGCATCTCGCAGAGATTACAGTTCACGCATTCTCCGCTCTTGACCACTATGGGCGGGTGATAGCCCTTGATATTGAATTCCTCCGACATTTGCAGCACGCCCTTCGGGCAGTACTCCACGCAAAAGCCGCAGCCCTTGCAGCGGTCCTTAATGATGATTACGTCGCCATGGGGAATGACGACCTGATCAAGATCCAGAGGTTTTCGCCAAAATTTCATGCTACTCTCGGTATGTAGGTGATTAAGTTAGAGTGAGGCGCATCCTGCAGCCCAAATGACGTGCCCCTTATGGTGGTTCTTAAGAGCCTCCAAAAACACTACTAACGCAATTCCCACGAGTAACCCTCGCGAGCAATATCGTCCGACTCTTAAAGCGTTGGACGGCGGACTCGCAATCCTTCATTCCGCCCGCCGCAGGTGAATTGTATCACAACTTGGGCGAAATGTAAAGGTGCTTGCTCGGAAAATTCGATTTTGCCTCCCCAGTCGCCACCTGGGGCCAGGGTCCCCGAAGCGCCGATATGCAGTTCTTCCCTGAAGCCCTATATCTGGATATGCTTCACAGAGAGCCTTGCGATTTGCCAGTCAGCGTGCTAAACTGATAGTGCCGGTAGGTGCGGAGGTGCCGAGGGCCGGCAGGGGTATGGGCCTGCGGACGAAGATGATGGTGCGGCGCCGTTCGCCGTGGCGAAGTTCAAAACCTGCTATCCTCCCGAGAAGATCACCTTGCGGATAGTCAGCCGACAGAACATGGAGGAAATCGGTCAGGGCATCGGGAATGCCTATGAGGAGGAGGATGTTGGCGACTGGGACGTTGATAGCATCAGGTACTATGCAAACCCTCCCGTCGTATTCCTTGATGAAGACCTGGACCCGAGACCATTCATGCATACTGACTTGCCTCAAAAGGAATTCCTGTTCAGACTGAATCAGTATCCCTACAAGGCTCAGGGCCCCAATCCCGGCAATCCGCAGCCCGGCGATAGCCGTTTCTTTGTTCTCGCCTGGGACGGCAGGCAGTGGAAGTGGAACCTCGGTCCCGAAACCGATGAACCCTATAGCGAGAAGCAAGGCCTGCCATACTATCCCCCAGGCAAGTACGTCCTTGAGCTAGAACTTGAGATCGAAGGAGTCACTGAAGTCTTGGATGCCGGAACCGTCGAGTTGGTGTATGGTGGTACACTCTTGGATGGTATCATCGGCGTGTCTGATAGGCTGAGGCAGATACAGCAGCAATATGACGACAAGCACTTGCAGTCGGTCCTGTATTCGGTCTGGCACAAGGTCAACCCAGATAGAACGCTTTCTCCCAAGACTCTGGTCGCTGGTAACCTCTACTCTCCGATTTACCACTACGACGGGCACAGTGACATATGGTTCTTCGAAGGTTCAAAACAGCATCCGCCCGTCGTCAAAGACCTAGTGTTTATTGACGGCTGTGAGAGCTTCAATGGAGTTTTGCACGGATACTTCATCGACAATGGTCTGGCTCGCGTGTACTTGGGGTGGGAAGGTAGTATAATAAATGTTCGCGCAAACTGGTGGTCCGGTTACTTCTATCAAGGCCTCTTCAACTTGTATGAGCAGGGACATCATTACACCATCAGACAAGCGTACGATTATGCAAACGTCGCGAGCGACATATGGGTCCAGGTTGGTTACGTACCACTCAGAATCGCACTCTCTCATCCGGGCTTGGACGAGCGGGTACCGGGAGATGCTGACAGGAGCATCGACCATTTTGAGAAGACACAGTATTGAGCACAAGCAACATGAAGAGAGGATTATCCTTGGGCTTAGCGATAGCATCGGTCATGGCTCTCTTGCTATTGCTGGCTGAGGGCACTTGTGGAACGAAACCATCCTACCTCGTTGGGCACTACGTTGACTCGCTGATGAGAGCTGTGAAGAGGCATCCGTCAGCGCTGGGTCGCCAGGCAAGGCTTCTGGCTGAAGCCCTCAATGACTACTACGGAATGCATGACGAGTATCCGCCTTATCTGCTAGGGGGGAATCCGACACAGGAATGGCGAGAAGCTGGTCTTCAGGATCCGCTGCTAGCAAGTGAGGTCCTGGAGACCTACCCGACATCATCCGCTTATGAGTGGAGCCCGTCAACGATGAGCACAGTGGAACCGAGAGGGATACGCTGCATTAGAAACGTGGTCTCGACACCAAACGATCCCATTGTAGGGTTCATGCGTGAGCACTTCGAACCTATGGTAAAGTACGAATCTGAGCGACTGTCGAGTGGACAGCCAAGCAGCAGCCTGCCGGGACGCACGACGGGCATTCAGGTCCTGCTTCGCATGGGAATCCTGGAAGAGACATTCGAAAGCCCACGGTATTTCTGCGCTGGCGGCGTAGATAGGTCCAAATGGTTTGAGAATGGGGTAGGTCCGTTACAGACACATGCCCTCAAATATCCAGTCTTCATGCTCATTTCTCAGTTCTCAGGTGAGCTCTTCTTCTTGGGAGACGACCTCAGCGGGCAGTTCGGCTACCAGCGGGGCGACTTCATAGAAGCGATAGACGGCACGGCCAAAGATGCTTGGCTGTGGTTCTACGGATTTGCGGGATGGTCTGCGAGGACCGCAGAGCAGCTTCCGGGTATGGACCTCGTAGATAATGACGATGGTCTCATACAGCCCGATGGCATCCCGGACGGGATTGTTGTTCTGTATAAACTGAAAGAAGGGAAAGTAATCGAGGTGGTGAAGAAGTATGATTAAGCGGAGTGCTTCTTTTGGCTTGTTGTTGG
>MVCR01000008.1 GCA_002050035.1 Planctomycetales bacterium 4484_113 | reverse complement strand
ATGATGGCCGCAAGCGCGATGACGGCGGCAAACTGCGACTGCCAGGACCAGTCGTGGAATACCGGCAGCAGCACGGCGATGCTGAGACCGCGGACAAAGAGCTCGTAGCCAAACGGTTTCAGCACCAGGAAGTTGAAAAACGCCATCTCCCAGCTTCCGACGCTGACCGGCAGGAGCAAGTACGTTTCCTCGGCATCCATAAGTAGCTGCTGCCCCAGCCGCCTTCGCAGTACTAATCGAACGTAGAGATCACTCAGAAGAATCAGGAAAACCGCCACCACGCCGACGAGGATTAGCGGAAGCTCGGGATAGAGACGAGGAATCTCCACACGGAAATCCAGACCGGCCACTACCGCGATCACCAGAGATGCCACCACCAAGTAGACGTTGGAGGTGAAAGCAGAAGTGAAGGCGATAACATGCTGCACCTGTTTCCGCCTCCGAACTCCCAGCTTCGCCAGATTGAAGAGAAGCTGGATGGCGAGGTAACCAGCCAGCACAATCAAAATGTATATCCACCCGCTCATCCTAGACGACTTCCAGCTCGCGAGAGGTTTTTCCGAGATGGGAGTGAATGTGACCTATCAAAGTGTCTGCAGTCAGGCCATAGCGACATCGAAGCTCCTGCTGATCGCCACACTCAACGAAACTGTCGGGAAGCGCAATCGCCTCGACCCTGGCACTGCGTCCACCGCGCAAGCGCATCGCAAACTCGAGCACCGCACTTCCGAAACCACCGCTCAGTACATTCTCCTCTATGGTCAGCACATAGCGACACCGCTGCAGCACTCGAAGGAGCAGAGCTTCATCCAGGGGCTTGACGAAGCGGGCATTGACCACCCCGACCGGTATGCCTTCTGCCTTGAGGCGATCGGCTGCACGCATGGCCTCCGAAACCATAGAGCCAACAGCGAGGATGTACACATCGCCTCCCGAACGCAACTCCTCCCATTCGCCTATGTGCAGAGGTTGCGGTTCTGCTGAGAGTTCGACGCCGGTAGCGGAGCCGCGTGGATAGCGAATCGCCACTGGCCCTTCACGATACAGAACCGCGGTCACCAGCATGCGTCGCAACTCCTCCTCGTCCTTGGGGGCCATCATGACAAAGCCCGGTATCATCCGCACGTAACTGAGATCAAAGATCCCCTGGTGGGTTTCACCGTCGTGACCAACGATACCCCCTCGATCAATCGCAAGTATCAGCGGAAGTTCCTGTATGGCGGCATCGTGAACTAGCTGATCGAAGGCACGCTGGAGGAAGGTGGAATAGATGGCGCATACAGGCCGCTTGCCGGCTATAGCCAAGCCGCAGGCGAAAGTTATCGCAAAATCCTCGCTGATCCCCACGTCGTAGAAGCGGTCGGGAAAGACCTCCGCGAACTTCCTCAGTCCGGTGCCCGAGGGCATCGCCGCCGTGATGGCAACGAGCTCCGGGTGTTTCCGTGCAAGTTCAATCAGGGTGTCCACGAAAACCTCGGCATAGCTCTTCACCGCTCGTTGACCACTTTCCTGCGGACGGGGCACGGTTCCCTCTTCTTCCCCTACAGGAGTTCCCGCCGAAATGCCGTGCCAGCGAGTCGGACGCCTCTCTGCCGGCGCATATCCGCGTCCCTTCCGGGTGATGACGTGCAACAGCAGCGGTTCATCTTCGATGCGCTTCAGGGCGCGGAGGAATTTCACAAGCCCCACAACATTGTGGCCGTCAAAAGGCCCGAAATACGAATACCCCAGCTCCTCGAAAACCACCCCGCGGTCGCCAGGAAGGAAGAAGTAGAAGAAGAAATCCTTGAGATGATTGTAGATATTCCGGAGCGTACTCCTTCCTCCGGGCAGGCGCGCGATAGCTCTCCGCAGAAGTTGGTTCAGCCTGCGCGCGGGTGGACGCGCCTTGATCGCAGAAAGATAGCGGGCAATTGTTCCGACACTCGGGTCAATCGACATCCCATTATCATTCAGGACAACGAGAAACCGTTGGCGAGCCAGGTAGGAATTGTTCAGTGCTGCCAGCGCTAGCCCCCCACTTAGCGCACCATCTCCGATAATGGCCACAGTCCAGTTGGAGTCATCGGCGTTGTTCATCCCGAGGGCGGCAGCTACCGAAGTACTGGCATGACCTGCGCCGTAAACGTCGTGCGGACTCTCTTCCGGTCGTAGAAACCCCGAGATGCCGTCAATCTGTCGCAGGGAGGAAAAAGCACTCCTGCGTCCCGTCAGCAGCTTGTGGACATATCCCTGATGCCCCGTATCAAAAACCAGCCGATCGACAGGAGAGTCGAAAACATAGTGCAGAGCCAGCGTCAACTCGACAACGCCCAGATTCGACGCCAGATGCCCGCCCGTCCGGGGAACGCTTTCCAGAAGGAACTGACGAATCTCTTCAGCCAGCGCCGGAAGCTCTTTCACCGGTAGCCGCTTCAGGTCTGCTGGGCAGCTGATCCGAGCCAACATTCCCTCGCCCATGCAGGGCATTCTATCACTTCCGCCGAGCTACCAGGAACTTGGTGAACCCGATAAGGAGGGTGGGATTGGAGAGAGACAGAGCGTCAAGTGACTTCCTGGCGTCAGCGTGCAGACGCTCGAAGTACACCTGCGCACGCTTCAACCCAAGAGCTCGCACCATGGTCGGACGCTCAAGCAGCGCGTCGGCCTCCAGACTCTTGCCGACTTCCTCCGGCTCTCCTTCCGCGCTGATCAAATCATCCTTGACCTGATAGGCACTCCCCAGAAACCGAGCAAACTTGTTTAGGCTGGCGAGCTCGCCTCTTCCGATTCCAGCCAGTAATCCGCCAATGCGAAAGGCGGCCGCAATGAGGCTCCCCGTCTTAAGCCATTGCATCCGCTCGACGGCTGGAAGCTCAACCTTCTTGCCGCTCAGGGCAAGCTCAAGCGCCTGCCCTTCCATGATGTCTCGAACGGCGCGAGAGAGAGCTTGTATCATCTTGAGCTTCCTCTTCGGCGATGACCGCGCCTTCTCTACAAGGACGAGGAATCCAAGGTTCAAGAGTAAGTCCCCGGCCAACAGGGCGTAGCCTTCCCCAAACTGGCGATGCACGCTGGGAACCCCACGCCTGAAGTCGGCGTTATCCATCACCGGCAGGTCGTCATGGATGAGGGTGAATGTCTGGACGAGCTCCAGAGCCGCGACTTCGGGAAGCGCCTCTTCGATGGCGAAGGCGGGCCGATAGGAAACAGCCGTGGCCAGCGCCGCGGTGGCTCGCAGCATCTTGCCGCGACACAGGATATGCATGCTGGCATCACGTAGCTTGCCGTCCGGCAAGCTTTCTTCCAGGTACGCGCGAAGAAAAGGCGTGAGTAGATTGCACGTTTGCGCGTGGAAATCAGCGAACTCCACACCAGCGATTATAGCAGCGTCGCTGCTACTACGGCGCTCACGGATGCCGCACCGCTGCCCTGTGGTACGCTCAGAGCACTTCCCTGCGCCGCGGGCACTCCCTACTGCATGATCGCGAACTTCAGAGTCTTGTTTGTCTTGTCCCAATAGGCAATCGCCGGAGTCCCTCCGATGTCTGCCAGAGAGCAGTTGCAGCCCACATCGCCGGTACTATCCACCGTGGATTTGGACCAGGCGCCGGAACCGTCAGCAGCCGAGTTGATGGCGAACTTGAGGTCAAGATCGGGAGAGCCTACGTAATAGGCAATTGCAGGCTGACCGCCGACCACACCGAGGGAGACGCTGGCACCAGCTTGGCTCGCATCATCAACCTGCGTGATCGCCCAAGTGCCCGAGCCATCAGGGGTCGGAGCAATCGCTACGTAGAGAGCCTTGCTCTTCTGGTAGGCCACCGCCGGTCTGCCAGCAACTTCCGCAATGCTGATGAAAAGACCTGAACCGCTCTCGCTGTCGGCTATATGCTTGTTCCAAGTTCCTGAACCATTGGCGTTGCTATTGATGGCAAACTTGGCAACGGTCTGCCCCCCACCCATGAAGTAGTAGCCCGTTGCAGGTTTCCCACCCACGTTGGCGATGGAATTGTAGTAGCCAACCAGATTGCCGCCATCGATAGTGTTCTTGGTCCAGCTTCCCGTACCGTCCGCCGCACTGTTGCTGGCAAAGGACAGGCCCACCGTGCCTGTGTAGTAGCTTATCACCGGCAGACCGCCCACATCAGCCAGGGATACCGTGTTAAAAACATCCTTAGCATCGAACTCAGTTGGCCCGTTCCAAGAACCCGAACCATCGGCGGCGGAGTTGTAGGTGTACTTGATGTGGTCGTCCGCGAGCCCCACTTCGACGTTATAAGCAATCGCCGGATGACCACCCACCATCGCTCCAGCAAGGTAGTTCCCCGTGTTGTTCTGGCCGTTATCGCTCTCGATAGTCGCAGTAATCCACGAGCCTGAACCATCCGGAGTTGGGCTGCGAGCGAACATCGCGGCGTTCTCGAAACTGCCGTCACCGGCGAAGGAATACGCAACCGCCGGCTTGCCGCCCGCGTTCATCAGTGAGATGTTGTTATAGAGACCCACTGTGCCGTCGATGGTGTTGTAAAGCCAGTTTCCAGATGATTCCTGGGCCACGAAGTTCTGGTCAGTGACATCTGAATCAACCACATCGACACTGCGACTGCTCGGCGTGAAAGTATAGCCGTACATATTGGGGATCAAGGTGTAACTGCCGGGAGGCACATCAGCGATCGTGAAATCACCGCTGCCATCGGTCGTATCTTCTAGACTGCCGCCCAAGCTCAGGGTAACGCCCGCAAGACCACCCCCTGTGTCCTTCTCCACATGTCCGGAGACCGAGTACTTCGGGGGAATCTCCCCCGTGAAATCCTGGCCGGTGATATCGGCATCCACCACTGAAACGTTACGGCTGGACGGGTCAAAAACGTAGTCCGCCTTGCTCGGCGTCAGCGTGTAGTCGCCCGCTGGAACGTCGTGTATAACGTAATCGCCATCGTTATCAGTTGTCGCCTCCAACCCGACGCCCGGACTCAGAGTCAAGGTTACATCTGGAATGCCATCGCCGCTTGTGGTCTCGGTCACGGTTCCAGAAACACTCCAAGCAGGCGGAGCCACATTCAAGGTGAAGCCAAAGGTATCATCACCAAACGCATTCGTAACCGTCACCGTACATTGGTAACTATCCAGCGTCTCGGTGATAGTAACCTCCGGCTCAGCCTCCGTTGAGGTGCTTGGTGTTCCTGCATCACCGAAATCCCAATCATAGGCAAAGGGCTCGGTTCCGCTCACCGTCGCGGAAAAGGTCTGCTGGGAACCCGCTGGAACCGTCGTTGGAGTGACGCCAGAAATGCGAGGAGCACTTCCCGGCCCCGAAGTCGGATCAGAGGGCGTACCTCGAACACCAGCATCATCCATGGGCACCACCCGGAAAAAGGCATAGGTGATTGTGGACATCAGATGGTCGAACTGCCTTCGTCCCGGGGGCGGGCTGGCTTCACTCAACGGCACTTCCTCAATCTGCTCATCCCAGGGGCCCGAAGCGCTTTCTGCCACCTCGATAACGTACTTGGAGCACTGCACCATGAAGTTAGCCGCCAGCGGCGTGATATCCTTTATATCAACCACTGTGTCCCCGTTGCCATCAATGGGGTCAGCTTCGGGATGGTCAATGACACTCTCGTTGAAGTGGGCCGCCAGCGGGGTGATGTCCGCGATGCTCACGATTCCATCCTGGTTGTAATCACCCACGTTGCGGTAACTCCAGACGAGGTAATAGTCCTCTCCTTCCGGGCGGAAATGGAGGTCTGTCACCTTGCTGCTATCCCCGGGAGGCGTGGCGACGAACTTGCCGCCAGCAGCAGACTCGGTCAACGCATCGCGGAAAGAGTCTTTCAATTCTTGAAAGAGCTCAGCGCTAACGCCGGAGGGAGCCGGCAACGCGTCCAGCTCGCCCAGAGCTTCGGTAAGGCTAACCTCGTATCCCGCTTGAACACCGGGCACACCGCAACCGGTCAGTCTCGGTTTCTCGTGGTTGCCGCAAGCCAGAAGAAGCATTCCAAGGAAAATCGCTGCCGCGGTTCTTATCGATTTCATAGATAACTCCTAAATGAGACCAATTGTCCTGATTATAACATAGCCCCAAAGGCTCATTTCACCCACATACGGGCGCTGAGCTGGCAACCGGTGGAGCCTCGGCTACTGCCATTCCCCGCTTCCAGTTATTGGAAGCCCGCTATTGTCTCGGAGCAGATAGAAACTCAGATCAAAACCGGCAAGACTCAAGCTGCTTGGAGCGCGGCTCGCACCCTTGGGTGCGAACACGATCTGCGCTAGAGCACCGCTTCCCGAAACCCCCGGAGTATCGCCCTTACGGGTGATTCCCACGGGCACGAAGCCGTTCTGATCGGTCAGCCCGAGGAAGAGAATATCGTCTCCACTTCCAAGGAAACTGCCGGCGCTGACCGAAGTGGGGCGGTAACGGGCGCTATCGAAGGTGACACGGAAGGCGGCCTGGTAAAGATCGCTCACGTTTCGCGCATTCACCCGTACTAAAGTCGTATCACCTTCCCCCGGAAGCACTTCAATGGTTAACGGCGAGCTGGTTACGCTTACAGTCTTCGACCTTGACACGGTCCCGACCGTGAGCTTGATGGTGCAGTTGCCCGCGTCCGATGGCGTAAACCAATACACCTTTGACGCTTTCGTGGTCAGAGCTGCGGCTACTGATTTGATCCCTGCGGTCTCGCGGAGCACCAGGCTGAAGTCCGGTTGCTCCAGACTTAGAGCGCCCGCGCTCACTTCCCAAGTCTTGTTCATGCTCGCGGCAAGAGTGGCGTTGTTGTAGGTCGCTGAGAGCTCAATCACTGTTCCTGTGCTGATATTAGCCGGCGAGACATTCAGGCTGGAGATGGTAAGGTTCTGCGTTGGCGGGGGCGACGGCGGCGGTTTCGGCCCCCCCCCACCGCCACAGGACGCCACGATTATCGCAACCGTCACCAGCACCGATACCGTATTGCTTCGTTTCATCAGTCCACCTGCTCCAAATGATTCCTGCCGGTGTATTCTACCCCATTCTAGCTTCCCGCTAGTAGGCTTCGAGGTAGAAGTCGTCGAAGCTCACCTTCAATCCGCTGGCGACGTAGAGTCCGAGCTTGCCCGGCACCACGCCGACACCGGTCAATTCGTAAACGACGAAATCGTTGATGAAGAAGGTGAGCTTCCCGCCGCTCAAGCGCACTTTGAGGCGATTCGTAACTCCCTGCTGGATACGCCCGCTGGGCGCCCAATTGTATATGGCACGCGGAGTGTCCTCAAAGCTGCGCTGCACGGTGAACCAGCCGTCGTCGCTAATGAGGAATCGGTACTGATCAAAGCCGCCGGACTGATTGGGAATGTCCTGGAAGAAGAGCCCGAAACCGCGATTGGTCTCTCCCTCAAGCCGGTGAGCGCTCACGCTGATGGTGAAGCTCTCATATCGACCAGGGAAAAGGGATACGCCCGTTTTCTCGCTTCCAGTCGCATCCATCTCATAGCGGCCTTCTCGGTAACGATAGTTGACCCCATCTTGATATCCCGCGAACCAGCGCTGCGGAGTGCCCGAGAAGTCATCTGAAACCACCTGCTGGGGTTTCTCTTCGGTATAGACCACGAAGTAGTCGAACGCGGCAGAGGTCCGGGGCGTTACGTAAAGACCAAAGCCGCCTGCCAGCAGATAGGGTTCGAAATACTCACCCACCTTCTGCTCATTGATCAAAACGGTGATGTCGCCATCAGAGACTCTGACGCGCAATACATTGGAGTCGTGCAGGATCGCGTCCGAGTGCTCCGGACCAATGACCGTTTCCCTGCCCCCTGGGCGCACCCGATCGAGAACGAAGGTTCTCTCCGCAGGGTGAATGAGGAAGAGCAGGTACTGCTCACCGCCAGCGCTTTCCCGATAGTTGAACGAGAGTCCCCAGCCCATGCGGGTGAGTTGACCGCCGATATCTCGCGGGGTGCTGCTGCCAGCAAGCTGCCCCCGAGCTTCCAGCTCGTACGCCGAAAGCTCATGCATGAGCACGCTGTGCCCCGGCTCATCGCTGTTCGTCGTGTCGATGACGTACTGACCATCAGCGCGGTATTCGTAGGTGCTTCCCGAGAGGCTACCAGTGAAGAAGAATCTTTCTTCAGGACGCGCCGCGGAGAAATCGTCGCGGAAATATTCGACACGCGCCCACGCGCCTGATGCCCCCAGAGCGAGCGTCAGCACTGCTCCCGCTAAAACGCTGCCAATGCGCGACAAAGCACCCATACGCTGCTAGAAGTACACCTTATGCTCGCCCTCGCCTTCTTTCTTCGGCTTAGCTTCTTCCTTGGGTTGTTCAGGGGGCTTTGGCTTCTCCACTTTCTTCTCCGGAGCAGGCGGAGCAACTACTGCAGCCCCGGGCTTGAGCGCTTCCAGATTGTAGAGAATGTTCTCGCCAGTGTCGTACTTCACCGCAAGCCGACGTCCGCCAATTTCCTGCACCCAGATGGTCTGCGTGATGAGATTCAGATTGAAAGTATACTTGGTGGCAGTGAATTTCTGGTTGTTGAACTTGAACGCGTCCTCGCCCATATTCCGCACCACAACAAGGATGGTCTGGTCCCCGATGGTGGAGAACAGCGTGAGGTGCACTCGGTCGTCGTTGCTGAAGTCAAGCTGGGGAATGAGCCACATCATCTCCTCGTAGTCGAAAATGCGACCCGGGAAATCGATGCTCGTCTCCTGTATTTGCCCCTCCTCGCCCTGCTTCCGGCGCACCAAGATACGGCCATCGCCATATGAGGTGTCGATGTAGAAGACCTGCTTGGCAGACTTAATCTTGCGCACACTCTTGTAGGGCTCAAGTGTCACTGCGTCCACAATCGCGGTGGAGGATTCAGCAAGACCGCCGCCCTTGCCGTTGTAGACTATCTTGTAAATGGGGCGTCCTTCATACTCTCCCGTGAGCAACCGGTAGTATGCGGTAGCGATGCGTCCCACCGCTGGCTGGTAGATAGCGTAGGTGAAAGTCTCGCCGTTGTGCCAGTCGGGGGAAAGGACTCTTGCCTCCGACAGAGCTCTCGCAGGCACAGTTGCACCGACGGTGAGGATGGCAGCCATGAGAAGGGCAATCCCAGCAAGCTTCAAGATTCCTTCTTTCATCTGTTTCGCTCCCTCCTGAGAATTGGCGTCGCAAGACGCTGGGCGCGGCCCGTCCTCTCCCAGCCAGATGAAAGCCCAATCGGGCCCGCGCCAGCCAGCATTATCTTAGCATCTGTTGGAACGAGTGTAAAACCCACCGGCAGGGAAGAACCCGAGTGGCTGTGCTATAATCCAGCAGGGAACGGGTAGGAGGGTTACGCCCGCTCCCGATCTTCTCGCAGCGGCGCATGCCGCTACCCGTGTCCATCAACCCGGGAACGGACTGTGGCGATAGAGGAGAAATTCGATGTCATCGTCGTCGGCGGTGGGCTTGCCGGCATCACCGCGGCACTGGTCTGCGCACGGGCGGGCCTGGAGACCGTGCTCTTCGAACGCGGGGAGTATCCCGGCTCCAAGAACCTCTCCGGAGGTGTGCTCTTCACGCCGGTCATCAACCAGCTCATCCCCGAGTTCTGGAACCAGGCGCCCATCGAGCGGCCGGTAACCAAGAAGCTGTTCAGCTTCCTCAGCCGCGAACGGTCGCTGGCCTTCGAATTCAGCTCGCGCGAGTTCGCCAAGCCTCCGTATAACAACTCCTTCACCGTGCTGCGTGCGAAGTTCGACAAGTGGTATGCGGAGCAGGCGGAGGCCGCCGGAGCGTTCATCATCAATGAGACTGTGGTCGACGATGTTATCCGCGACGGCGAACGGGTAGTAGGAGTGAAGGCGCGACGCGACGAAGGCGAGATGTACGCCAACCTCGTCATCATCGCGGAAGGCGCCAACGCTTTTCTGCCCCTGCGGATGGGCTTGCGCGAACCGTTCGGTCCCGACGACATGGTAACCTCGGCGAAGGAGGTATGGTCGCTGCCGGCGGAGACGATCGAGGAGCGATTCAACCTGGAGCCGGGCGAAGGTGCGTCAATCGATTACTTCGGCGAAGGCGCCTGCATGGGCTTGCTCGGCGCCGGCTTCGTCTATACGAACAAGGATACACTGAGCGTCGGCATCGGGGTGAATGTGGGCGATGTGATGCGCCGCCGTATCCCGCCGAACAACATCCTCGACTGGTTCAAGAGCCATGCTTCAATCAAGCAACTCCTGAAGGGTGCGAAACTTGAAGAATTCTCCGCGCATCTCATTCCCGAGTACGGCTACAAGAAGTTCTTCGACCGCTACGGTGATGGCTATCTCGTCGTCGGCGATGCTGCCGGATTCGTCAATACCAGCCTCTATCACGAGGGGACGAACTACGCCACCGCTTCGGGGCTGCATGCCGCCGAGACCGCGATCGAAGCAAAGGAGAAAGGTGATTTCAGCAAGGATACGCTGAAGTCATACGAGAAGCGGCTGGCGGATTCCTTCGTATTGCAGGATCTCAAGCGATTCCGCGAGGTTTCCTCATTCATGCACCGGCATCCGGAGTTTCTGGGCAAGTACCCTGAAGAGATGATTGCGCTGGCGGAGCGATACTTCACGGTTTCCGGCGAGCCCAAGGAGAAGATACTCAAGCGGGCGGTGCGCGGATTCACCAGCAAGCTGTCGCTCTTCAAGATGACGCTGGATACATACCGCCTGATGCTCAAAGTGCTGGGAATTCATCCCACTTGGTTCATCTTCCCTCCGAAGAAGTGACGTCGAAACCCATCTGAAATCACCATACTATGGCTGAAGATAAACTTGCGGAAAACAGAGCGCTGATAGAGAAGAACGCGGCTGAAATCGGGCCCGGAGGTCAGGGCGCGCGTCGCGGCGTGCCGCAGGAGGACCCCGCGAAGTTCAACCCCGTGCAGCCTGAAGATGAGATCAATATCAGAACCCACGAGGCGGCGAAGGAACTGCTCTCGCCAGCCGATAAGCTCCCCTACGAGCACCTCACGATGGAGGACAAACTGGCGCGCACCAAGTTCGTCGCCAACGAGAACGACCCGCACCTCATTGTGGACAACGAAATCTGTAAGACCTGCCAGGGACAGTGGTGCCTGACGGTGTGCCCCTCGCAACGCTACTCCAAAGACGCCGACGGCATCATTCATGTGGATTACGAAGGCTGCTTCGAATGCGGGACTTGCCTCGTGGCCTGCCTTCCCGGCGGCGTCTACTGGAAGTATCCCCTGGGTGGCTTCGGCGTGAGCTACCGGTTTGGGTAGAAAGGGTAGCCAGTCGCGGCAGGACTTCTGCGAATCAACCGGCACCCGCACCCGCGTTCACTACATGCACTGGATACTCGCCAGCTTGACCAGTGAGGATTCTTCGCTAGGTTGCTCGCCTATGTAGCCAAGGAGGTCTTCTTCTAAGTACTGGATCTTGTAGCTAACCGCGATCTTGCCGGAAGGTGAAACTGCGACATCAACCGCCGTGAGATTACCCTCTGGATACTGAGCCGCTGAGTCAATGCTCTCGACATTCCACTCTTCCCCGTTCTCTCTTGCGACGACCAGATTGAGCCCATCGCTCAGTGCGAGCACAGCCTCGCCGCTCGGAAGAAACGCCAGAGAGTCAGCGGAGAGAAGGTAAGGTTCGCGCGGAAGCTCCCGGTGGTTCCAGTGCGCCTCATCTCTGAAAGCAAGATAAGGATTCTGGTACATCGAAGTTGTATAGGCGACCACCGGCTTCTCATCGGGAGTCAGTGCGAACGCGAAGCTCGGAACATCCTCCGCGACTTTCTCAAATACCCACTCATCACCGTTCCTGTACGCATATGTAAGGTCAAGAACGAACGGCCCGGGCGGTTCGCCCCTTCGATACATCAAGTGAATCGTCCCGAGCGAGTCAATCGCGATCTGCGCGGGTGAAGTGAAGACTCCGGGAGGCTCAATCGTCCCTATGGTCCAGCTTTCATCATCATAGCTTGCCAGGTAAAGCCCGCCTTCCTCTCTCCCGTAGACGACTCTCGGATTACCGTTGGAGTCGAACGCCGAGTTGCATCCTCGTGGGTCAACAGCCTCCGGGATTTGGTGAAGGAACCACTCATCCCCAATCAACCACCAGAAGACAAGTTGACTGTTCCGATAGCCGGAACGCCACCTGCCGTAAGCAAGCCCAGCACTTCCACTGCCGCTGTAAACGAGCGAGAGCGTGTCCCCACTTGCGACACCCAACCCAACATCAATATCGCGGTACCTCCAGGCTGTGCCCTCAAGATAAGCGAATCGGATTGTACTGGCGTAAAGGTTCCAATCCACGAATCTCAACGCACCCCAGGCGAGTGTGGGCTTACCATCAGGAGCGAAGGCGACCGTTGTTGGCCGATCAACGCCTCTGTACTCAAGAGATACCGTTTCCACCCGCCAATATGGTTCCCGGATATGCAAGGTGAAGTGGTAGTGAGCTTCGCCAAACGCGTTGGCTAGCGTGACAGTGGCTTCGTATTCGCCGAGGTCGCCGAGCGTAACCGTGGGCGAAGGCTCACTGGAAGTATTGGGCTCTGCGCCACCGCCGAAATCCCAGCTGTAGCTGAGCGGTTCCGCCCCACCGACGAAAGCTGTGAAGGTCGCCGTCTCGCCGCCTTGCCTGCTCCATGGTGCCACTCCAAGTATCTTCGGGGGAAGGGCTTCGATATCAATGGGCTCGCTCGGCTCGTAATCGTATCCCCTATGGGGCTCGGCAATTACCCGAAAGAACCTGTACCTGTCGGTCAGCCCAGACCAGAGCCCCTCTTCAAACAGAATCCTACCGTAGTGCGGACTACCCAACTCAAAGGGCACTGTTGATCCGGCGGTCTCCCACGGACCTGATATACTGCTAGCGCGTTGAGTCTTGTAGTAACCGACGTCATGTCCGAAGTCCGCCGCGATAGGTGCTACGTCCGCGATCGAGATTGTGCCATCTTCATTGCCATCGATCTGCTGGCTCTCGGACGATGGCCAGCGCCCTGATTCATCCACGGTTTCGCCGAAGTGAACAGCAAGAGGCGTAAGGTCAGAGATACTCACGATGCCGTCCTGGTTGTAGTCACCGCCATTTTCGTAAGCCCATCGCAAGAGCCAATGCGGTGGCATGTGCGGCATATCGCTCTTGTTGACCGCGGTCAGCTCCCGGACCTGGAACGGCGAGTTATCAGAGACACCTACTGAAGGACGCTTGGCCTCTTCTTCAAGCGCCTCCCGGAGTGCTTGCACAAGCGTTTCAAACAGCTCCGGAGCGACACCTTCAGGCACCTCAAGCTGAGAGAGCTCTGCGTCAACCTGCGACATATCGTATCGTGTGACGCTTTCCATGTGAGTGCTTTGAAGCCCCTTCTTCCCGCAGCCTGAGAACAATGCCAGTGCAGTCGCAAGTAGCAGCGCCCTCAAGACATACCGACTTAGTCTTCTCATCTTCCCCTCCGAGAACCGTCAGATTCCCTCGCTACTATTATACCCGCTCTTAAGAGAGATGTTCTGGGGCACACGAACGGTAAGCCTTCACGCCGGGCGCTCCAGGGCGTTCTGGCGAGCTCTTGGTCAAATCGTCCCTCTGCTACAATTCCTCGCGAGGTATCACCTATGAAAGCAGTTCGCATATACGAATTCGGAACGCCCGAAGTGCTCAGAATTGAAGAAGTCGAGAAGCCCGCCCCGGGTCCCGGCGAGATTCTCCTCAAGCACGAGATGATCGGCGTGAACTTCGCGGAGACGCTGTTCCGTCGCGGACTCTACGGGCGTGGCGGCGAAGTGGAGTTTCCCACGATCCTCGGGCTGGAAGCGGCGGGCGTGGTGGAGGAAGTTGGTGGCGGCGTGGAATCGCTGAAGCCGGGCGACCACGTGAGCGCCTTCTTCCGCACTCCCAGCGGATACGCGGAATACTCGGTGCTCCGTGCGGAGCTGGCGCTTCCCATCCCGCAAGACCTCCCCTGGGAGATAGCAGCCGCCTTCCCCATCCAAGGGCTGACCGCGCACTTCCTGGTGCACTTCATGCATAACACGCATCCTGGCCAGATCGTGCTCATTCACGCGGTTGCGGGAGGCGTGGGCTTGCTCGCCACCCAGATGGCGAAGAACGCCGGCGCTCGCGTCATCGGCACCTGCTCCACCGAGGAGAAGGCGGAGATTGCACGCGGGATGGGCGCGGACGACATCATCCTCTACACGCAGAAGGATTTCGCCGAGGAAGCAAGGCGACTGACCGACGGTCGCGGAGTTGATTTGATACTGGATTCCGTGGGCGCGGCGACCTTCGAGAAGGGAGTTGAATTGCTCGCACCCTTCGGGCAGATCATCCTCTTCGGCTCCGCCAGCGGAGTGGTGCCGCGTGCAAAACCGCAACACCTGATGGTCCGCTCCCGCACCATCTCCGGCTTCTGGCTGAACACGCTCCGCGATCAGCCGCTGCTGGCGCAGGAGGGGTCAAAAGAAGTGCTTTCTCAGTGGATGCAGGGCAAGCTGAAGTTCACTATTGAAGGCGTCTATCCGCTGGAAGAGGTGCAGGAAGTGCATCGCCGCCTGGAGGGCAGGCAGACGCACGGCAAGCTGCTGATGAAGCCGTAGTTGTGGCGCATCCTCCGCCGGCGCTCGCATCGGGCATCGCTCGGCGAGCTGTCATCAGCCCCATCATCGAACCAGTCGCTGTGCTAGAATCAGCATATGGCGGGCAAGAACCCAAGAGCGACTGACATCCACGGAACCACCATCTGCGCGGTGCGGCGCGGCAAGGTCGTCGCCATCGCGGGAGACGGGCAGGTAACCATCGGCGATATGGTGCTGAAGGCGGGCGCGCGCAAGCTGCGACGACTCGCCGAGGGCAAGGTCATCGCCGGTTTCTCCGGCGCGGTGGCGGATGCGCTCACGCTCTTTGAGCGCTTTGAGGGCAAATTGAAGGAGCACAAAGACCTCAAGCGGGCGGCGGTGGAGCTGGCGAAGGACTGGCGGATGGACAAGTATCTGCGCAGGCTGGAAGCGCTGCTGCTGGCAGCGGACGCAAAGGACATGCTCATCATCTCCGGCACCGGCGATGTCATTGAGCCCGACGACAACTACGCGGCGGTCGGCTCCGGCGCCGCTCCGGCGATGGCTGCAGCACGCGCGCTTTACGATAACACCAAGCTCGGCGCGGAAGAGGTCGCCCGCAAGGCGCTGCTGATAGCCGGCGAGATTAACATCTACACCAATACCAAGATTGTCGTGGAGACACTTCCGTAGATGGCTCCGGGGCTCAAGGAATATCTAGAGAAGCGCGACTTTGAGAAGACGCTCGAGCCCTCGGGAGAAGTCACCTCCGACCCCTCCAAGCCTCCGCGATTCAACCTGCAGAAGCACGCCGCGAGCCGCCTTCACTACGACTTCCGAATGGAGCTTGGCGGGGTGCTGGTCTCATGGGCGATTCCCAAGGGACCTTCGCTTTCGACGAAGGATCGACGCCTTGCCCTGCGCACGGAGGACCATCCACTGGAGTACCTTGATTTCGAAGGTACAATTGAAGAGGGAAGCTACGGCGCCGGCAAAGTCATTGTGTGGGATCGCGGAATATACATCCCCATCAATGCCCCGCTCATTGAGGGCGAATGCCCAACGAAGGAAGCCGTGCAAGCGGCAGTGGAAGAAGGCCGTGCGGAGGAGCTTTCGGTGCCGGTGGGAGTCATTGACGGGGAGGAATGGCTCGCCGGCAAGGTGCTTGAGTTCGCGCTCCTGGGGCACCGCTTGAACGGGCGCTGGAAGCTCATTCGCTTTCGCGGTCAGGAGCGCACCGAGAACTGGCTCCTGCAGAAGGGGAAGGACAGCTTCGCCACGGGCGAGGACATCGTGACGCAGCATCTGGATTCAGTAATCAGCGGACGCACCGTGGAGCAGGTCGAGTAGCGGGATGATCCTCGTCTATCTCATCCGCCACGCAGAATCTACCGGCAACGCGGAGCACCGCCTGGGCGGGCTTACTGATTTCCCGCTCACCGACAGAGGCAAGGGGCAGGCGCGGCAGGCAGCTGACTTCGTGCTGGGCTTTCAGAGCCCCGACTACCCTTTCCGTCAGTCCGGTGCCGGCACGCCCTTCACCGCAATCTACACCAGCCCGCTCCGAAGAGCGAAGGAGACGGCCAAACCGCTGGCGGAGCGACTGAGTGCGGAGCAAAGCGAAGACTTCGATTTCATCGAGGACGAGCGAATAACCGAAATCGACGCGGGGAAGCTGGACGGAGCGCCCTTCGCCGAACTCGGGGAGTATGCCGAGCTGGTGCGGCGGATTCCGTACCATCCCGACCTCGCATTCCCCGGCGGGGAGAGCCACGGCGATGTCATCCGGCGCACGCAGAGCTTCGTCAAGGACCTGCTCAAGCGCCATCCGGTGCCGGGGCGCGAGGACACTATGCCCTACGGCAGTGTGGAATTGCGCGAGAGAGTCGCCGTATTCAGCCATGGCATCACGGTGAATTATCTGCTGCATCACTTGCTGGAGATCCCGACCGAAGGAATACACCGCTTCCCGGCGGCTAACGCCGCCATCAACATCGTTGAGCTGGCGCGGGGCTTTCCGCGGCTTCTGCTCTACAACTACTCGCCGGAATCAAGCAGCATGCCGAAAGAGTAATTGAATCCAGCCAGAGGGGTCGCTCGCGCACAGCCAATTGCCATTCCATCCCGCATCGTCTATGATTCTCCTGATGCCCGCGCCCGTCCTGGAAGTAGCCGAACTCGCGCACACCTATCCCGACGGCACGAAAGCGGTTCAAGGAGTCAGCTTCAGCGTGGAGCCCGGCGAGATCGTCGTCATTATTGGGCTTTCGGGTGCCGGCAAATCTACTATTCTGCGCTGCATCAACGGAATCGTGCGACCGACCAAGGCGAAGATACGCTTTCTGGACGAGCAAGTTCGCTGGGACTACGGCTATCTCCTTCAACTGCGACGCCGCATCGGTTTCATCTTCCAAAACTTCAATATCCTGGAGAAGCTCACCGTCCTCACCAATGTGCTCCTGGGGAGGCTGGGGGTCCAACCCGCATGGGCAATGCCGCTTTATCGCTTTTCGCAGCGCGACCGCGAAGTGGCGACGGCAGCGCTAGCGAAAGTGGGTTTACTGAAAGAATGGCACAAGTGTGCGGGTGAACTCTCCGGCGGGCAGCAGCAGCGGGTGGGTGTAGCGCGCGCACTGGCTCAGGAGCCGCGACTCCTGCTGGCGGATGAGCCGGTAAGCAGCCTGGACCCGCTGACGGCCGACCGGGTGCTCGGTCACTTCGTGCGCATCTGCCGCGAGGAAGAGCTGGCGACGGTTATTAACCTGCACGCGGTGCCCCTTGCACGCAAGTATGCCGACCGTGTTCTCGGAGTGCGCGACGGTCGCATCGTCTTTGAAGGCAAGCCATCGCAACTTGAGCTGACCATCCTGCAGAACATCTACGGCGAGGAATACGATGAGTAGCCTCTTACTGGAAGGCTCGCCCAAGCTGCCCCCACGTCCCCGCTCGCCGCTGGCGCCTCTCTGGGCGAGTGTGAAGCTGCTGGCTGCGGCAATGGTGGTTGCATACATCGTCCTTGCGCTCTGGCATACCGGCTTCAATCCGTGGAAGCTCGTTGAAGGTGCTCAGAGAACGAGGGGACTGCTGGCGGAGCTGCTGCGCCCCGACTGGAGTATCGCTAGCCAGCTGCTGAAGCTGATGAACGAGACGGTTGAGATCGCACTTCTGGGCACGCTCATCGCCGTTCTTATCAGCTTCCCGCTAGCGTTCCTCGGCTCAAAGAACCTAATGCTGCGAAGCGCTCCAGGGCGCGTGGTCTATTTCATCGTCCGCCTCATCTTCAACATCCTGCGCGCTTTCGAGCCGGTGCTGCTTGCGCTGCTTTTCGTGATTATGGTCGGGCTGGGTCCCTTCGCCGGCGTAATGGCACTCGGGATCCACAGCGTAGGGATGCTGGGCAAACTCTTCAGCGAGACCATCGAAGGCATTGACCAGGGGCCGGTGGAAGCGGTGCTCGCCAGCGGCGGCAATCGCTTTCAGGTAGTCTGGTACGGCATCCTGCCGCAAGTAGCTCCGCAATTCCTCGCCTTCAGTATCTACCGCTGG
Organism: Planctomycetales bacterium 4484_113; assembly: GCA_002050035.1. Taxonomy (GTDB): domain Bacteria; phylum 4484-113; class 4484-113; order 4484-113; family 4484-113; genus 4484-113. The sequence continues at coordinate 3,651 of MVCR01000008.1, read as the reverse complement.
GACATCAACATCCGCATGAGCATCGTGCTGGGCATTGTGGGCGCAGGCGGCATCGGCTATATGCTGCTGCAATATATGAGCCTCTTCCAGTTCGGCAAGCTTGCCACCGCCTTCCTCATCATTCTGGCAGCGGTCACGATTCTCGACTGGGCAAGCGCCTGGCTGAGAACACGCTTAGGGCAGACGTAGAGGCAATTCGGAACTGCCTACTTCACACTCCCCGCGAACAGCTTCGCCGACTCGTCCTTCAATCGACGCTTAAGGATGGCATTGAGGTCTTTTGCCTCATCTCTCAGCACCGCCGCCTTCTCAAATTCCAGAAGCTCCGCGAACCGCTGCATCTTGTTCGTTAGCTCGGTGATGCGCTCTTCAAGCTGACCGATACTGAGCACCGCCGCGTTGGGAGTCAGCAGCGTTCCCTGACCGCGAGCCACCGCACGGCGCACATCCTCGGGCACGCTTCCGCCGCTCACCACCGCTTCCATCACCTCGGCATACTTCGCGTAGTATTCAACCTCCTCCGCCGGAGCTTCCTCGCCGGGCACCGCCGCATGCCGCTGGCGCCCTTTCAGCACGTGCAGCCCGCTCTCCATCAGCTCATCCGTTATGTCCTTGATCTCCTTCTCAATGGTGCGCGGAGTGATGCCGTGCTCTTGGTTGTATGCAAGCTGCTTGTTGCGGCGACGGTTGGTTTCATCCACCGCCTGGCGGATGGAGCGCGTAACCTCATCGGCGAACAGAATCACCTCGCCATTCACATTGCGCGCTGCCCGGCCGATATTCTGAATCAGCGCCGGTGCGCTGCGCAGGAATCCTTCCTTGTCGGCATCGAGAATCGCCACCAGGCTCACCTCAGGCAGGTCCAAGCCTTCACGCAACAGGTTGATTCCAACCACCACATCGTAGGTGCCAAGGCGCAAATCCTTCAGAATGCGAATCCGCTCGATGGTGTCGACATCAGAATGCAGATACTGCACACTGAAGTCCTGCTCCGCGAGGTACTGCGCCAGCCCTTCCGCCATCTTCTTCGTGAGCGTCGTGACCAGCACGCGCTCGCCCGCTTCTGTTCGCTTGCGCAGTTCCTCCAGCAGGATGTCTATCTGATTGCGCGTCGGAAAGATGCGAATGGCGGGATCGACCAGACCTGTGGGGCGAATCACCTGCTCCACCACCTGCGAGGAATGCTCCAGCTCGTAGGCACTCGGCGTGGCAGAGGTATAGATAACCTGATTGATGTAACGCTCCCATTCATCAAAGCGCAGCGGACGGTTGTCCAGCGCGCTCGGCAGTCGAAAGCCGTAGCGCACCAGCGTCTCCTTGCGCGAACGGTCACCGTTGTACATCCCGTGAAGCTGCGGCAGCGTCATATGGCTCTCGTCCACCACCATCAGGAAGTCATCCGGGAAGTACTCAATGAGGTTAGAAGGCGTCTCCCCTGGCTCACGACCCTCGAAGTGCCGCGAGTAATTCTCTATGCCCTTGCAGTAGCCGAAGTGCTCCAGCATTTCCAGGTCGTATTCCGTGCGCTCCTTCAAGCGCTGGTACTCCAGCAGCTTCCCCTCCGCCTTGAACTTCGCAAGCTGCTCCGCAAGCTCCGCACGAATGCTCGCCACCGCCATCTTCTGCTTGTCCGGAAGCAATACATAGTGCGACGCCGGGAATATGAAGATGTGATTCAGGTCTCGCTGCGCGCCACCGCTCACAGGATGAACATTGATGATGCGCTCTATCCGGTCGTCGAAGAACTCGATGCGACTGATGATGTCCTTGTCCGCCGAGTAGATCTCGCAAACGTCGCCCTTGAAGCGGAAAGAGCCGCGCACCAGCTCAAACTCGTTGCGCCGATACTGCATATCCACCAGCCGCCGAATGAGCTTCTCACGCGGAATCTCGCTGCCGAGCTGAAGATGCAGGCTCAGCTTCTCGTAATCTTCCGGCGAGCCCAAACCGTAAATGCAGGAAACACTCGCCACCACAATCACATCGCGCCGCGTCAAGAGCGCCTCCGTCGCCGCATGCCGCAGCCGGTCGATCTCCTCGTTAATATCTGCATCTTTCTCTATGTAGGTGTCGGTTGCTGGGACATACGCTTCCGGCTGGTAGTAGTCGTAGTAGGAGACGAAATACTCAACCGCGTTTTCCGGGAAGAAGCGCCGGTATTCGCTACAAAGCTGTGCTGCCAGCGTCTTGTTGTGGCAGATCACTAGCGTCGGGCGCTGCACCTGCGCAATCACGTTGGCAATCGTGAACGTCTTGCCAGTGCCGGTGGCACCGAGCAGAGTCTGGTGCCGGTAGCCCTTATGCAGGCCTTCCACCAGCCGCGAAATCGCCTCCGGCTGGTCGCCGGTAGGCTCAAAATCGCCACGAAGCGTGAAGTGCCCCGGCTTCTCTGTCACCACTGCCATCGAAGCACATTATACCTGCTGTCCGTAGCAGGCGTAGCCGGTGAACTTCAGCTCGCCGAGCCAGCGGCACAGGGACACCCCATTCATCGGTGCCCATACGGTTCTGGGTAGCCCCGGCGCACGAAAAGAGAGAGCCCCGGAAAATCCGGGGCCCTCTCGGTATATTCGCGTGAACGGTAACTCGTGCTAGATAAGTGTCGGGTCCATGTACTCAATGATGTTCCACAGCGCATTCTTCCGGTTCGAGTCATCGTGCAGGTTCCAGCCGAGGCCACTCCAAACACCCCAGCCCTGATGATCACCAGCAGTGCCGTTGTCATAGCCAATGCCTATCGTGTACCAGTGGTAGCCCAGCCAGTCAAACACCCACTTCGTACCGGAACGTAGGTAACTCGGGGGCGCTATGGTCCAGCTCTTGCTCGTGTTGTAGTGCAGGCGCGAGATAGTGCCGCCGGGACCGCTATAGACTATGTAGCCACTCCGCGCGTTGAAGTAGTTGTCGAAGTCGCCACCGCCGCCGTACCAGCTGTTCCTGCTATTACCGAACCGGTAGACGAACCCGGAATAGCGGCAAGTGCTGAAACGCCGGTAGGGAATGAACACGTTTCCGCCCCCGTCGATGTAGGAGATCAAGATGGACTGCTCGGTGTTGCTGAGCTGATTGTAGCTATCGCCGGGGCACCAGATGACCAGCTTGTAGCCTTCGAGGTCGCTGGCAGAGTAAATGCTGCTGGAGTTGAGGGAGGTGTAGCCAGCACCCAGAGCATCGAGGTCGCTCTTAATGGCGTTGGCGTTGGCAGCGCCGCTGCCATCGGTCACCACCGCAAGTGCGCCCGAGACCTTGACCGCATCGTCCCAGACATAGGTGTCGTAGAGGTTGGGCGCCAGCGCGTCGTAGACCCGGATCGCGATGGTGTAAGTCTTACCCATCTCCGGATCGTCCATCGTCAGCGTGTAGTCGCTATGGCCATCACCCGGCGGATTGCCGCCAATCAGCACCTCCACCATCTGGTCGAAGGTGGCATAGTCATAGTCCCAGTCAATCCAGCACTCGTCGTAGTAGGGGTCAGGTGCTCCGCCGTTGATAGTGAAGCTCAGGTCCACCTCCACATCGCCAGTCGCCGGATCGGGAGTGTAGGAATCCTCAAACACCGTGCCGTCGTCCTCGATGTCCACCGGTAGCGGACCGAAGACGCGAATCCGCACCGACTTCATATCCCAGAAGTCCTCACCCGCCGCCTGCGCA
>MVCR01000119.1 GCA_002050035.1 Planctomycetales bacterium 4484_113 | reverse complement strand
TGGCGCTGCTTCGCCATTTCCTCGTCGAACTCCTGCTCATTGACTTCGTAGCCCCGACTGAGGGCGAATTCCTTCGCCACCTCAAAGGGGAAACCGTAGGTATCGTGCAGCGTGAACAGAAGCTTGCCGGAAATGACGCGCTCGCCGGACGCCCAGACATCCTTGATGGCGGCTGAAAGGTCAGCGCTCCCGCGCTCAAGTACCGAGAAGAAGGACTCTTCTTCCTTCGAAAGCCACGTGAGGATGCCTTGCCTTGCACTGGCAAGCTCGGGATAGAACTCGCCCATCTTCCCGATGACAAGTTCCGCCGGCTCGGTGAGATAGGAACCCCGCACCCCCAGCAAATAAGTCGTCTTCAGGATGCCGCGAATGAGCCGCCGCAGCACATAGCCTCTATCGAGATTGCTCGGCGTGATGCCGTCCGCCAGCAGAAATACCGCCGCCCGCGTATGGTCGGCAAGCACCCAGAATGGCTCGTAGGGCAAGTCTTCCGCCGCCACCCGGAATCCGCGCACTTTGCCGCCCACTGATTGAGCAACGAGCGAGTGGTAGTAGTCCACGAGGTAGTCAAACAGGTCGCTCTCGAAAACCGTCGTCTTGCCCTGGAGCACGCAGGCGGCACGCTCCAGCCCCATACCCGTGTCCACATTCTGCGACGGCAGCGGCGTCAGCTTGCCTTTCGCATCGCGGTTGAACTCCATAAACACGAGGTTCCACACTTCCAGCATGCGACCGGCGTTCTCAAGCACGCTGAATTCATCTGCATTGGCGCAGGGAATTTCGGTTCCTCTTTCCAGATCGAAGAATATCTCCGTGTCATAGCCGCAGGGACCGACTTCGCCTGCCGTCCACAGGTTGTGCTCATCACTCAGGCGGAAGATGCGCGACGGCGAGACGCCGACTTCACGCTCCCACAGCAGCGGGCTTTCATCGTCCTTTTCGTGAACCGTGACGTAGAGGAACTTTGGGTCCATCCCCAGCCAGCGCTTGTCGGTAAGGTATTCCCAAGCATAGATGATGGCTTCCCGCTTGAAGTAGTCGCCGATTGAGAAGTTGCCCAGCATCTCGAAGAAAGTGTTGTGGCGGTTCGTGTAGCCGACGCGGTCGATATCGACCGTGCGCAGGCACTTCTGACAGGACGCCAGTCGCGGCGCCGGCGGGGCTTCCTTGCCCTCGAAGTAGCGTTTCAGCGGCGCCATACCGGCGTTGACGAGGAGAAGCGACGGGTCGGCAAGTGGTATGAGCGACGCCGAGGGCAGCACATGATGCGCGTAGCCGCCGAAGAAATCGAGATACGACTGCCGGATGTCCGATGAGCTTTCCATGGGCGCGAATAAAGATAATACCACGCGTGGCAGAGAATCTACCGCCCCCGAGTACGCGGTGCTCACCAGCGCCGCAATCTCAAGCTGCGCTGAAGCCCAGCCTACTCCGACAACTAGGTATCCACCGACCCGCCGCCCCGCCGCAAGCAGGTGAACTTCCTCGGCGGTAGGAAGTGGCCTTGCCCCAAGACGCAGCGACTGCCGAAGGGCGCAGTCCTGAGCTTGCCGAAGGGGGGACTCGAACCCCCACGGGGTGTAACCCCCACTAGGTCCTGAACCTAGCGCGTCTGCCAATTCCGCCACTTCGGCGAGTTCACAAGAATTCTAGCAGAGCACATCCCACCGGGCAAGCGCCCGTGATGCAGCGAAACAGAGAATTCCATCGAGCATATCAGTTCATTGCACCGCCCGTCGCGGGTGTATAATGGTGGAAGGAATCACCTCGCGGGAGGAGTTACTAATGACGGCATCCGAAGAAGCACACGCGGGCTACGGGCTTTCCAAGCGCATCACCACGATGCCCCGCAGCAACATCCACATGATGAGCGCGCTGGCGCGAGAGGTGGAGGATCCGGTGTCGCTTTCGTGGGCGCGACCGTTCTCCGGCACCCCGGAGCATATCAACGAGGCGGCGCGAGAAGCCATCGCCAAGGGACTCGTCAGCGGCTACTCGCCGGGGCTGGGGCTGCCGGAGCTTCGCGAAGCCATCGCCGAGAAGCTCAAGCGCGATAACGGAATCGAGGCGCATGCGGATGAGGTGATGGTCACCGTCGGCGCAATTGAGGGCATCACGGCGGCGCTGGCGGCGGTGATTGACCCTGGCGATGAGGTGCTCTTCCCGTCGCCCAACTACTCCACGCATACAGAGGAAGTGCGCCTGCTGTCGGGAATCCCCAAGTTCGTCCCCACGATTGAGGAGGAGGGATTCCGCCTGGACGTGGACGCCTTCCGCAAAGCGGTCACCGAGCGCACGCGCGCTATCGTCTTCTGCTCGCCCTCCAATCCCACCGGCGCGGTCTATGCCGAGGAGGACCTGCGGGCGCTGGGCGAGCTGGCGCTGGAGCGCGACCTGATGATAATCACCGACGAGGCGTACGAGTACTTCGTCTTCGACGGCTTCAAGCACTTCAGCATCGCCTCGGTTCCCGAATTCAGGAACAACGTGGTCAGCGTGTTCACCTTCACCAAGACTTACGCGATGACCGGCTGGCGGGTCGGCTATCTGCACGCGCGCGCCGACCTCATCGGGCAGATAAACAAGGCGCACAACTGCTGTGCCATCTGCGCGCCGGTGGTTTCGCAGTATGCGGCGCTGGAGGCACTCACGGGCTCGCAGGATTGCGTGAGGGAATTCCACGAGAAGTACTTGCGGATGCGGAATCGGGTCTGCGAGCGGCTGGATGGGCTATCGCAGCATTTCAGCTACCAGCGCCCGAAGGGCTCGTATTGCATCTTCCCGCGGATTCTGCATCCGGAGGGCAAGGACTCGCTCGCCTTCTGCATGCGGATGCTGAAAGAAGCGCTGGGCTTCGGCCCGACCGGCGAGGAGCATCTGCGCATCACCTTCTGCGGCGCCGAGGACGACATCGACCGGGCATTCGACCGCATTGGGGAATGGCTGGGGTAGGGAGGGAATCCTCTCCTGTGGTGATGCTCCAAGCCAGCGCGCCGAAGGGACCCATTTCAGCATGGGAAATGGTATAATATCGTAGAGATGCGAAGCGAAACCAACAAACCAGGCACCAAGGCTATCGCGCCAGACCCCAAGGCGACGCCTGCCACCGAAGAGCAGCGGTCGCTTTTCCAGCAAGGCGAGCGTGTGCCAGGCGTGGTGGAGCTTTCCAAGGCGTACGGAACGTACGCTGAAGTCTACCAGCGTTGCTTGGCGTATTTTCGCGGATGCGCAGTTGGATCCCTGATAACCACTAAATCAACCTCAAACTGACGGGTGTGAGATGCCCACCTGGGGGGAGATACTAAGCCAACTCGCTGCCGAACAAGAGGTTAGCGGACCATTGGCGTTCGACATCGTACGCAGAACCTATCTTGCCGCTCTCAGTGAATTCACGGGGAACTGCACTATCCTTTACGCCACGAAATGGACGGTCCCTTCTAACGTCCAACCAGATCTGCTGCAAATAGTGGAAGAAGACGTCCAAGGACTAATGGAGGTCGTCCATGGCGTGGACAACGAGAAACTAGACCTGATTCTCCACAGCCCAGGCGGCTCGCCGGAGGCTACCGAGGCATTCGTTACTTACCTTCGCTCGAAGTTCCGCTTCATCAGGGTGATTGTGCCGCACGCTGCAATGTCAGCAGCCACGATGCTGGCGTGCGCCGCGGACGAAATCATAATGGGAAAACACTCCTTCCTCGGACCCATCGACCCGCAAATGATAGTTCCTTCGCAATACGGTGCTATCTCTGCCCCCGCTCAGGCGATACTTGACCAGTTTGAAATGGCGAAGAAAGAATGCAAGGACCCCCAGCTTCTCGGCTCATGGATGCCGATCCTTAGTCAGTTCGGACCTGCTCTCCTAGTTGAATGCCAAGAAGCACTCGAACTCGCAAAAACATTGGTGCGTGAGTGGCTTTTGGAGTATATGTTTAAGGAGGAGGAAACCGGCGGAGAGCTCGCCGCTCAAGCCGCCGACAAGCTAGCGGCCCACGGCGACTGGATGAGCCACGCAAGGCACATCTCCCGTGACGCTGCTGAGAAAACCCTCAACTTGCGAATTACTTACTTGGAGGACGATGAACGTCTGCAAGACCTTGTGCTGTCCGTGTTCCACGCGGCGAGTCACACCTTCAACGGTACCCCAGCGGTTAAGCTCATAGAGAATCACCTAGGCAAAGCATTCATCAAGCAACACATTGTCCAGCAAATGGTAGTTCCAGCAGGTCCTTCGGCCCGACCGGCGAGGAGCATCTGCGCATCACCTTCTGCGGCGCCGAGGACGACATCGACCGGGCATTCGACCGCATTGGGGAATGGCTGGGGTAGAGGGCAAACTTCCGCGCGGTTGCCACACTTCTCTGACCGGCTTTCCAGACGAGCACCCCGAACTGCGAGTTGCGCATATAATTGAGAGGTGTTCATAGACCTTACGCCGAAGTGGTACCAACTCCGAGAGGAGCGTTCGGATATCGGCGAATGCTGGCAGGAATACAGGCAGCAGCTTCCGGAGCTGTTTGATGAGTATGAGTAGTTCTGGGGGAGGGCTCCGGCTTCAGAGAGCCCCATTCCATCTCGCCAGGAATGCACGCAGCGAGTCAAAATCGTGCGGGAAGTCTACCGTGAGGTCGGCCCGGCGCTCGTCCGCCTGACGGAATCCCTCGGGCCTGCCCCCGACATCATCGTGATCGTGGGCTCCGGCAGTAGCAACGGACATGCTTTCAGAACAGGCGAATCCTTTGCCTCATGGGTGGACGTCCTTGCCCTGCCGACTGCTGACCAAATCCGTGTCTTCGTCACCCACGAGCTGGCACACGCTCTCCACTACACCGTCAATCCCTCGCTCTACCATTCGCCTGCGACATTCCACACAGTCTTCCGGAAGCTGTGGACCGAAGGAGTGGCGACTTATCTGACCATGCGCACGCTGGCCTGCACAGCCGAAAAGGCACTCTGGGCTGATTTCCTTTCACCTGAAGAGCTTGAACGTTGGATGGCTGCGTGCTCCCAGAATGAGAAAGAACTCTGGGCTGAGCTGAAGAAGCAAGCCTGGCAAGCTGACACGGGGGACAGGTTCTTCTGCGTTGACCAACGCCGTCCGCTTGAGGAGTGGCGCACTGGATACTTCTGCGGCTTGAAGCTCGCTTCGCTGGTCGCTACT
>MVCR01000041.1 GCA_002050035.1 Planctomycetales bacterium 4484_113 | reverse complement strand
GAGGCATTCTTGTTCACCGATACCAGCACGAACTCACGTCTTGGACTGACTGTTGGTCGCAGGCGCACCAAGGACTTCTATGACCATAGTGTCGGTCGCACCACGTACTACGACCTAAGCTGGCGCCTACAGAAGCACCCCGCAGGACTGCCTCTAGATTCAATCGACTTCGGGCTCACTGGAGTTCACTACTGGAACTACAGCTACGGCAATAACGAGTTCCTTGCGTTCAAGCAGCGAGTGAAGCTCGCACGATCAACTCCGGTGGGCCTGGACTTTGTGCAATTCGTGCACGCAGACAAGTTCGGGGCAAGCCCATTCCGTTTCGACGACAACTTCCCGGAGAATGAGCTCACGTTCCAGAAGAACTTCCTGCCTCTGCCGAAGCTGTCCGCACGCATGAGCGGTCGTTACAACTACGATAGGGAGCACTTCGACAATCTCGTTGGAGGCATCTCGCACGAATTCAGAAGTTACTGGACGGGACTCTCATATGACTTCGCTCGCGGCTCGATGAGTGTGGAGCTCGCCATAAAGTTCTGACCGCCGCTGATAGGTGTCAGCAGTTCCTCACCGATGCAACGACACCGCATACTTCAGCGCCCACACCAGCGATAGGGCTGCCGCAACAATCAATCCTCCCGCGAGGGCGAATACATTGCTGGCAGTGAACGCGAATGCGTACAAACCGGCGCTCAATAGCAGCATAAGGACGATATTTCCATCTACGAGGACGCTGAGCCATGAGGGCACCGACCGAGCTCGCTGGAGGTCAATGAACTTGAAGAGGAGAAAGTCGATGGTGATGAAGGTCGCGGCGGCGAGACCGTATAGAGGCAGCACTTCAAGCCGCAGGAGCCACATCCCGCGGTTCGCCGACTTGTAGACGCCGAACCACACTGAACTCAAGACGAGAACATACAGGAAGAGCAGGGGGACCGGTAGATAGAGCCCGGACAGGGCGACGAAGCTGAAGCTTGGCTCCCGCCTGTCGCGCAGTTGCTGACCCATCACGAATGAGTTGGAGGCTGCCCCAAGAAGAGCCGCGGCTGGTAGGAGCGGAGCAACCTGGCTGAGAAAGCCCATCAGGGGCAAGTCTTCCGGCAAACTCACATAGGCGGCACGCCAGCAGTAGACGAGCACGCCCAACGCGATCAGAAGTGCCCATACGCTCTTGCGCTTTGCCTCCAAGCTGACACCTCCATAGAGGTCAGTCCCCGAGCAGAGCTCGCGGGTCCAAATCCAGGTGCACCTTGAGTGCGCCCTTGCGCAGCGCCTTCTTACCTGACCCTACGCGAACGCGGAACTCGACCGGCAACTCTGTCCAAGTGCAAAACCCCTCTTCCTTGCTGCAGAAGTCCACTCGCAGCATCGCGGGTAGAAGGTGGTCGCCGTAGGCTGCATCAGAATTCACCCGAAGTTGCAGCCGCGCGGGCTCTCGCGTGCGCTCGCCGTCCTTGGTGAAACCCACTTTCAACTGCTCCCGCGTGAACTTCCACACTAACGGGGAAACCGTGAAAGGATGTTTCTTCAGGACTTTCGGATCGAACGTGTAGGTTACCGCCGGATCATCGCCAAAGTCGTAGCCCGGCGGAAGGGTAAATGTAGCCTCGATAACGACCTTCGCCCCGGGCGCGAACACCGGAACCACCGGCTTCTCAGTCTTGGATTTCTCCGGCGGGGGCTTCGCTTGCGCCCGAACCGCCACTGACGACATTGCGAGGAGAAAAACGAGAGTGACAAGCAGGTAGCACGCTCGCTTGATTGTACGCACTGACGGACGCCGCATGGGCGAGATTATAGCGCAGATTACGCGTCAAGAGTAGACGGCACGATGAGACCTAAGCGGTTTCGCCAGCAAGGAAAAGGTCAACGGAACTTCAGACAGTACTGGTGCATCCTGACAGTACCAGCAGGGAAGCCTCGCCAGACGGCTGTTATAACGGCGGGCTCCCCAGGCTGTGCTATAATTCAGTCTCAACCCACAGGAGGAGAACGCTATGAAAGCTTCCCGATTCGCATTCTTTGCGGGTGTCGTAATCATTGGGGCAATGCTGGGTCTTCCACAGCCGGCGGCTGCCAACCACTTCGACAATTCCGCGGTCAAGATCTACTCCAAGGAGTACACCCACATCGACCTCGGCTACTACTTCGACAAGGCCAAGGATATCTTCTTCAGTGATGACTTCATGCGCAAACACCCGAATGCTGGCATGGTCAAGGAGATAATCGATGCCGCGGGCTACTTCGCCATCAGTGAGTATGTGATGGAAAGCCGGATGGCGGAAGGGCGGATCTGGGTGAAGGAAACGATGATCCTAAGCGACGACTACCCAGATTCGTTTGTCTACAAGATAGGGCAGCTACCCGACCGACCATTCAAGATTGGCTCCCTCCTCAACGATGATGACTACGTGGTTCTATTCGCCATCAATAACTTCAAGCAGAAGGCGCAGTTCATGGCGGAATACATGCTTGAGGTTACGAGCGCACTCCCCGAAGGCGATGGCGATATCAAGCAGATGAGGCAGGCGATGGAAATGCTGAAGATGTTCCAGCTAAGGCCGGAAGTCTTGGCAGCTCTTGGCGATGAGATCGACTTCGTGCTCTTCGAAGTGCCGGATATCACGAAGGCGATCAATGGCCCGCAGGACGTCAATGCGGCAGCTCTGGTTCCGGTAGCCAATTACGAGCAGGCGAAGAAGCTCATCGGTATGCTGGGCGGATTCGCCGGCTTCAACCTTAATAAGCCGGTGTTCCAAACCACCGAGTGGAAGTTCTGGGACGTTGCCGGATCCGGCGTCGGACTGGGACTCAGTCATGACTGGCTGGTTATAGCCACCAATTACAAGGAGTTCGCGCACTTCGCCCGCATGTCGCGCACCGAGATGCATGAGGACCTCCCCTGGGGCAATGGCTATATGCGGATAAACGTGCAGAAGCTGTACGACCAGTTGGGGCGACCTGCGCTGACGATGATGCGAAAGCAGTACCCAGCCTTGGCAGACGACGCGATGGCGTACTTCTTCGACATTACGCCGGAGACCGATTTCGGAGAGATTAAGTGGATGCTGCAGCAATGCGACAACCGGATGGTCTCCACTTTCGAGATGGATGATGAGGTCATCAACGGTGTGCTCTTCTTCCTCTGCGCAGGTCTTGAGACCGCAACGGGTCAGCAGATCGAGCAGCAGCGCAAGTGGAAGGAGGAATGGGACCGCAGGAAGAAGCAGAAGAAGGATTTCAAGCTGCCTCCGGGCAAGAAGTTCGAGCCGCATGTAGGATTCTAACTGCAGGTCGCCGACACTTACCGTGCGCTGATTCACGCGAGAGGGGCGATGGCGCCCCTCTCGCTTTTTTGTGCGACGGACACTCATGGCCACCCCCGTTACCCACGCCTGATTCCTTCCATCCTCCCAATGCCCTAAAATAGCTGCGTGCCGAACCGGCGCAAGTTCGATGTGCTCATCTGCGGAAGCGGCCCGGCGGGAGCAATGGCGCTTCTCACCCTCGGCGCGCGCCTGAGAATCCTGCTTGTTGACCGCTTCTCGCCGCTGCAAGAAGGAAGCGCGCCCAAGCTCTGCGGCGGGCTTCTGACTTCGGTCGCCCAGCAGCTTCTGCCGGGAGAGCCTCCAAAAGATGTGCGAGCCGAGCCGTGGCGGACACGCCTGGAGTTCCACGACCTCAATGCTCGGCGCATCTGGGCGTATGACGTGGACTACGTCAATTGCTATCGCGGGAAGCTCGACCGCTGGTTGCTCGGAGAGGCGCTGGGGATTGCGAAGAGTGCGACCTACGAGCAACGCACCCAAATCATCGGCTTGCAGCCGGGGAGCCGAGGCTGGCGGGCTCAACTCATCCATCATCCTTCGGGACAGCGAGAAGAGGTCGAGGCGCAGTTCGTGATCGACGCCAGCGGATGGCGGGAGGTGAGCCGGCGGCTTCTGGGCAGGGAGCTCGCACCCCGACTGAACGCATTTCAGCTAACGGGAGCAGTCACGGGGCAGCGTTCCCGCAATTTCTTCGCTGTCTTTGACAGCAGACAAACGCCGTTCTATGGCTGGTTCATACCCAAGGGCGAGATGGCAGAGCTGGGAGCGGCTTTCCCGCTCGATCGTCGCTGGGAAGATCCGGCCCGATTTCTGGCGCCTTTCCAGACGTATCTTGCGCGGCGAGGAATTGAGTTTGAGGGGAAGACCGCCGTTCGCGGCTGCCCACTGACCTACATCAGGAGACGGAGCGACATCTGGACCGGCAATGCCAGCCTGCTAGTAGCCGGTGAAGCGGCAGGGCTCGTTAGCCCGAGCAGCGGCGACGGCATCAGCTATGCGCTGGCATCTGGGAAGGCGGCTGCCGAGGCCATCCTTGCCGCTGATTCGCAGGTGAGCCAGGGCAAGCCGGATGAATCGCTCGCACCTCAGAACGGTCTCATGCCCGCAGCCACAGAGGGTGAATCGGTCCAGACAGATTATCGTCGGCGCTTGAAGCCATACTTGAGGGAACTCTACTTCAATATCCGAAAGGCAAGATGGCTCGCGCATCCCCGGACTCGCAGATGGCTTTCCTGCCTGCTCCCGCTCGCGAGGAACAGGCACCCGGAACGATTGCCTTTCTTGTAATCCCCCAATCTATCCCGTATAATTATTGGTACCAGGCTATGCTGACGCTAACGAACTTCTTGGTGACGTTGGGAAGGCTGCTGAGTTTTCAGATACTGAGCGGGTCGCAACTCCGGTATAGCCTGGCGGAAGGATTCAATCCGCGAGACCCGGCGTATTACCGATGGGAGCTCGCACTCAAGGAAGAAAAGCAAGAGCCGAAGACGGAGGCGGAAAAGCTATTGCCTCCCGTCATCTACAAGGTTATTCTTAGAGACAAGTTCGGCTTCCGGCTGGACGATGTCTTCTACTTCAGCAAAGACAAGACGCGAGTGGACGCTTGCCTGGAGAAGATTAGCAAAGAGCTGAAATGCACCACAGCAGCGGATTTCTACACCAAGTGGGTGCTGGAGCGGAACCTCGATTTCCTGACGGGAGTCGAGGAGAAGATCGAATTCGAGGAGGCTTGAATGCAACTCAAGCGGCTGGTGCGTCCTCATCTGGAGGACGTGAAAACCTACGTTCCCGGCAGACCGTTGCGCGAGGAACAGGATGTACTGAAGCTCGCCAGTAACGAGAATCTCCTGGGTCCGCCAGCGACCGTGGTCAATGCCATTCAGCAGGCAGCCGAGCGCGTCAATCTCTACTCTGATGACGGAACAGTGTTCCTGCGAGAAAAGCTCGCCCGGCACTTCAATCTGGAGCCGGATTGGTTCATGCCCACCAACGGTGCGGTAGAGGCCATCTACTACCTCGCACAGGTCTTTCTTGGCGAAGGCGACCATATGATTATGTCCTGGCCGGGCTTTCCCATCTTCAATATCGTTGGGTCCATCGCCAATGCCCGGAAGAGCCTCGTGCCAGTGGACGAGGAATTCGTACCGCAGGTTGACCTGATGGCGGACGCTATCGAGGAGCGCACGAAGCTCGTCTGGCTGGACAATCCGAACAATCCATGCGGCACCATCGTCGAGTGGCCGGCGGTGGAGCGTCTGCTTGCAGCTATTGATGATCGCGCCATCCTAGTGCACGATGAAGCTTACTGCGATTTCGTCGAACCGGATGCACACTATCGGGCAGGACCCGAGCTTCTGCACGAACACGACAATGTGGTGCTTCTGCGCACTTTCTCCAAGATTTACGGGATGGCGGGGCTGCGCATCGGCACCATCATTGCGCACCCTGAGGTCATTGCTGCGATCATGAAGGTGCGAGTTCCGTTCAATGTGAGTGCACCGACTCAGGCAGCATTGATGGCGGCTCTTGATGACCGGGAGTATCTGGAACTGAGCGTTGAGACTAACGCTCGCATGCGCCGCTATCTTTTCGCTCTGCTGGACGAGCAGGGTCTGCGCTACATCCGCAGCCATACTAACTTCACGCTCATAGATTCCGGTGTGGACTGCATGGAACTGGCGAATCTGATGAATCAGGAGGGCGTTTTCATTCGCCCGATGAAGGGTGTCGGGCTTCCCACCTGGATTCGGGCCAGCTTCCCACCGAACGAAAGCGACTGCGATCGCTTCATGGACACCTTTATCGCCTGCCGCGAGCGGCTCGTGAGAAGTCGAGCTTCCTAAGCACGCCTGGGAAGTAACCTACGCTCTGCCTGCCACGACGGATGCTATAATCGCAGCATGCGCGAGCTCAGAAAGGACCCCATCATCTCCCGCTGGGTGATCATCTCAAGCGAACGCGGAAGGCGCCCGAAGGAGAATCAGCGGGAAGATGAGGATGCAACGGTGGTAGAGAGCACTGAAGACTGCCCTTTCGAGATGGGTCGTGAAAGCTCCACCCCGCCCGAAGTCTACGCCATCCGAGAGCGGGGAACTGCCCCCGATACCCCTGGCTGGCAGGTTCGCGTGACTCCGAACAAGTACCCGGCGCTCTCCCCCGAAGGCGAGCCCACACTTCACGAGCACGGTCTCTTCGTCAGTATTAACGGAGTCGGTATCCACGAGATGGTCATCGAAACCCCAGATCATTCACGCCAGCTTGACGCACAGCCGGTTGAGCGTATCGCCCTGATACTGGGAGTCTATCAACAGCGCATCCGCACACTGCGGCAGGACCCGCGGGTGGCTCATGTGCTGGTCTTCCGCAATCAGGGGACAGGCGCCGGCGCCAGCCTGCATCATCCACACTCACAGATCGTCGCCACACCGATCATCCCCAACCGGATCGAGCAGGAGCTGGGCGGCAGCCTGACCTACTGGCAGCGCACCGGGCACTGCATCTACTGCGACCTCACCGAGCAGGTACGGCGGGAAAGTGAATTCGTCGTCCATCAGCGCGACGGAGTGCTGGCATTCTGCCCTTACGCCTCGATCTTCCCCTATGAGGTGTGGATAGTTCCGGAGGAACACGCTGCAGACTTTGCAGACGCAGATGACAGGCTTCTCGTTGTGGTTGCCCGCGTACTGAAAACGGTGCTGTTGAAGCAGCGAGAGGCGCTGGGGGAATTCAGCTACAATCTTGTGCTGCACACCGTACCGGCTCCACAGGCAGTAGAGCGCGAGTTCCCCTCAGCCAGCACGCACTACCACTGGCACATCGAGCTTTATCCGCGCCTGACAAAGCCCGCAGGCTGTGAATGGGGAGCCGGCGTGTTCATCAATCCGGTGCCACCGGAAGAAGCCGCACGTCATCTCCGAAAGCTAGATGTGGCGGCGGCAATGGCGGGCGACGCGAACGCCCGTGAGCACCCAGATAGTTCGCCTACTAATGAATAACGAGCCTAGTCGGCTTCTACCTGCAGAGCGTTCAGCCCCGGGAGATCGTTTCCCGCCACCATGGCCAGGCTTGCGCCACCGCCAGTAGAGACGTGGCTTACCCTCTCGGACAGACGCAACTGAGCCAGCGCCTGCACACTCTCGCCACCTCCAACCACGCTGAAGGCTCGATTGTTGGCGGCAATAGCCTCCGCTACCGCCATCGTGCCCAGATGGAAAGGCTTCAGCTCGAAGATGCCCATCGGCCCATTCCAGAAGATGGTGTGCGCGGAAGCGATGTGCTCGGAGAAGAGCCAGCGTGCCTCCTCCCCGATATCAACGCCTATGTCCTCCGCGCCGATTTCCGAAAGCCGCACGTTGCGCACTACGGTCGGGGACGCCGCATCATCGGCAACAACCACGTCCGTCGGCATCACGAGCGCGGACGAACTCCGACGGTAGATCTCAATCAGCTCGCGGCATTTCTCCACCAACCGTTCTTCCACTAGCGACTTCCCGACGGAAAAGCCTGCCGCGCGCGCAAGCGTGAACATCATCGCTCCGCCAACAAGGACAAGGTCAGCGCGACCTCTCAAGCCGAGAAGCAGCGGTAGCTTGTCCGAGACCTTCTTACCGCCGAGCACCACACAGAAGGGTCTCTCTGGCGAATGCAGGAGACGGCTAAGCGCCGACACCTCGCGTTCAATCAGCAATCCCGCGTAACTCGGCAGAAACCGAGTCACACCGACGTTGCTGGCATGTGCGCGATGAGCCATACCGAAAGCATCCGATACGAAAGCGTCGAAAGGCGCCGCCATCTCTCGAGCGAAGGACTCGTCGTTCGCCTCCTCCTCAGCATAGAACCGAGTGTTCTCCAGCAGAATAACTTCCCCGGGAATCCATTTCCGCAGTGCCTCCTGCACTTTCTCGCCTATGCAATCAGGAACAAACTCCACTCGCGTGAGGTCCGCCTCCACCTTCTTGAGCAGTTGCTCCAGGCACCCCGAAACTGGAGCCAGGGTCAACCGAGGATCCACTTTGCCGCCGGGCCGACCGAGATGAGAGACCAGCACGGGACATGCCCCATAATCAAGCAGTCTGATTAAAGTAGGTAAGCTCTCGCGTATTCGAGTATCGTCCGTCACCTCCCCATTGGCGAGTGGCACATTGAAATCCACCCGCACCAAAACTCGTTTATCTCTGACCGCGCCACGGGTGAATCGTTTGAGATGCATAGATTCCTCCTCGCAGACATCAAACACATTATAGCGTCCTGGGAGTTGATTGTTGCACTACTCGCACGACCCAAGCCAAGAAAACTCACAGGCATCTCTGCCAGCGTCCGCGGCGAAACGTCTCGAGCCAGAAGCTCGTGCGCCGACGCGCCGTCGCTTCCACCACGATGATAGAATGGTTGAGAATGATTAGCATCGCGATACTCTCGCCCCGGGACAATGGCTACTCTCTCCTCCCGCTCACGATTGATGAGCAGTCCTTGCGAGTGGCGAACGGAAGGACTGAGGAGGTCAAGAGCACGGATGAGATCGAGAACCGTTTCCCAGCAATAGTGCTTGCCACCGCGCTGAATCCACGGAGTCTGGGCATTCCGGCCAATCGCGCACTCATGCACCGGGAGGTGCGCTTTCTTGCTGGAGGAAGCTCCACACAAGCGGAACTGACAGCGCTTCCGCCTGAGAAGGCGCCGGAGCGCTACGCTCCGCTGCGGGTGGATCTCGCGCCTACAGAAGAGCTGCTGAGGGAAGACGATGAGCTGATGCGCATGGTTGACGCGACGCTGCGACTCCTCGCTCGCGTCGTCGCGCTGTCACCTCCCGTTCGCCGCAGCCTGCAGGTGCTGGCGGAGGAGCTGGAGATGCCGGGCGAGCTCTTTGGTTTTGAAGAAGAGGCGATGCTGCGCGATTCTGCGCTGACACCGGAGCAGTTGCGCAGCGAGATTCCTCAACGACCGCATGTGCGGCGGGATTCCGCATGGCTCGCCGAGCTGAAGCTGCCCCCGCTGGAGGAAGTCTTCAGCTCCATTCGTGGTTTCCACGAATACGAAGGTACTGCAGGATCAGCTTCTGCATTCGGATTTCCCGCGGCTCGAAGTCCTCTTCGGCAAGCGCCTGCCGCCACCCGTCGTGCTCAAGGGGCGGGAGAACTATGTGTGTCTGGAGAAACTGAGGCTGCACCTCTTGAGCTCGCGAACCACCATACGCGAGCTCTTCAGCGAGCTTGCCGAAACCGGCGCCGATCAGCGAACCGTTGCGCTGGCGCTACTGGGGCTGGCACTGAGTGTCTTTGCCTCTGAGTCCGGCGAGTTCGAGCACCTGCCAGCGCCATCGGATTTGCCAGAACGGTCGCTCAGGATGCTGAGACAGCGATTGAACTGCGCCTTTCGCGGTTGCCTGCGCGAGCACTGCCCGCTGCTTCGGGAATGCTTCTTCTATGCACAGAGGGAGGCGGCAGATCACTCTCCACTGAGTATCGTCAACCATGCACTTCTCTTCTCGCTGGCGCATCCGGAAGCCGACCCCGATGATCCGATGACCTCGTTCGTTGACCGCGCTCCGGTGCTGATACTTGATGAGGCGCACAATCTGGAAGAAGTGCTGCTGAACGCGCTGGCTGTGGAGTTGAACTCGTTGGACTATGTCGAGTTCCTCAACGGCTTGAGCCGCCTGTTTGAGAATCGGCTGTTACTTGGCCGATTGGCGCTGCCGGTCGATGAGGTCCCGACCGAGCTGCGGGACGCCTTTCTGCGGCTGAAGGAGTTGCAGGCGCAGGTGCCGGCGGTTGGCGAGGAGCTCTACGAGGTTTTTCGCGAGCTGACGGCGCGACTGGACGACGCATTCCGCGAGTTCCGCGAAGTCGATGAGGAGTGGGTGCAGGTGGACCTGACCGATCCGATGCGAGAGGAAGTCCGCAAGCTACGAGAGGAGATAACGGAGCTCATCTCGCGGGTGTATGACTTGCTGCTCGAACTGAACTCGGGACTCACGCTACTCGCGGAGAGAACTTCCACCGGCGAAGAGGGCTCGTTCTTCTATCTCGCGGACAACCGATACCAGATCGCGCTGCGGGAGGTCGCGAACCGATTCTCCGAGATGAAGCAGGCGTGCGCGGGACTTCTCAGCGAAGCGCCAGAATGGGTGAAATGGGTGGAGATACGCCGCGCTTTCGGGCGTGAAGGGGGAATGTGGGAAGTCGCTGCATGTCCGGTCGTGGTGGGGGGCTACTTCGCACAGCTGATTGACGGACGCCGCTCCGCCATTATGACATCGGGCACGCTGGCGGTGCGCGAGAGCTTCAATTTCGTGAAGAAGAACCTAGGACTCAATGAACTCCCGCCGGAGCGGATGGGAGAGCGGATTCTCGCCAGTCCGTTCGACTACCAGCGGCGGGCGCTGGTGCTGGTGCCGCGCGATGTCCCTGAACCGAACTTCCGCGACCGGCAGGCACACGATGACTTCCTGAAAGCACTTAGCGAGGTAGTGCTCGCCGCTTCCCGCGCTTTCGCTGGCAACACCCTGGTGCTTTTCAACTCATACTCCGACCTGCGGCGGGTGGCGGAGCTTGCCGAGGAGCCACTGCAGGCTGAAGGGCTGACGCTGCTGAGGCAGGTTCGGGGTAGCTCGCGCTTCCGGCTGGCAGCGGATTTCCGTCGCATCGAAGGCGCGGTGCTTCTCGGCGTGCGCAGTTTCTGGGAGGGATTCGATATTCGCGGTGAGGACTTGCAGTGCGTCATCATCAGCCGTCTCCCCTTTCCCAATGTGAAAGACCCGGTGGTAGCGGGCAAGATTCGCTATCTCGACGGTGCCGGCGTGAACTCCTTCACCGAGTTCATGCTGCCGGCGGCAATGATGAAGTTCAAGCAGGGATTCGGCAGGCTCATTCGCAGTCGCAACGACTTCGGCACCGTGCTGGTGCTGGATCGGCGTGTGCTGACAAAGAGATACGGGGAGGCGTTTCTCGAATGCCTGCCCGGACCCACGGTCCGCGTGGTGGCGAGAGATGAAGTGGAGAATGAGCTCATCAACTTCCTGAGCAAATTGGGGAGGTCAGCCTAGTGCGGATAGCCATCGTCGGCGCGGGACCGGTGGGAATGCTGCTCGCAGCGGCGCTGCACCATCGCGCAGTGAAGGACTTCGAGCTTCGGTGGGTGGTGCGAAACAAGGCTCTGCGCAAGAGCGTGTCCCACAAGGGGCTGCTCCTTTTTCCGCAAAGCACTAAACCAGTGAAGGCAGCAAAGTCATTCGTGCCCGATCCGTCGCGCATCCCGCCGGAAACAGAGGAGCTAACTCCTCCTGACCGCCTGGCGCAGCTCGTCGCGTGCTTTGAGCGCAAGCCGCGCAGAACGCTAAGATTCGAGGACGCCCAGTTGATGACGTCTACAGATGAACTGGACGAGTTCTCGCCGGAAGTGGTGCTGGTGGCGGTCAAGGCGCACTCCGTGTTGCGGCTGAGAAGGAAACTGGCGAAGAGCAACGCTATTACCATCTTCGTCGCCAATGGCTTCTGGATGCATCCGGGAATGGACTTAGGCGTATTGCTGGCAGGCGGATTCAGCGATGGCAATCGGCTCAGCTACGGTCGCGGCGGGAAGATCCTGCTGGGACGCCTGAAATCACCGCACGCGGAGTTCCTGCTCGCACAGCCGGAAAATGGCCCTCCAGGAGCGCTGATCTACAACCTGCGAGAGCTGGAGCTGATGGAGGAGCTGACGAAAGCACTGGATCCCGATTTCATTCAGGGCGAGTTGGTGGCGGACATCTATCCGCATATGCTGCAGAAGGCTATCGTCAACTGCCTGGTGAATCCGCTATCGGCGGCAAGCGGCGAGGTTAACGGCGCGCTCCTGGAACCGTGGGCGGGCGGAATCGTAGCGGCAATGCTGGAAGAAATTCTGTCAGTACTGAAGACGGCGAGCTTTCTGCCCGAGGATGACGAGCGCTTCACGAACAACGCTCTGCTCTCGGCATTCGAAGAAGTCTGTCGCGCCACCTTCCACAATCGCAGCAGTATGCAGGTGGATGTGCTGCGCGGACGACCGACCGAGCTTCCACACCTCAATATGCTGGTTGCACATCTGGGAGAGCGGTACGGCATCCCCTGCCCGCTGAATCGCACGGTGAGTGAGATGGTGCTGATGACATCAGCTTTTCATCAGCCTGTCTAAGGCAAACTGTGCGCGCCGCGCGATTTCGGAAGCGCCCAGAATCTCCGCCATATGGAAAAAACTCGGGCTGTATCGGTCGCCGGTGATGGCGACGCGGACGGGCTGAATCACCTCGCCGAGCTTGAGACCCTTTTCCTTCGCATAGGCGCGCACCGCTGGCTCGATGTTCTCCACCGTGAATTCTTCGATTCCCTTGAGAAGCTGCGGGATTTCCTTCAGCACCATCGGCACCTGCTCGCCTTTCATCACCTGCTCCCAGGTTTCGGGATTGAAGTCATCATCGGCGGGCGCGCGGAAGAAATACCACGTGAGCTCCCCAATCTCGGCGAAGTGCGTTACGCGATCTTTGAGCAGCAGCATCACCTTGGCGATGTAATCCTCGCGGGACTTCTTCTTCCACTCGCCAGGGACGAACTCGAAGATGCGCTTCAGATACTCCTCGTCGGAGAGCGCGCGGATGTAGCGCCCGTTGAACCAGAACAGCTTGTCCGGATTGAAGACGCCACCCGCCTTGCCGATGCCGGAAAGATCAAACGCGTCAATCATCTCGTCACGCGTGAACTCCTCCTTCTCGTCCTTGGGATTCCAGCCGATGAGCAGCAGGAAATTCACCAGAGCTTCGGGAAGGATGCCGAGCTCACGGTAGGCACCCACGCTGGTTGCGCCGTGCCGTTTGGAGAGTCGCGCGCGATCCATCCCCAGAATGAGCGGAAGATGCGCGAACTGCGGGGGCTTTAGACCCAGCATCTCGTAGATGAGAAGCTGCTTCGGCGTGTTGCTGATGTGGTCTTCGCCGCGAATGACATGGCTTATCTCGCAGTAGTAGGCATAGCCATCCTTCCACAGGCGGTCGGCGTATTTGAGGTGCAGCTCCTTGCGCTCGGATTGGAAGTAGGGGCCGAAGTCGCCGCCTACCTCGGGGCCTTCATCCCAGGCAAGTCCAAGCCAGCGCAGCGAATCCAGAATCGCCTGCGTGTTCTCAGGGGTGGAGCGCTTCTCATCCGTATCCTCGATGCGCAGGATGAAGCTGCCGCCCTGCTTGCGGGCAAAAAGCCAGTTGAAGAGCGCCGTCCTTGCGCCGCCGGTGTGCAGGTAGCCGGTGGGAGACGGCGCGAAGCGCACGCGGATGTCGGAGTCGGTGGTGGTGGTTTCGTCAGTCATCGGGGATTATGATAGCAGGTAGCCTTGATGCAGTAAGGGACGAGTAGTGCAGTAGAACAGTAATGCAGAGGCGAGGACTCGCAGTCTGAGGTTCATGGTTTGGGGTTTGGCGATACCGATTGTAGGGGCACGGCACGCCGTGCCCTTCGTTGATGCTGCGAAACCCCTGTGGGCATGGCATGCCATGCCCCTACCGGAAGTGGCGCGACTACTGCACTACTAACTACTTCTTCACTTGCCCGTAGAGATCCATCATCTCGATGAGGCTGCGCATTGCCAGGGCGCCTTCGTTGCCCGCCTTGATGCCGGCGCGATTGAGCGCATCCTCGAAGCTGTGGGTGGCGAGCACGCCGAAGCCGACGGGCACCGAGCCTTCGACGGCGAGCTTGGCGAGACCCTTGGCAACCTCGGTGGCAAGCAGCTTGTAGTGATCGGTTTCCCCCTCGATGAGGCAGCCCAGCGCGAGGATCCCGTCGTAGCCGCCCTTCTCCGCCAGCCGCGCCGCAGTGCCGGCTATCTCAAAGCTCCCGGGCACCCAGAAGACCTCCACCGCGCATTCCTTCTCCGAAAGCCGCGTAAGGAGCATTATAGCAGGGGGATGGTCCGAGTTGTGAGTTCGGCGTTGCGAGTTGTGAGTTCGGCGTTGCGAGTTGTGAGTTCGGCGTTGCGAGTTGTGAGTTCGGCGTTGCGAGTTGCGCGTTCTGGGTTTGGGGTCATTGAGTGGAAGATGCGCGCTTTTTCGATACAGACTTCTTGAGGTAGGTTGATAGCCTGCTAATCAGCCTGGAGACCTCGTCCGCCATTCCGTAGAGGTCGTCGAAATCTTGCTGCGACATGTATGCACAGTCCAGCGCCACGTAGAGCGCCGACTGCACTTCGGCGACAGAGCCGTGCGCATTCCCCAGAAACTGGACAAACTCCTTATTGGTTCTTCTGGCGAATCCTTCCGCTATGTTCAGCATGACTGAAACCGAGGCTCGTCTCAATTGGTCCTTGAGAGCGTAGTCCTTGGAGAACTTCCCGCTTGCAGTCAGCCGATAAACCAGTCTCGTAAGCTCGCGAGCCTTCCGCCAGGAAAGGATATCTTCAAACTTCCGGATCGCGGTCACACTGCCTTCCTCCTCCCGATGACTCTTGACACTATACCACGAACGCCGCACTCTGAACTCTGCACTCAGCACTGATAACTCAGCACTCCGCACTCCCAACGCCGCACTCTGAACTCTGCACTCCCAACTCCGCACTCCTACAGCCCAAACACGCGCGCCCTCACTTCCCCCCACTCGTCGCCGTAGGCTGAGGGCGTCCACATCTCGCGGGCGATGCGGGTGAGCACCTCCGCGGTCTCGCCGCCGATTTCGGACTGAAGAAGGTCGACGAAGGGAAACGCGCCATTCGCGCCCGCACCCCCATCCCGCGAATGCAGATGCTCGGCAAGATTCATCAGCGCAAGCAGCGCCTCGTGAAGCTGCTCCCTGGTGAATTGCTCGTATCCGGGCGCTAATCTCTGAAGATTCGGCATCATCGCCACCTCCTTTCGGCAATTGGCGGCGGGATCATAGCGATCGTGCGGCGGGGGCGTCAACTCGGTTGACTTGCGAGCATATCCGATCAAAGATCGAGCTGGTGATCACGATTCCGGGAGTCAAGCCGTATTTCAAGGAAGACGGGTTTATCCTCTATCCGGGAGACGCGCTCGAACTGATTCCGCGCCTTCCCGAGGAGTCGGTAGATATGATATTCGCCGACCCGCCCTATCGGCTCAGCAATGACGGCTTCACCTGCCACGCGGGGAAGCGGGCGAGTGTCAATAAGGGCAAGTGGGACCAGAGCAAGGGCGTGGAGGACGATTTCAAGTTCCACTTCTCCTGGATTGCCGCGTGCCGTGCGCCACTGAAGAGGAACGGCGCCATCTGGATTAGCGGGACTCTACATTCCATTTACCAGTGTGGATATGCGCTGCAACTGAGCGGCTACAAGATTCTGAACGATATCGCATGGTACAAGCCAAACGCGCCGCCCCATCTCGCCGCCCGCTACTTCGCTCACAGCCATGAGACGCTTCTCTGGGCACGCAAGTACAAGAATTCCAGGCACACATTTCACTATCGGAAGATGAAGGAATCAGACTGGCCTGAGGACTTTCTCAAGAAGCCCGGACGGCAGATGCGCTCAGTGTGGGCAATCAACACCCCTCCTGCGGAAGAGAAGGTTCATGGGAAGCACCCTACGCAGAAGCCGCTCGCGCTGATGGTCAGGATTATCCTGGCATGCACGAATCCTGGCGACCTCGTTCTCGACCCCTTCACAGGAAGTTCCACCACCGGGCTGGCTTGCTGGCTCACGAAGAGGCAGTTCATAGGCATTGACGTTGAGAAGGAATATCTCGACCTGTCCATTAAGAGGTTGCAGGACATACAACGAGTAGGGGGCGTCCGCACGCGTCGGGCAAGGCGCAAACGACCGCCAGCTCTGCCCTCGCGCGGGCAGGTTCCGATTCAATTCGACGAATCCGGAGCCGTCGCGGAGTTTATGAAGGAACTGGAGGAGATTCGCAAACGTGCAGGCGCTTAAGTCGAGATGCATCTCAGAAGAGAAATTCCTTGATGACTTCTTCGCTAGCCTGACCCCCGGCATCATTCCTGCAGCCGAGTTCATTGACTGGGACCGCATCGCGCGAGAAGTCAAGACTCGTAGTTCCGTTATTGAGTACTTGAGCGGGTTGAGTTTAGAGGGCATCGAGGATGAGATTCGAGATACGCTTCTTGCCACGGACGACCCAACCACCTACATCTCTGGGTTTCTCGAACTACTAGGACACACTGCTGATGAGCTTGCGGTTCGGGAAGCGTATCTCTCAGTGGAAAACTCCGGCCAGAGGATAGGCAAAGGCGATGAGGAAGCGGCAACTGAAGTGGCGAGGTTGCTAATCCTGCTTGGAATGCCGCGCCTGCTGAAAAGGGAAGTGAAAGATGTTCTTCTTGGCGTCAAGATTGGACTTGAGACACATCGACGTAAGAACGTGGGCGGGAGGCTTTTCGTCAAGGAAGTCCAGGGGAAGCTCACGCGAGCGTGCAAGTCACTATCAAGAGAGCTCCACCGTGAAGTATCCCTCAAACCTGAGATCACGCTACTGGATTCTCGACGCAACCGCAAGAGGGTTGACTTC
>MVCR01000118.1 GCA_002050035.1 Planctomycetales bacterium 4484_113 | reverse complement strand
GCAACGGCTCTTCTTGCAGGTGTTGCCTACGCATGTTCAGGTTCGGGGCGCCACATTCCCCCTGCTCAGCCCGCGGTGGGGGAAAAGGACTGGTATACGTCTGACCACGGGCATGTGTTCTATTATCCGTATGTCGAGGAAATCAGGATTCCCGACCCCTGGAAGTATCTGCCGAGTACCGCCCGCGCGTCCTGAACGGCTATCCGTGGAATGAGTTTCAGGGCGTTAACTTGGAGGGGTCGGAGCTGCGCCGCGACCAATTCTTCATTGATGACCACTTCCGTGACCCACGAGATGGGGAAATTCATGAAGTCTTGCATCTCAAGAACACCATCTGGGACCCACCGGGTGTCGGTCCGCCGGTCTCGGAGTTCATCTATCATGTCCCCGGGCTTCCCGCTGGCGAATATGAGGTGGTGGCATCTACCCCTGACAAGCGTGAGCACGGCGGCGTGGGCGGAATACTGCTGCCGGAGGGGTTCGGTCGCACGGACCCATTTGACCCTCAGTTCAGGTACATCTATCGCACCTTCACTGTCCTTCCCGCGGAAGAGGTCGGTGCGGAGTGAGCGCGCTCGCGCTGGCTCGCTAGCCAACCGGCTCGAAGCGTGCCTGGAAGAAGCGTAAAATCGGCGGCTCGTAGACGAATTTGAGTCCGGGAATGCTCTCGCGCTTCTCCCATACCTCGATGATGGAGTCGGCAGCATAATCCATATGCGTCTGCGTGTAGACGCGGCGGGGGATGGTCAGGCGAACGAGCTCCAGCTTCGGGTGGCGGTTCTCACCCGTCTTCGGGTCGCGCCCCGCGGAGACATTGCCCCGCTCCATCGAGCGCACACCGCCAGCCGCATAGATCTGCGCCGCCAGCATCTGCGCGGGGAACTCGTCCTGGTCGATATGCGGAAGGAAGCTGCGAGCGTCAAGGAAGACGCCGTGCCCGCCACAGGGATTCACCAGCGGGATACCGGCATCAGCAAGCCGCGAATGCAGGTATTCCACCTGGCTTACCCGCGCCCGCAGATACTCAAAGTGAGCGACGTCCCGAAGTCCCCGCGCCAGCGCCTCCATATCGCGTCCCGCCATTCCGCCGTAGGTGTGCAGCCCTTCATAGACCACCACCATATTGCGGAGCTTGTCAAATAGCTCGAACTCGCGCTCGGGAAGCCCCAGGAAACCGCCGATATTCACCAGCCCGTCCTTCTTTGCGCTCATCCAGGAGGCGTCGGAGAAGCTGCAAATGGTGTGCAGGATCTCAGTGATGGAAGTATCCTTGAATTCGGGCTCGCGCACTTTGATGAAGTAAGCGTTCTCGGCGATTCTTGTGATGTCGAGAGCGATCTTGATGTGATGCGCCTCGCAGAACTGGCGCACCTCGCGCAGGTTGGCGATGGAGAACGGCTGCCCGCCAGCCATATTCACGCTGGGCGCTAGCACCACCCAGGGAATGCGTTCGGCGCCGAATTCCTTAACCAACGCTTCCAGCTTCCGCAGGTCGACATTGCCTTTGAAGGGATGCTCGGCGGCGGGAATGTGCGCTTCGTCAATGATGATGTCCTTGAAGACGCCGCCGGCAAGCTCGGCGTGCTGGCGGGTCGTGGTGAAGTACATATTCATCGGCACGATGTCGCCTTCGTGGAGCACCGCCTGGAAGAACAGGTGCTCGGCGCCCCGCCCCTGGTGGGTCGGCACTACGAGGTCGTATCCCAGGATGTCCTTCACCGAGTCGCAGAGGTGATAGAAGTTCTTTGAGCCGGCGTATGCCTCATCGCCGAGCATCAAGCCCGCCCATTGATTCTCACTCATAGCACCGGTTCCAGAATCGGTAAGCAAGTCGATGAACACGTCCTCGGACTTGAGAAGGAAAGTGTTGTAGCCAGCCTCCTTGATTGCACGCTCACGCTCCTCCCGTGAGCGAAGGTTGACCGGCTCGACCATCTTTATCTTGTAGGGTTCCGGAAACGGTCTCTTTGCCACTAGCTGCTGGCCTCCATGCGTGAGATTGAGTTCCGCAATTGTAGCATAGAGCCACTGGGGGGAAAGGCGCTTGCCTTACCGGAAGCGATCACTGATGTGGGTTATAGTATAATGAGTCGTAAGTGGAAGAGGGGCGCAAACCGGAGGCTGCCGCCAAGGGCGAAGAAACACCGGCGGCGAAGGACCAGCCAGCAGCACCGGTCGCAGAGGAGACCGCCCGGCAGCCAAGTCGGGTCAGCCGCTTCTGGTTCACAGTCCTCCTGCTGTTCGTCTTCGGTGTTCCGGCGCTCGTGACCTGGCCCGTTATGAGGCAGATGCCAATAGGCGGAGTGCTGCTCACCATCATCCTGGTCGGCTTGATCTGGCTCTTCGCGCTGGTTCTCTTCGGCGAGTATATGAGCCGAGGGGAGAGCGCGCCGCTTTCGACCGAAGTCCTCGTGGGAGCGGCGGCATTCTTCTTGCTGCTGGCAGTGATGGGGATGGAGACCCTGAGAGCCGTAGGATTCATCTGGGTCGCCGGGTTCATCACAACCGCAGGCGCCATCATTCGGCTCTACCGTCAGCCGACCAGTCCCCGACATCCGGTAGAGCTCTTTGCCAGCCTCGCCTTGATGCTCATCGGCTGGTTGCTCATCAACATAACTCGCTTCGGTTACATCTTCGGGGTTGCCCTCGTAGTGATCCTTGCAGTCTACTGGCTGGTGATGGCGCCTCCGCGCAAGACCAGAAAGGGCACTCGTCAAGGACCCTCACTGTAGCGTCTTCAGCGAAGACTAACCGCGCAGACGTGAGCGCTAGCTCACGGATGCGGGAAGAATGGCTCCTGATGCTTGCCGCTGAAGACCGTGTTCTCGGCTCTCGTGCTTGGCGGCACTGAAGTTCCGCGGTCAACGATTGACGTCGTAAGCGCGCATCCTTCCCCCACTCTGGCTCCCGGCAGGACCATTGTGTCCTGCAAATGGCATCCTTCTCCCAGTTCGGCGCCCGCCATCACAATCACGCGATGGAAGAGCTCGCAGCCCGCTCCCATCTTCGCTTGCTGATGCAGGTAGATGAGGTCCTTGAACAGCGAGTGCGCCAGCTGCGGGAAGAACTCACGCTCCATACTGAATGCACCCTCCCTCGCTGCGAGCATGTCGACCGCGGCTGTGTCGAGGTAGTAGATACCGGCGTTGATGACATACGGCGGGTCGCCCGGATGCTCGCTTTTTTCCTGAAAGGAGGTAATTCTGCCTTCATCGCCAACTCTCAGCAGACCGAAGCTCTTGGGCTCCGGCACCTGGTAACCCACCAACGTTGCCAGGGCGCCGCCGCGTTCATGCGTGGCAAGAAGAGAGCGCGGCTCGAGGTCGGTCACAATGTCGCCGTTGAGCACGAGCAACGGGCCACTCAGGTTGAGCTGCCGGACGGCGTTGGTGACGGCACCCCCGGTTCCAAGCGGCTCGTGTTCCTCGGCGAAAGAAACCTGGGGCGCAGACAGCCCGTGCGCTCTATCGCCTTCGGCTTGCCGTTCTTCATCCATCAACCAGTCTCGCAGCTCATCACGCAGATGCCCCACCGCGAGCACAACCCTCTCGCATCCCGCTCGCGCAGCGAGGTCAAGCAAGTACCCCACCAGCGGTCGATCCAGCAGAGGGATGAGGGACTTCGGGTAGGCGAGAGTGAGAGGATAGAGGCGCGTTCCCAAACCTCCGGCGATAATGACCGCATCCATCGATTCTATTGTAGCTCAAGAACGCATGGCAGACCGATCGCGTGCGGAAGAAAGCTCAGGAAGCGGACGCCGAGCGGAAACGCATACCGGGGGCGAGCTGCTGCCCGGCGAGCCACTCCTGAATGCTCATCACCCGCCGGTTCTCCGGCTGAAGCCTCTCGACGGCGATGCAGCCATCGCCGGCGGCAAGCACCAGCTGGTTCTTGCCCAGCGCAACGATTTCCCCGGCGGTTCCCTCGCGTGGACACTCCGCCGGCTGCACCTGGAAAAACTTCAGCTTCTGCCCCGATGGCGACAGGCACACCGCACCAAGGTCTGGACTCATCGCTCTCACAAAATCGTGAAGTTCCCGCGCGCTCCGAGTGAAGTCGAGGAAAGTGTCCTCGTAGTTAAAGAAGCGGGTGAAGGTCGCCAGAGATGGATCCTGCGGAAGGAAGCTCACGTGCCCGTCACGGAGTCGATTCACGCCCTCTTTCACCACTTCCGCCGCCAGCAACGCCAGCCGTTCGTGCAGCGTGCCATAGTCGTCCTGCGGCAGTATGGGCAGTCGCATATAGAGCATCACATCGCCAGCATCCATCTCCTGCACCATTCTGAAGAGACTTACGCCGGTTTCCGTCATCCCCTGCATAATCGCGGTGCGAACCGGGCTGGGCCCCCGCAAGAGCGGAAGGGGACTGGGATGCAGCGCCAGCGGGTAGGGGGTCGCGTCAAGGAACTCCTGCGGGATTAACTTGCCATAGGCAGCAAGAAAATAGGCGTCGGGAGCCGCCGTCCGTATCCTCTCGAGAAGTTCCTCATTGCCCTTCAGCTTGCGAGCTTCCACTAGAGGAATCTCCGGACACCTCTCGCGGACAAACCCTCCTACGTCAGTCGGCTGCAACTTGCGTCCCCGCCCTGCCGGACTGGGAGCGCGGGTTATGATGAGCGCAACTTCAACCGTGCGGTCGCGCAGAAGATATTCGAGCGCAGGCAGTGCGAATTCGGAAGATCCCCAGAAGACTATGCGCAATCTGCTCAAAGCATTAGTCGCGAGTGGTTTCTCCTTACCCTTCCGGCGTGCCCGGAGAATCCTCCGCTGGTTCGTCCTCCGGGGGCGCGGCAGTTTCTCCGCCCTGCGCGGCGGCTCCGTACTTGTCGATGAGATCGCCGAACCTTTCGGAAATGGTGGAATACAGAGACCCGGAGAAGCTCGCAAAGGCGTTCGCTGCTTCTTTCACATTGAAGAAGACCAGGGACTTGTCCGTATCCTCGGTGCCCAGTATCCGAGCGAGCACTGCCTGCGGCATGCGATGAAGAAACGCCTGCATTATCAGGAGCGCGAAGATGGCGTCATCAATGAACCCGACGCCGGTAACGAAATCGGGGACAATGTCAAGCGGGCTGAAGAAATAGACGATCCCAGCCAGCGCGTAGAGCTTCATCCAGGCGGATACGCGCGGGTGGAACATGCCGACGAAGAACGCCCGGATGAGCTGAGGCAGGCCTTTCAGGTAAGGCTCTACCGGCGTGAGGTCGATTGTCCCGGATTCACTTCCCAAGAACTTCAATTCAAGCTTCATCAGATCCCATCCTTGCCGTGAACGCGGTTTTTGCCCTGCCGGTCGGATGCCAGCGCCTGCGGGCTCTCACTTTGCCC
>MVCR01000040.1 GCA_002050035.1 Planctomycetales bacterium 4484_113 | reverse complement strand
GCGAAGAGAACCGCCAGCCCGCCGCCGACGCCGACATTGGAAATTAGAATCGCCCACTCAGTCATATTCAGCCTCGCTTCGCCTTTCGGATGGCACTAGCCCTTGCGCGAAACCACCGCCGCTTCAATCAGCAGGTTGAGGAGGCTGTCTTTGATCTCGCCGACATAGCGCTCGCGGAAGCGGCGGAAGACCTCGCGGCGAGCGTCATCTCCCGTCAGCCCCTCGCCGCGGACGTCGACCACCAGTTGAAACAGCAGCGCCATCTCCTGCTCGTAAATGGCGAAGAGAATGTGAAGCAGCAGCTTCACTACGGTCTTTCCCAGTTTCGCTACGTTCATCGTGTTCACTCCTTAGTCTCCGGCGAGCTCCGCCCAGAAAAGGGTATCGAGCGTGCTCGCGAAATCCGTGTCTGGAAGTTCTGCGGGAAGCTCGGTGGCAGTTCCCGCCTGATAGGCGCCCGCGCCGGGACAATCGAATCCGCTCGCAGCCACCTGCCCCAGCAGATAGCTATCGTCCGCGCTATAGCTGTAGAGCACCGCCAAGAAATGCTGACCGGCGGGCAGCTCCACCGGATCGGCAAGCGCAAGGCGGTACACACTGCCGTTTCCAAGCTGCGTCAGGTCGTTGAACGTGAACGGTCCGAAGCGCACTTCCCGGCTGAATCCGTCATCATCGTCGTTGCGACGACCCGCACGAGACTCATCCAGCCGGCGGCTTCCAGCGGGTGCAGGAAGATGGTGCTTCCGGCGAGCGCATCAAGTCCGATGGCGGACTGGGGCGTGCGCGGATTCGGCAGATGCGCGAGCTGCGGCGGGGACAACGAAATCGTCTGCCCATCCTGGGCGCCGGCGAGTCCTTGCTCGGCGGCAATGATGACTTCGCCATCGAGATTGCTTCCGCCGGGCGTGCGAATGCCGGTCACTCCGCTCGGATTGAAATTGTCGCTTCCCTGCGGGTCTCCGAAGTACGATTCGCGCGGCGATAGCTCCGCCGTGAGTCCGTGCACATTCTTCCGCTCGGCGTCCAGGCGACGCTGCACCACCTTGCCCACGCTTTGCTCCAGGTCGTTGCGAAAGCTCATCGCAGCACCTCCGCGTTGAAATCGGTGCCGAAGACCCTCGTCACTCGCGGCGTCAGCTCCACGCGCTCCACGAGGAAGTTCACCGGCTCGCCGGTTACCGGATGGCTGGCGCTCACGGTCTGCCCCACGCGCACCGTCGGATCGCCGATGCAAATCGCCTCGAAGCCGAGGTATTCGGTGATGAGCTGGGCGAGCAGCGTGCGAGCGAGCTTCGCCGCTTCGGTCTCCGCCAGCTCATCCCCCACGTCCACCAGCAGCACCTGCGGTCCAGCGTGATCGGTCTTTTCGAGAAGCTCCGGGTAGTAGAACTCGCCGTCGGGGTCGGCGTCCTGCACCGCCGCCTCGGCAAGGTATGTGTCATCGCCGAGGATGCGCATCTCGTTGAGGGCCAGGCCCGGGTCGTCATCGTTGCTGACGCCGTCCTTTGCCGGCTTCACGCGCACCTTTAGGTAGCGAAATCGCGTCGCGGAATCGAGCGGGAGCCGCACGCGAGAAAGCGGACGCAGCAGCACCGTGGCATCGGCTGAAACCCGCTCATAGTCAACATCGTCGGAGCTTCCCAGAAGCTCGTAGCCGTAGCTGAACTTGGAGTTCGCGCTGCTCTGTGAGTTGACGTTCTTGGAGTTGGCGGCGGTCAGCTCGATCGCAGAAATACGCGGCGGTTTGCCTTCTTCGTCCAGTCCCAGGTCGAACTTCGCAAAATCGTAGAACTCGTAGTCGTAGGGCGCATTGTGCCGCCCGAATCCGGAATTGTCATTGCCGTCGCGGATGAGTCCGATGGTGCCCTCGCCGAAGACCTTCTCGCTTCCGTCCCAGCGGAAGGTCTCGCCGACTCCCGCTTGTAAATCGGTCAATGTGGCGTTGAGGGCAAGATTCAACGGGTGCGTTCTGCGTCCACGCACCACCACGCGGGTGTATATCTGCTCGCGGCTCCGCACACGATGGAATCGCGCGACATTAATGAGTTGGCGGTCTGGAAGCTCCTTCTGTGTCAAGAGTTCGTGCGTAAACTTGCCGGCTTCCGAATCGAAGCAGAACCGGTAGTTGCGCGGAAGCCGCTCTGAGAGCGCACGGATGAAGTCGGCGACAGAGCCTTCGCCCTTCTCCCAGCGGATGCGCTGAAGATCGGTGCCGATGGGCGGGAGATCCATCTCTTCGGCGGCAATGCCGGCGCCGCCTTTGTCGCGTTCGTAGGCGAGCGCCTGTGCAAGCGCGGCCGCGGCATCGCTGGTTCCTTCAAGGTAGCAATAGACGCTGCCAACTGTTGGATTGGCCGGAAGCGGATCGCAGAAGCGAACGACGCCCGAGGGCGGGTACACGCGGTAGAAATCCGGCGCGACTTCTTCTCCGCCATCGTAGATGCGGATGTCGCCGGGACGCCACGCCCGACGCGAGCCGTCAGCAGCGAAGCCCTCGGGCGTGCTCGTGGGGTCGAGTCCATAGGTGTGGTCATCGAATTCATCCGGCAGTGCCACCACCGGCTGGTTGATGAGCTTCGCCGTGACATCCCCTTCCAGCTCTACCGCGCAGATGGCACGGATGAGTCGCAAGCAGTGGTCGGTGGCGAAGATGCGGATGTGCTCCTCTTCCTCGCGGATTTCGATGATGAAGCCGAGAAAGAGCACTTCCGTCGCTCCACCAACTTTGCCGGTCAGCCGAATCTCCGAGAAGAGTGCCAGCGGATTCGCAGGTTCCAGCTCGTCGAAATATGAGAGGCTGCACGCAGGAATCCGGCAGACCAGAGTCGCCGCGATGTCCTTGCGGTCGCGAATGAGCGAGAAGCCGTTTTGCGCTAGCGGAAGCTCAGCCCACTCGCTGCTCTCCGGATGCGAGCTTCGCACCTCCAGCGTGTACTCAACGAGGGTAACCGCCGCCTTGAGCTGCTCCACTGTCTCCGCAGTGAACGCCATCAGTCGCGCTCCCTCCAGTTGACGCTGCCAACGGCGTCGAAGTCGGTGAAGTCACCATTCGCCACTACTAGCGCCTGCAACTCCGTCGCCAGATCAGCAGTGCCGCCGCCATATTCGTCGCTTGCGGAGATTCCGGGGTTGAACTGCAGGGCGAAGAGCCGGTACGCCTTCATCGTTGTCTGCTCGAAGACGATCAGCTCCAGTCCCTGCTCCGCAGCCCAGATGAGCTGTGTGCGAAGAGTGCGTTCGTATGTATCCTCATTGGCAAGCTGAACCGCCGGTAGTGCAATCACCGCACGCGTAGGAAAGCAGGAAGTGCTGAAGCGGACGATGTGCGGGTTGCCTTTCAGGTCATCCGCCACCGCGAAGTTCTCGCCGTGAGCGAGGTAGAATCCGGCGGGATTCGCGTCAATCGCATCACTAACCGTGGGTCCGAACCAGAATCGGAGCATAATCTCCTCCTATGGAAGCTCGCGCTTCAAGCTCTCGGCGAGGGCGGACTCGATCGCCTTTGCCGCTGGTATGAGGTCGGCTGAACGCGGCTGTCTCTCTCTGACCGTTCGCGCTGCAGTGCGCTCGGTGCCCGGGGACAACACGCGCTGATAGCTGGCAACGGCGGGGAAAGATCCCTGGGGCAGCGGCGCAAGCTCTGGCAGGTTCAAGCGTCGTGGCTTGAGCGCGCGCGAGACCGCCGAAAACAGACTGTCAATCAGCGCGACTCCAGCTCCTCCCGCAAAGCTGGTGAACACCGATGCCCCCAGCGAGCGCACCAGGAGCTTCTCCCATTGCTTGCCCGCCTCGCGCTCGATGGTGCTGCGAAGAACCCGCTCGAGCGGCTCCAGTCCGCTGCCACGCGCCAGGTGGTAACCGGCTCGCCGCGCCCAGGTATTCAGATTCAGCCCCAGGAGCTTGTCTATGCCGCCCTGCTTGAAGATGCCCATCGGTGGCAGCTCGCCCACTCTACGGTCGGCAAGCGCTCGCCAGATCTCCTCCACCCGCGAAGCGAGTTCGCTCACACGGGACGCCAGCTCTTCAAGTTCGTCGTCCCTGTTGTCCCAGTCGAATCCAGCCATCGTCTATCCGAAGAATCCCGCAAGCTGCGCATCCGCCGACGGTGAATCGCCCAGATGATGCGCACCTTCAGCATCCATTCCGCCGCTGAGCGCCAGCAGGTCTCTTGGCGTGAGCGCTTCCATACATCGCTCCATACTGATGCCGATCGACGCACCTACGCGTGCAACCAGCTCCGGAAGCTCTGGTCGAAGCAGCAGCGCCCATGCCGCCAGTGCTTGCTCACTCATCGCGCAGGGACCTCCGCACGCACCAGCTCCTTGAGCGGCATCTTGCCGAATTCCTGCCGGAACGCAGCAAGCAGCACGCGCACCGCGTCAGCCGGGCTGAACTCAGCGAGCACGATTTCCTCCGGCTCGCCGGTGAGAAGCGCGAGCACTTGCGTCAGCTCCTCTGAGCCTACCGCCACCGCCTCGAAGAGAACCTGCACCAGTTTCTTCTTTGCCAGCTCATCCCAGCCCAGCCGCTGCAGCACGTCGCCGATGAGACCGAGCACAATCAGCGCTCGCTTCAAGTTCAAGGCTCGCACGGAGACGATGCGTCCGCTGGCGAGTTTGAGCCTGGCGCCGCCGCCTCCGAGGGCAAGCGTGCTCAGCCGCGAGGTTAGTCCGCGCAGGCGGCTCAGCCATTCCTTTTTCACTGCCGCACTCCCATCTGCGACATCGTCGTTCCGTAAACTCGCAGGTAACCGAAGGGAGACGAAGGGAAGCTCGGGTCCGCAAGACATCTCCCTGCCAGAGGCACGCTTGCCAGCTCCTCCGGCTCCACGCTGAACACGCCGCTTGCGTCCAGCTCGACCTTGCGCAGCACGATGGAGAGCACACTCTCCCCATCGGGATATCGATGGAGCAGCTCCACCTGCGCCGTCGCCGGCGTTTGCGCCGCCAGCGCAATCTCTCTACTGTTCGGGAAGACGTGGCTGTAGCCGACCTCAAGCAGCTCCCCCGGCGAGATGCTGCTATCCGGCAGCAGGCTCATCCGCCGGTTCGGCATATCTAGGCTGTAGTCAACGCCCTCAGCGTAGGTGATGGAACCATCGGCGCTCCTCACAATGGGGGAGGTCGCGGGGACATACTTGAGGAGTGTCGGAAAGTTGGCAAAGAGGCGGAGGTACTCGGTTACCGCGTTCTGACCGCCGGCGATCGCACTCGCAGCTCCGCCATTGAGGAAGTATGCCAGCGCGGGAGGCGCAATCTCCTTCATACGCAGAGAAAGCGTGAATGCCCGCCGCATCGGTACTAGATGCTGCACCGCAAACTCGCCATCCTCCACCGTCTCCACGGGCATTCGCTCCACTGTCTTCGTGATAGCGACATCGGTGGCGATGCCCATCTGCTGGTCGTCGATATAGAGCTCGGCTTCTCCGAGAGTCAAAGCCTGAAAGTTCAAACTCATAGTCGTATCTCCTTAGTTTGGGGGAAGGTTGACGCTCAGCGCCAGTGCGCGCACAGTGTGCACGGCAAGCTCCGGATGCTCCGGCAGGTGCAGCTCGCGGTTCTCCACATCGCGGAAGGCGATGCGCCCCACGACCGGCGAGGAAGGGTCAGCATCGCGGTAACAGGGCACGAAGAATGTTCCCTCCTGCCAGCGCCGCATCGCCGCCAGCGCGTAATCCGCCAGTTCCCGCGCCTGCTTGCGATCGTTGCGTGCCGCAAGACAGAAGATCTCAAAGGTAGCGCCCGAGAGCAGACCACGCGGGTTGACATTCAGCGAGCGCTCCTGCTTCCAGCGGACGCGGTACGAAGGAAGCGCCAGCTCTTCCCCCTTCGTGAAGGCGACGGGTGCCTTTGCAGACAGCTCCTCATTCAGCCAACGATTCACGCTGTAGATGACCCCGCCAATCATGCGAGCACCTTCCTTCCCAGGATGAGCTTGAGCTGCACGGCGCCGAAGAGCACCGGCGCCATCACCCGAACGACGGCGTATTCTTCACCCTCGATGACGAGGAAATCGCCGACTCCAACCTGCGTTTCCGCGACGGCAACCACGCGCTTGTAGCCGACAACCTCTCGCGCGCCGGCAACGACCTCGCCTTCAGCCACCGCGCTTCGGCGGGGCTCGTCCAGGACAATGGGCGCGGGCACAATCTCGGTGTCGCTGTAGAGAGGCTCTGGCGGCTCGCCGCTCATTGGGTCTCCGCCGGTTCGGTCATAGGTGCGCACATAGACCGTGCTCACGCTACCGCCCAGGTAGCTGACAAGTTCTCTGAACACTCTGGAAAGCTCTTTGCCTGTCATCTCAGTGTGGGAAGTCCTCCGGTAGATTGAACGGAAGCTCGTAGGAGGTGGAAAGCTCTTCGATCTCCTTCTCCAGACGCCTGCTCACCTGCGATAGGTCCACATTGAGTCCTGCAAGCTGCGCCTTCACTGCCAGCCGGGCACGCGATGCTTTAAGAATCCGCGTGAGTTCGATCAGCACTGCGCGGATGTCCAGGAGGTAGGTTACCATCAGCACTTTCGTGACCCCGGGGAGGGGGCCGGTCAAACCGACACGTCCGTGCAAAGTGTCAATGAACTCGCCTGGCGCCAGCTCATGCTCCTCTTCACCGACTTCGAGCTTCCCCGCGGTGTCCTGCCAGTTGCCCACACCGGCGTAGAAGACCTCGATATCCTCGGACTCCCGCACTTCCCTCTTCAGGGTCAAGAGGAGAAGGCAGGAATCATCGACAACGCTGTATTCGACGTTCTCCCTCGCCAGCTTCTTTTCAAGAGCCGGCGTCATCCGGTGAACCAGATGACCGTTCATAATGTTCTGAAGCTCGTCGTCCGTGAAGAGGGGTTCGCTCTCCCCCCGCTCGCCGAAGAAGGCGCGGATGTATTCAAGGTTGGTTTTCATTGTCTTCCCCGCTCATTTGGCGGAGCCTTGAGGAAGCTCCGCTGCTTCGGTCAGGCGCCCGGCGCGGCGTTGAGCGTTCTCAACTCGAAACCGCGCCGGGCAAAGCGAAGCGCCGTCCGCTCATCCACCTGCGCCTGCCCGTTCTCGAACCAGACGCCCATCAGTTCTCCCGTGTAGTGCTGATTCCGCAGCTTCACCTCAAAGAGGACGTCCTGCGATTCGACAAGCCCGAGCGCCATGAGATAAGGTTCCGGTGGGCGCTCCAGCACCTCGCAGGCCAGGCGGATGTAACCTTCGGCTCGCTTCATTCTTCGCTCACCTACTGATGGATTCCTTTGAGCCGTGCCGCCGCCTGCGGATTGAAAACTGCCAGACCGACGTACCACTCAATCAGCGTGCGGTAGACCGGCGGGTTGGGGATGAGCCCCAGGTCCTCCACCTGAATGCCGCCATTGGTCAGCCCGCTGACGAACTCCTCGGCTCCGTAGCGCACCGCGTAGATGGATGAGCACTCGGTCTCGGTTCCTTCGGTTTCGTCGAAGCCAAGAATCTCCGCGTTCAGGTTATCCTTGCTTACCACCTTGACCGGAATGCCGTCGTAGTAAGTGTGCACCTTGCCCGCGGCATCCATCTCCACAGTGACAATCTCCAGGTCGCGTGCCAGCGAGATGAGCTTGCGACGGTTCACCTTGTTCAGGTAGATGACATCGGGTCCGCCCCAAACCGCATCAATGAGCGCATCGATGTAGTCGAGGGTGAGGACATCGCCATTGCCTGAGCCGTCATCTGCGGTGATGACCTGGTCGCCACTCAGACGCTTCTGCAAACCATCGAAGGAGTTCGTATCCACCGTGGAATCACCCTCGAAGAACTCGCGGGTGAATCCCAAGGCGAGCGCCTTCACCTTCAGGCGCGTTTGCAGCGCGCGCTGATCGTTAATTGAGCCGCGCACCTGCTGGAGATAACGATCCACATCCACCACGCCGCCGTAGATGACCAGGCTTTCGCTCTGCTGATTCACGCTGCCGGCGGATTCGGTGTAGCTGTCGTTGACCGCACGGAACTCAACTCCCGGAAGCACCGCCTCCTGGTTGTACTTGAAGGAGTTCCCCTGCACATCAAGAAACGGCAGGTCTTCCAGCACCGGTGAATACTCGCCGAAGGTCTCGATGACGCCTCGACGCAGATAATCGGTTTCCAGCTTGGCTGCTTCAGCCAGCGTTAGTGCCATAGTTGCTTCCTCCTGAGAATCCCACTACACGTGGGGAGATCTGGTGCCGTAGCCGAGTCGGAGATAGTCATCCGCGGCGAGGGGCTCTCGCGGGGTGCGAACTCTTGGTGCTTCCAGCTTCTGCGGGAACATGGAGGATACTTTTTCCGCCACCTTGCGGTCGATGAGCTCCTCCACTGAAGCCGCACCGCCAATGTCCTCCAGCCGGGGTTCCGCCTCGCCTGGCGAGGGTGATTCCTCGTCCGCGGGAGAGGCTTCTGCCGGCGCCGGAGCCATCTTCGCGGACTCGGCTACGGCGGCATCTGTTGCTTCGTTTGCTGCGGGGGAGCCGCCGCTGGCGGATTCCTCCGCATGCGTTGTTTCCCTTGATTCCAAGTTCTTTTCAGCTTCGTTTGACATCGTTGCTCTCCTTTTCCGGGTCCTCACGATTCGTCCGTTGCGGTGAGCGGCGCATCCGAAGCCAGCCCGGACTGCTTCGCCAGAAGCTCTCGCTTCAGCCGCGTGAGCTTCTCCGCCTCGCTGAAGTGCAGGTCGGGCTCGTAGCTCAGTCTAGGGGCGTATGCCGATGCTTCGGCTTGCGTTAGCTGCCCCAGGCGAGCGCCCGCTTCCAGCACCATCTGCAGAAAGCGCTCAATCCCACTCCCCAGAGTGCGCCGCTTGCTCTTCGCCGCGTTGATGAGCGGCTCATAGAGGATGGAAAGGGCGAAACCGGAAAGCGGCCCCACACTGGTCAGCTTCTCCGGACTCATCATCACGACGCCGGTCAGGTGAGTCAGCGCCTGCTTCAGCTCCTCAAGGTGAGTCTGCACCGCTCCGATGTCGCTGTCGTTAACCAGGTATTCGAGCTGCGCCCCGTCACCCAGCACGGTGACTATCTGCGTGTCATCCAGTTGATCCTGCACTAGGCGACCGTTGACGTTCTTCAGGATGGCGTTCATGGTGCGGCTGATGTTGCGCGACCGCTGGCTCACCTTCCAGTTGATGTCGTCGAGGATAGGGGTGAGGTCTGCAAGCTCGCTTTCTCCGAACTTCTCGCCGGGTCGGGGACGGTTCTTGAGATGCACCGCCGGAATGAAGCCGAAAGGATGGAGCACCTCACGCTCAACCGCGAGCGGTTGTGGACGACCGCCACCAAGGACGGTCATTGCGAGCATCTTCCCGCGCCGCAGCAGGTGGCTTCCGCTCTGCACTTCATCGCGATAGTAGAGACAGCGGTCGGGAAGGATGTCCTCTCGATGGATGCGCAGCACGCCTGCCGCATCGGAATAGCGAAACTCCCGCCGCACAAAGCGCACCTGACCGATGTCGCGGGGATCGTGTTCGTAATCGAATTCCTCAGCCGGAATGAGTGAGAACGCGAGGGGAAAGGAAGACGCAGGCGTGTGCACCAGCCGTAGCAGAACATCCCCGAAGAGCAACGCCTCTCGGGCGATGCTCGTGAGCTGCTGTAAGAACTGCGAATGATGGAGAAACCCGCCTAAGAAGGTTGCGGCAGGGCTGGCAGCTTCTTCACCCAGCGGGCTCTCACCTCGGGAGGATATCGTCTCCTCTCCCAGGGCAACCCCGCGCACACGGTCGAAACTGAAAGCCGAAAGCCGGTCGATAATCAATCGTGCATAGTTCAGATAGATGCTAGGAGGCGTAACCGAGGGGGAATATGCATTGCCGCGCGCCCACTCGGCTGCCTGCCGATAGATAGAGCCGTCATAGTAGTGGGCGAAGAAATGGAGCTGAGCTTGCCGCTCGAGCCAGCTCTCCTGATAAACGGAAGTGTCAATGAAGGCAGTGGCCGGCTGTCCAGTCCTGCCCAGTCCGCTAGATTTTCGCCAAGTAGGAATTCTCATCAGGTTTTGCGGGTCCGCCTCCGCAAGCGACTTTACCATTCAGTTGTTATTATAGCAATG
>MVCR01000117.1 GCA_002050035.1 Planctomycetales bacterium 4484_113 | reverse complement strand
ACCATATGGGCGGTGAAGCTGCGACCCTCGGTGCGCAACTGCTCGAACTTGGCGATGCCTGTCTGCACGCGATTCTCTCCCAGTTCTGTGATGCCGGCGTCCAGGATCGCGTGGCACCATTCGGTGGGCACGTACTTGGTTATGCCGATGATGCGTACCGGCTGTTGCGG
Source organism: Planctomycetales bacterium 4484_113 (assembly GCA_002050035.1). GTDB lineage: Bacteria > 4484-113 > 4484-113 > 4484-113 > 4484-113 > 4484-113. Next base: position 5,104 of record MVCR01000117.1, on the reverse strand, counting down.
ATGCTCACGGTCGATGGCGTCCCGTATGCGTTCTACATTGGCGCGTACGACGGCGACTCTTTCTTCGTGAGTCGGCGCGTAGTCTTCAGGTGCGAAATCTCCAACAAGCATAAGAAGTATTCTAGCGCGCTTGGCGTTTGCATGCGATACCTCGCAGCCGGAAGCCCAGGGGCAGTCGGGGCGGTGCTAACTTTCCGAGCGATGCTCTTTGCCTGGGACTTGCTCCTTCTGCTAAGATGAAGCGCAGGCTCGGCGGATGTGCCGACGGGTGCTTCGCGGGAGGATATGCATGGATTACAGCCGGTTTCTTACCGTGGATTTCGATCAGGAGAGTCGTACTGTCGTCATCACGATTGATGTGGAGAAGGACAAGCACAACAGCTTCGGTCCCGACTTCGTGATGGCGCTGAAGGAGCTGCTGAGCTACTACGAGATGAACCGGGAGGTGAAGGCGCTGATTCTCACCGCGGCGGGAGATCGGGTGTTTTCCACCGGCGCCGACATCCGGGGGCATTTCCCGCAACTTGACCCCATCAGCGCCCGTGAGTTCAGCCATTACGGGCAGCAGGTGTTCTCCCTGCTGGCGCATGCTCCTTACATCACGCTGGCGGCGATCAACGGGCTCGCTCTCGGCGGAGGGCTGGAGATATGCCTGGCGTGCGACTTTCGCATTGCCAGCAAGCGAGCGCGACTGGGCTTGCCGGAGATCAACCTGGGTCTGATGCCCGGATGGGGAGGCACTCAGCGCCTGCCGCGGTTGATCGGCTACGAACGGGCGGCGCAGATGATCCTCAGCGGCGAGCCCATCAGGGCGGAAAAGGCGCTGGAATGGGGGCTGGTCTCTTCCGTGGTGGAGCCGGACGAGTTGGTTGATGCCGCCCGTCGGTTTCTCGCGCCGCTGGTTGAAAAGAGCGGGGACGCCCTGCGCGTGGCGAAGCGGGCGATGGTTTCGGGCATGGAGGGAACTCTGTCCGCCGGACTGGTGCTGGAGAATGAGCTCTTTGGTCTTCTCTGGTCGAGTCCCGACCGGGAGGAAGGGGTGAAGGCTGATGGGCGACCGCGAGGTGGAGAGCTACTACGCGGGAGACATTTCACTGAGGGAACTTGCGGCGCGGGTGAGTACGCTTGACCTTTTCAGCAGCGCCCGTGGCTTCTGGCTCAAAGACATAAATGCCCTTCAGGCCACCAAGAAGACGAAACAAGAGCTGGCGATGCTGGCAACGGCGCTTCCCGGTGACGCTGTGCTGGTGTTTTCGCAGGACACATACTTCGGTGGCGACTGGCTGGCGCAGAGAAGATTCGAGCAAGGAGCTCTGCGCAAAGCGGTCGCGGACGTTGTGGACCAGCAGGTGGAGGCAAGCGTTCATCCCCGCAAGCTCGCGGGGTGGATTCGCCAGCGGGCAGAGGAACGCTATGGGCTCAAGCTGGCTGCCTATCAGGTCGATACTCTCATCGATGTCTGCGCCGACCTGCCATCGCTGATTGACGGCGAGTTGAAGAAGCTCGCGCTGCTCAAGACGCGGGAGGGGGATACTATCTCCGAGAACTGGTTCAAGATCGTGCTGGCACGCACCTGGAGCTACAGCGCGGCGAAGATCGCCGATGCGGTGCTGGCACGGCGCACGGACGCTTACCGTTTTCTGCTTAGAATCTATCGCCGCGAGAGCATCATTGCGCGGCTGCTGCCGGAGCTCTATCGCGGGCTGCTGAGACTTTACTGGATTCGCAGCGACCCTGATTTCCGGTCGCGTCCTGAGTTTCGCCGGGTGGGTTGGAGGCTGGAGAAGTTGCAGGAGGCTGCTCGGCGATGGCGGCGGGAAGCGCTTCTGAAAGCGCTGACCGTGGTTACGGATACGGCGTTTCGGCTGCGAACCGGCCGAATGGGCGGCAGGACACCGCAGGAAGCGGAGCGTGATTTGCTGCTTCTTATGCTGCGGCGGCTCTACGCGCTGTGAATCCGCGGTAGAATTATGCGCGGGAGGAGAAGATGATATGAAGGGATACTTATGGTTGCTGGCAATTGTTTTGGGAGTCCTGGTGGTGGGGCTGCTGACGTCGTGCCCCAAGCGCTTGCCTCACAAGCAGCCGTACAAGCCGGCGGCGGGTGAACGACCGGGGGCGGCCACACAGGCGGAGAAGGGCAAGCTCACGCCGGAAGAAGCGGCGCGGCGTGTGGCGGAGGCTGAAGGCTCGTCTGAGCAAGCGAAGGCGGGCGCGGAAGCTGGCGAGCCGCAGCAGCCACCGGCGGAAGGTGCCGGCGAAGGCGGCGAAGCCGCTCCCGGTGAGAGTGAAACCGATGCGGCGGAGCAGCCACCGTCTCCTCAGCCGGAGCTAACACCCGAAGCACCCACCTTTGTCCCCGCGAGTGAACTGGAGACGCGTATGAACGATGTGGTTAATGTTGGCTTTGAAACGAAGTACGGCACCTTTATGATTGCCGTGTATCCGGAGATTGCTCCCATCTCGGCGAATCACTTCCTCGAGCTGGTGCGAGCCGGCTTCTACGATGGCATGGTCATTCACCGGGTGGAGCCTGGATTCGTCGTGCAGATGGGGCGCGTGACGGATCAGGACTCGCCCAAGTTCCATTTCACGCAGGAGCCGATTAAGGACGAGCCGAACTACTCCGAGAATATGCCGATGACGGTGGCGTTTGCCAAGCAGTATTCGCCGGAGGGAGTGAAGATGGAGAACTCGGCGACCACGCAGTTCTTCATCAATCTGGGCGATAATCGCACCCTGGATCCGGATTTCACCGTGATGGGCAAGGTCATCCACGGAAGCAATGTGGTTACTAGCCTGTCGGTTGGAGACAAGATAGGGCGAGCGTACATCTTGGAGGAGTCGGCGAATCCAGACATCAAGAGTGAACCCCCCTCGTCATAGACGCCTGAACGAGGCAGAGATACTGGCGCTGTTCCGGCGTCGTCTGGGAGTGGGCGAGCCCACCCAATGGAATCTCGCCGGAACTACCGATGATGCGGCGATAGTGCCGCTGGCGCGACTCCGGCAGGGGCCCGGACGCAGACGGTCGCGTGCCGATGCGCTGGTGGCGACGCAGGATGGACTCATCGAAGGGGTTCACTTCCGCCTGGACTATTTCACTCCCGGCGAAGCGCTCACGCGATGCCTGACGACGAATCTCTCGGACCTCGCGGCGATGGGAGCGGAGCCGGTGGGAGCGCTGGTGAATCTGGGGCTGGCGCAAGGGCAGAATCGTGAGAACTTCGTGGTCGAGCTTGCCGACGCTCTGCGGGCGGCGATGCGGCGATATCACTTCACTGTCTTCGGGGGCGATGTGATTCGCGCACCTGCGCTCACGATTTCGGTAACGATGCTGGGACGGCTGGTGGCAGCGCGTGCGCTTCTGCGAAGCGGCACGAGGGTGGGGGACGCGGTCTATCTCAGCGGCTCGGTGGGAGCGGCTTCGCTGGGGCTGAAGGTCTCGGAGGCTGCGCGACGCCGCAAGAGGCCGAAGCCGGGGGAGCGTCCGCAGGATTACCCCGCGTCGGTGAAGCGGCTGACGAATCCGCGCCCGCGACTGAAGCTGGGTCGCCTGCTGGCGGAAGAGGCGCTTGCCACAAGCTGCATCGACTTGAGCGATTCCCTCTCCAAGTCGCTCTTGCTGATTGCGGAGGCTTCGGGAGTGGGGATGCGGCTCGCATTCCAACAGCGCTGGCTGCATCCGGAGGTGCGGAGATTCTACCGGGGGCGGAGTCCTCGCGAGCTGGCGGAAGTCGCGCTGGCGGCGGAAGAAGACCTGGAACTTCTGTTCACCGTTCCAAGGCGGAAGGAATCAAAGCTCATGGAGCTTGCGCCGCGTGGGTTGATTCATCTGGGTGAGGTCGCTGAGAGAAAACGGGGTGTGACCGTGCAGGCGGATGACTTGTCAATTGCGGTAACCGAGACCGGCTTCGAGCACTTCGTGATGAGAATGAGGCGCTTTGTTATGGCTTCAGGAGCAATGCTTCTGCTCGCTTTCGCCGCAACCTCGCTGATGCTGCTGATGCTGGCCGCATGCGGCGGCGGGAGGGGCGCTGCGCTGCCTGTCCCACCCGTTCAGCAGCCGCAGGTCGAGGAGGGAAGCGAAGATGGCTCTGAGAACGAGCAGGGCAGCCAATCAAGTATGGGTTCTGATATGCCGACCATTCCCCCGCCGGCTCAAGAACCCGCTTGGGTGGACCCCGTCTGGGGTATTCCTTACTTCAACATTGAGGAACACTACGCAGTCATTCTCTTCAAACCGGAGGGCTGGTGGATTGACGAGGATTATCCGATTGACGACAATACTCCGCCCTGGAAGATTCATCAGCAAGCGGCTATTGAGGAGCTGGAGGCCAGAGGATTTGGCTTCACCGACTTCTTCGATGTCTATCCATTCGGGAACCCCTCCTATAGAGGCAGAAGCTACATTGCGAGCCTGCCCGAAAGGATGACGTTCCTTGATGCATACGAAGAGCTACCTCCCGATTTCCCCTGCATCGAACACATCACAGCCCACGCTCCCGCGGATTTCTCGTTTGTCGATTAGCCGCGCGTAGCTGTCGGCTTGCCTGCATCCGTCTGGCCCCAGTACGCCATGTCAGCGAGTTACTATGACCCTGAGCTACACCCGGAAGATTGGGTCGATGTCTGCGCTCCCGGGTCCGAGATACTGGTTCTGTTTCCCCAAGGGGATTACTATTACTTTGGCAATGGCACGAGCTTCTCCGCTCCAATCGTGTCTGCTCTCGGCGCTCTGAGAATGAGCAGATACCCGGACGAAACTCCGGATGAGGTGCGGACGGCGATAGAGACGTATACGAAATGGTGGTTTCCCCCGAGGTCGGAAGAGCTGCCTGGTCTAGTGGACTATTACAATGTGCTGATTCGTGAGCCGTGAATACATAGGCGACTGACTGTGGTTCATCCATGTATGGTGTAAGACCATCTAAGGAGGAATGTAATGATTGACTGGAAACCATCAGCGCTGGTGGTGGCGGTCGTCGCGGTTATGCTCTTGGCCGCATGCGGCGGCGGAGGACGCATCATCAAGCCCGCGCCGGTGATTCCGCAGCCGGAACAGCCTGAACCGCAGCCGGAAGCCCGCTTCGCGCTCTCCATA
>MVCR01000039.1 GCA_002050035.1 Planctomycetales bacterium 4484_113 | reverse complement strand
TTTGAGCGCTGCTTCCGCTGCGCGCCCTATGTTTCCCCTAACAGTAAGTCAGCCGCTTAGAGTATCGCTCGTTGCATCTCCTCGTATTTACCGCGCTCCCATTGCTTACTCGCAGTTTCCCTCTGCTCCCATAGCACACGCATTATGTTAGAATCTGCGTTGCGGGGGTGTAGCTCAGTTGGCAGAGCATCTGCTTTGCACGCAGAAGGTCAGCGGTTCGAATCCGCTCACCTCCAAATCAGGGAGAATAAGGAGGCAGGCGATGGAGGAGTTGAACCCGAACGTAGAGGCGTATTTCAAACAGGGAATGGACTATTACAACCGGGGCGATTTTCTGCGCGCCACCGAGCAGTGGAAGCTGGCTGTGCAGACAGCGCCTGATTTCGTGGATGGGCACAAGTACCTCGCTCTCGCCTATGAGAAGCTTGGCTGGAAGCACAAGGCCCGCAAGCAATGGGAGCGGTACCTGAGTGTCGAGACGGATGCGCGCGCGAGAAGGCAGGTGGAGGAGCGCCTTAAACAGCTCTAGACGTGTCCGGTGAATCATGGACGAGTTGAAGTCGCCAGAGCGGAAGGACGAGGGCCGGGAGCAACCGGAGGGTGAGCCACGCAGGAGGCCTGCCGAGGAAGGCAAGCGCGAGTCCGGCGGAGATGAAACGGACGAGCTCAGGCTATGGCGTCTTCTGACCACTCCTGAAGAGCTGCTGGAGGAAGAGCCGGCTCTGCCTGGAGCAGTTCCCGAACGCAAAGCGCCAGAACCACCTGCGGATGCAGGCGGGGAGGCAATCCCGCTTGAGCGCGAAGCAGCCCCGACCATCTACTGTCGCAATCATCCTGACCGGCCTGCGATTGCCCAGTGCCCGGTTTGCGGAAGTTACTATTGCCGCGACTGCATGGTTATCAAGAAAGGCCGCCTCCTGTGCAAGACCTGTGCGGAAACCGAGTTCGCGCCCACTGAAGAGGAGGTTATGGCTAAAGGTGAGGATGCGTTCCAGTTGAGGGGTGATTTTCTTCCAGAGGCACCGCCTGTATTCAATCCTGCGGGAAGCGCGGAGGGGGGAGAAGCTCATCTGGCTCACCCGCTCAAGCGCATTCTTGTTTTCATCATCGACGTGGCGCTTGCCCGCGTCGCGTATTTCGTCGTTTTCGTCGTTTTCTCAACTTTCTTGGCTGCGATAAGCCTGGGTCATATACCATCTGTGCTGACGCTCGGGCACGGCAGCTTCGGTCTGGGGGTGAAGGTTCTGGCTTTGAATCTGCTCCATTTCCGTCCGCTGCCAGTGCTGCTAGTGCTGGACTTCCTGTATTTCTTCACCAGCTACTTCTTCTTCAACCGGACGTTGGGTATGAACTGGGCTAATCTCCGCATTGTTACCCTTGACGGGGATTTCGTTGGTGTATGGGGTTGTGCGCTGCGAGCGTTCCTCTTGGTATTTACACTGGGGTTAGGTATAATATTCGCCTTGGTTCATCCGCAGCGCATGGGACTGCACGATATGCTGGCCCAGACCTATGTGATCAACTACTCGGGCCTCAAGCGTGTTGACCCGCTGGAAACGATTACTGTCAAGATGTAGTTCCTGGGGTTTGTGATGGCTTTATTCTTGAGAGGGCTTTGGTTCTTGTTCTGGATTGGCCTGGGCATCGTTGCCATTGTTCTGTTCGTCAAAGGCATAGTGCTGGCGGGCGTTTTCGTGGGCGGTGCTGCATTGTGCTTGCTGGTGCTGGGGGAAGCCACCTTGCGGAACCTGTTCGATGCCCTGTTCACTCCCAGCTATTCCTTGCGGACAATGGCTCGCGACGATTCCTTCGCCTTTAGTCTTCTTCTCACTTTTCTCGGCGGGCTTGTGCTGGGGTTCTATGCGCAGATTCTCAACTCCTTCGTCAATTCGTCCTTTGCCAGCTATGCCGAGCACACGATTGGCGATGCCCTGATGGCGTATTCCAATCCGGTCTATAAGGATGTGCTCTTTCAAGATGGCGTGATACGTATGAAGGACACTTTTGACCTCATCTTCACGAATAACATTGTGTGGCTGCCCGTAGCTTGGGTTGCGTTCTGGCTTGTGCTGGGTGTGCTTTACTGGCTGGGAGGACGGCTGTTCGGCAGCACGACAGACCTGCAGGTGGCGCTGGGCGCTCTCGCTTACTGGGCGACGCTGTTTGCCGTCATAGTTGGCTACTTCGTGATCCACGGTATCGGCGCCGGTTTCTCCATGGCGGCTGGCGTTTCGGCACTGGGCATAGTGGAGATGATAGGCGCGCTGCTGTTCCTCATCTCGCTCTTCTACCTCTTTATCAGCATCTCTCAGGGGATGGAAGTAACCATGGTTCAGGCGGTGGTGATATTCATTATTTGGCTAGTGGTTTTCGGTGGCGCCGCGGTAGGCCTGTACATTTACAAGGCATCTCCTGCTTTCGGCGAATTCCTTCAGGAGCTCCAGAGCACCAATCCCGCTGGATAGCGCCATGGTCTGGAACCCGGAGCAGGGCATAGGCATCTTTGAGGGTGGGTTATGTTAAGACGGCTCCTGCATGCATTTCTTGTGGCCATGGGCTGCGCGGTGGTGCTTGCCTCAGTTGCTCTAGGCGGAGAGGCTGTGGAACTGGGTTCCGCAGGTGGCGACAGAGCCCCTTCGGGAGCAGACGGGGAGAATGCTTCTGCCCTCGCCGAGGAAAAGCCTGAGCCTTCGACGGGACAGGCGAAGCTCTATCAGCCGAACGTGGAGAGTTATCATGTGCCGGAGCTCGACTTGAGCGGGCGCGTTTCGGTCACGCTGGAAGAGGCTCTCCGTCTGGCGCAGGAGCAAGGCTATCAGGCCCGCGTTGCCAGAGCGACTTTTGACCGTTCCGGTTTCAACGTTGAACTGGCGCGAGCGGCATTCGACCCCACCCTTGCGACTTCTCTAGGCTATTCCTACGCTGAGCGCGGAGGGCTTAGCTCGCTGACCTTTGCTAACTATGTGTCGAGCAACAAGAGCACTTTCTTCAACCTGAACCTGAGCGGCCATTTCCCTTCAGGGCAGGATTTCAGCTTCACTCATTCGCTCACGCGTAATGAAGTCTCAACGGCAGGGGCGCAGACCACGTCGATTCCGACCTCTTACACCGGCGAGCTGAAGTTCAGTCTGTCGCAGCCGCTCGGGCGCGGCGCGGGCACTAGCGTGAACAAATGGGCTTTACAGCAGGCTCGGAATTCTTTCGCCCTCGCGCGGTTCACCCTTGATGAAACGGCGCGGGGCCTGCGCTATCAGACTTATCTCCAGTACTACGACTTGGTCGCCCAGCGCAAAGCGTTGGAAGTGCGAAGGCTCAATCTGTCTGCCGCCATCAAGCTGCTGGAACGGAACTTCGAGCGATACAAGGTCGGGCTGGCGATTCGGGCGGACGTGCTGCAGGCGGAGAACAATGTGCTTAATCAGAAGAGCCGAATGATAGAGGCACAGCGAGCCTACCTCGACGGGCTGGACGCACTGGCGCTTCTGCTGGGCGTTTCGCAACCGCTTGACATCGCTGCGAGTGTGGAACTGGAAGCACCTTCGCTACCCCTGGATCAAGAGGATGACTGGCAAATGGCGCGGGAGGCAAGTGCTGAGATACACCAGTTGGAGACGCAGCTCAGGAATCTGGAGATTGAGCGACGCTTCCGCCGCAGCGAATTGCGCCCCGACGTGGATCTTTCTGTGGGGTATGGTCGTCAGGGCGAGGATGAAGCGGTTGGCAGCGCTTACAGGAATCTGGACAATGAAAGCTACTCCTTGAGTCTCAACTACAACCTGCCGTGGGGCAAGCGAGCGATGAAATCGCGCCTGGCGCAGGTGGAGGATGACCTGGTTGCCTGCCGCGCCAGCCTGGAAGAAGCGAACCAGAAGTTGCGGCAGGAATGGGAAGGGTTGTTCCGTGAAATAGAAAGCAAGCGCGTTCAAATCGTCCTCAACGAAAGCAGCGTGGGCGTCGCCGAGGAGAACTACAGGATACAGGTGGAACGCAACCGGGTGGGCTTGGCGAGCACTCTGGATGTCATTCAGGCTCAGGAATCACTTCTGGAAGCGCAACTTTCCCTGCTTAACGCTGAGGTCGCGTATCAGCACACCTATCGCCAGCTTCTGCTTATGGCCGGGATCATCTGAAGCCGGGAGGCATCATGGCTCTGATTGAGCTCGACAATGTGAGCAAGATATACCAGATGGGCAAGCACGAGGTGCACGCTCTGAGAAGCGTGAGCTTCAGCGTGGAGCGAGGGGAGTATGTAGCCATTATGGGGCCGTCCGGCTCCGGGAAGTCCACCGCTATGAATATTATGGGCTGCCTGGACCGCCCCACCTCCGGTGTGTATCGCCTGCAGGAACGTGACGTGACCCAGCTGACCGATCTGGAGCTTGCCCGTATCCGCAATCAGGAAATCGGCTTTGTCTTCCAGACTTTCAATCTGCTTCCGCGAACCACCGCGCTGGAGAATGTGGAACTCCCGCTCATTTACTCTCGACGTCCGGGGAACCGGCGCGCGCGTGCATTGAGGGCTTTACAGAAGGTTGGGCTGGGTCAGCGGGTGCATCACCGCAGCAACGAGCTTTCAGGAGGGCAGCAGCAGATGGTGGCGATAGCTCGCGCGATTGTGAACGAGCCCAGCATTATTCTCGCCGACGAGCCGACTGGCAATCTGGACAGCAAGAGCGGCATCGAGATTATGAAGCTGTTTCAGATGTTGCACGAAAGCGGGATAACGCTCATTGTGGTTACCCACGAGCACCACATTGCTGCGCACGCAATGAGAATCATCCGCTTCCGCGACGGCCAGATTGTGGAGGACGTTGCTCAGCCTGAGCGGATAGTGTATTCAGCCGAGGAGTTGCGTTTGCTCGGCGAAGAGGCAGTGGCGAGCAGCAGCGTCGCCTGACCCCTGAGCTGCCACATTCAGTCAGGGACGATGCGTCTTCGTTCTGCAGCCCGAAGTTGCCACCTTGTCCACTGACGCTATAATGGAGTCCGTTTCAGCCTATGCTCTCGCAGAGGACACTTCTCGCCTTGACTGCTGTGATGGCGGTTGCCGCATTCATCGCGGCGGCTTCTCTCAGTATCACCGCTAGGGCGGCTTCACGGGATATGTCGTGCGCACGAGATGTCTTACCGGAGAACATACCTGATTTCAACAGGGCTGAGGACAACGCCCTTCTGGTAAGAGAGCTGCGGCATGGCAACCCCGGGCTGAGAGAGGTCGCCCTTACTTTCGACGATGGCCCGCATCCTCTGTACACAGCTCGCATCCTCGCCATACTGCATTACTACCGCGTGCCCGCGACATTTTTCATGGTGGGAGTGCAGGGCGCTCGCTATCCGCAGTGGGTGAAGATGGTGTTCCAGGAAGGGCACGAGATTGGCAATCAGACCTACGACCATTTCCGGCTGGTGCATTTGCCCTACAGCGAGCAGGTATACCAGATAGAAGAGTTCCAGCGGCTCATCTTCAAGCTGACCGGTGTCTATCCGCGCTTTCTGCGTCCCCCTGGCGGGCAATACAACGCCCAGACAATCGAGCTGATGAACCGCAATGGGCTCGCGCTTGGTCTGTGGAGTGTGAACTCAAAGGACGTTGCCGACGTGGATGCCGAGACCATGTACCGAAGCATCCTGCGCGATACTGAGAACGGGAGCATCATCCTGATGCACGATGGCAGTCCGGCGACGCTGGAGATGCTGCCCGCCCTCATAGAGACACTTACGCGGCGCGGCTATACCTTCGTGACGATGTCGCAGATGCTGGCGCACGCCAGACCAGAAGTTCTCAGGCGCCCTCTCGGCGAGACTTCAGCACCACCTCCGGCGTCGCCGGAAGAACCCAAGAAAGGGCACTGGAAGATTATCAGCTACTGACGGAGAAGTCAGGGCAGTTCCCGTAAGTTGCGGCTACGCTCGGGTGCCTCTGATGGCTTCATTTCGTTCTTGCCTTGCGGTCTCCGCTTCAGCGGACGCACGTTCGCCGATGGATGCTTCCGGGGCGCGCGGCTTAGTTTTTCGAAGAGACTCCCGCCCGGGGAGTCTAACCAACGGTTCAAGAGCTGGGGGTGCAAGTAGCGGCAGAGACGTCGCTTCCGGACGAGCTTCGAACGTCTGCCGTAGTGGAGAAGATGCGCTTCAGCTTGCCGCCACATTCGCAGCGTTCGTCCAGTTCCTTATGGTCAAAGCCCGAAACCAGGATCTCTTCGATCCTGCCGCATTGTTCACAACGAAACTCGTAGAGCGGCAAAATTCATAACCTCCTTTTGCTCAACTCAACATTACCCTGCGCACAGAAGCAATTATCTTAACGGGAGTGGGAATCCTTTTCTTCACGTCGCCTTAGGCTAACACCATGCTTGCCAGGCGCCTCCAGCTCGCACGCCCGCTCTGCACGCCCTGTATGCAACAGTCGGTCAGCAGGGGAGCAGCAGCCTAACCCTGATCGGAGCTGCCGGTTTCGCCGGAGTCGCTTCCGTTGTCCTTCGGTGGAGCCTCTTCGTCAGTTGCCGCACCCGACTCGGTGGTTTCCGATGGTGACCCGCCATCGGCTCCCTCTCCGAGGTCGGTTGCAGGAGTTGTTGAGGGCGGTGGCTCATCAAAGTCGAGTGGTTCTGCCCAGCGGGGGAAAGCGTCCTGAGGGAGAGCGCGGAGCTGGGAGATGTAAGCTTCTTGTTCTTCTGGGGTACGGGGCGCCCAGTCGCTGCGCTCACCGGTCAAGGTGTTCACGTACCACGACTTCACCAGGCGGCGGTGCTTTCGACCGGCAAGGCCGACCCGACGGTACTTGCGGTGCAGCTCGTAAATGACGCCGTCCACGCCGAAGAAGTAGTTCTTATCCACGAATTGGGTGTTCCGTCCCCACACACGGGCGAAGCCTTCAATGGGACGTCCTCGGAACTCCAACGTGGTGCGCAAGTACTGCACTGGCGGCGGATACCATATCTGCTTGAACGGGTCAAAGAGGAATACGCGACCTTCTGCGCGACCCACCCAGTAGCGGAAGAACTGGTCTTCGATAACTTCAAGAGGATACACCTTGCTGTAGGTGTAGAAGCCGTTCTCGAATCGAACCGTTCCCCAGACGAAATCCTGAGATCCGGCAGCAGACGCAGGAGCGGCTGCGCCTGCGAGGAAGGCGCCTACAAACAGAGCACCCACTACCAACCAGAGGAACTTGTTTCGCATCACCTTTTCTTCTCCTTATAGCTGTCTTCCTATTATACCACTGAGAAAGACTGTTCTAAGCGCGTACTGATGGAGGTTTAGCTGCGGTGACGCTTTCCTCATCGGGTTCGCTGGGGCTGCTGCCAGGTTCGTCCTCGCTTGTTGGGATTTCGACTTTGGGCGGTTCGGCGGCACCGGCCTCTCTGTGCTCCTGGGGGACGGTGGACTCCGGTGTCTTCTCCGGCGCAGGAACTTCACTCCGGGGTTTGCCCTTATGTTCGGTGATGCGTCCCTTCGAGTCGATGCGGAAGTACTTGTTCCCCTGGAGCAGCTCAGCGGTGAGGGTCAGCTTCGAAGTTTCGCCTTCGGGCCCCTTGAAAACCACGCCGCGCTCCTGGAATACCACTCCCGTGTAGCGACGATCGAGGAAGGGGCCCCCGTTTTCCGCCTGCGCCAGCGCGGCGAAGCTGTTGTAATGCCCGTTGCGGAGGAAGTAAGCGCGCTCGCGCTCGTAGAGATACTGCAGACGTTTGCGAGCGAACCGCTCGACATTGCTGCTCTTCGCGGGTTTGAGTGTTGGCAGGGCAATAAACACGACCACAAACACAACCGCCAGCAGAATGAGCAGCTCAATGAGCGTCATCGCGTTCCTGCGGCAATGGTGGCATTCGGCCTGGTTTCCGAACGTTGGTTTCATATTCGCTGGCATCTTTTACTGACCCTACTATAATACAGCTTGTGGCGAAAGCACCGGACTGGAAGTTCATCTACGCAGACATTAAGACGATTGCAGTGGTAGGATGTTCGCGTCATTCGGGCAAAGCCGCGCGCTATGTTCCCGCTTACATGCGTGGCCATGGCTATGACGTCGTCCCGGTGAATCCCTCTAGGGGAAGGACGGCAAGTAGATTCCGGGCTTATCCGAATCTACTGGCGATTTCGCCGGAGGTGCCCGTTGACGCGGTGGCTGTCTTTCGTCCTTCGGCGGAAGTGCCTGAGGTCGCTCGGCAGGCTGCGCAGATGGCTGCGAAGCCGCGTTACTTCTCGATCCCCGAGGGGATTTCGAGCGCTAACGCAAGCCGTATCGCCGAAGCCAGCGGGATGATCGTGATCGAGGATACATGCATGATGAAAACCCACAAGCGCCATATCCGGCCAGCTCACTAGGAGGAACTGATGAACAGCCCTGATTTCACGACTGCTGTGTCTGCCTCTCCCGGCAAGCCATGGGAAGAGGAATGGGATACCGTCATCATCGGAGGCGGTCCTGGAGGGGTTTCCGCCGGCATCTACGCGATGCGCACGCAGCTCAAGGGCTTGCTCATTGAGAAATCCTACATAGGCGGGCAGGTTTCTCTAACTAATGCAATTGAGAACTTCCCCGGCTTCCTTCGCGTCGAAGGGATGGATCTCGCGCAGAGGTTTGACCAGCATCTGAAGCTCTTCAACCTGCCGGTCTGGAACAAGACAGTGAGCGCTCTTCATCCGCAGGAAAGCGGTGGGTATCTGGTCGAAGTCAGCACCGGCGAGAAGGTCCCCACGCGCACCATCATCATTGCTTCCGGTGGGTCCCCTATCCGCCTGCCGGCGGAGAACGAGGAGAAGTTCTACGGTCACGGTGTTTCCTATTGCGCGATTTGCGACGGACACTTCTTCAGGGAGCGGCCGGTATGCGTAGTTGGCGGCGGGGGCTCGGCGGTGCAGGAGGCAGAGTATCTTTCCACGATCTGCTCCCGCGTCACCATCATCCACCGGCGGGAAGGGTTCCGCGCCCAACCAGCGGCGCTATCGCGCCTACGGGAGAAGCCCAATGTGGATTTCAAGCTGAACTATGTCGTCTCCGAAGTTCTCGGCGACGACACCGTCACTGGGGTCATCCTCAAGCATGTGCAAACGGGAGAGAAGGAGGAGCTTGCGGTGGCAGCGGTGTTTGTCTACCTGGGACGCCAGCCGAATACGGATTTCGCCAGGGGTGTAGTTGAGATGGATGAGGAAGGACTGATTCTCGTGGACCGGCGAATGAGAACGAGCCTCGGCTGCACGCCGGCTTGCGGACACGGGTCTGCTTGATTTCTCAGGAGGGAATCTCTCGCTCCGGGTGAGCAATGCTTTCTATGTCACCCCAAAGTATGCCGGTGAGGAGATGAGATGGGATCTGCTTCCCGAGCATCTGGTAGAAGTCTCTCTGGCTGAAGAGACAGAGAGCCTGCCCAAGAGGGCGTCGCGGGAAAGCTGGATGCACTATGAGCTATACCGACTTGAGCCCAGCTTTGCCGCAGTGATTCACACGCATCAGAAAGACCTGCTGAGCTTCGCCTGCGCCGGCGAGCCGTTGAAGCTCCCAAATGAAGTAGAGGGATTTCCGGCGGAGGTGATTCCGCTTACTGAGCCAGCACCGGCGGGAACGCGGCGTCTTGCGCTTGCGGTTCGCAAGGCGGTCAGTGAGCATTTCGCTGGCGGCTCGCGAGCCGGCGTCCTGATCCCTGGGCATGGTGCCGTGGTGGTTGCCGAGTCACTACGTGGCGCGGTGGGGTTGCTGGCGGCTATCGCAAGTGCTGCCTACGTGGAGATTGCATGCCGCCAGGCGGGGCTTGCCGAGTAGTCGCGCAGGTTTGACTTTCGCGGAATGGCGGGGTATACTATCGCGCCAGCACTAGCGCGTATCCCGACAATTATCAAACTACCTAAGGGAGCATGAAATGAAAGGTGGCATTTTCAGAGGCTGGAGGCCTTTTGCCTTCATCCTCGCGCTTGCATTGCTGACGGCGTTTGCGCTTACAGCCTTTGCGGCTCAGAGCCGCGAGGAGCCCCGACCCAAGACGTTCAAGCGCCCTTGGTACCACATTTTCCAGATCAACATGGACAAGTACACCATCCTGCAGCAGGATGTTCCCTACGTGCCGATCATGGACTACTCAGAAGCATGTTCTCTGTGCCACGCCCGCTACTACTCGCAGTGGCAGAGCTCAAGGCACGGTCGCTCCTTCGTCGATCCGTTAATACAGCCAGAACAGGCCGCTCAAGGAGTTCCTGATCGCCATGCGGGAGGGCTACGTCCCCCGGATTGAAGACGTGGTGAGCGGGAATGTGGAGCAGACGCTGGGCGTTCGCAAGGAGCCGTGGCCGCACTCGGATATCGACATCCGTGACCAGCTCAACTACTGGCAGCGCCTGAACGATTACGTTAAGGATGGTGTAAGCTGCGACTACTGTCATACCATCACGCGGATGGGTTTGCCCACCGACCGAGCGCAGATTGCATTCCCAGAGATGTACAACCAGTACTACGGGCTTTCTTATGAGCACCGGTTTGGCCAGCAGAAGTTCGGTCCAATCGCCGAAGGACCGACTTCCGGACACACCCGGGGCTATTCTGCGGTGTTTAGTCAGTCGGTTTTCTGCGCCCCCTGCCATCAAGAGGTGAACGGTTATGGCGTGGTGGTGCAGGATACGTATAACGAGTGGCTGAAGAGCGACTATTCGCATCCCGGGAGCTCATACAAGACCTGCCAGGATTGCCACATGCCCACGGTGAGCTCGCTTGGCATGGCTCCGGTGCCGCCTTCTAAGCACGGTCCCGACCGCCCGGACGCGCACATGCATGATTTGCGTGGAACTACACCGGCGATGTTGCAGACCGCCGCGGAGCTGGCGCTGAACGTTGAGAAAGAGGGCGGGACGGTGAAGGCTACGGTTGATGTGACCAACAACGGCACTGGCCATATGCTGCCAACGGGACTTCCCTATCATCAGGTTGTGCTCGTGGTGCGTGGGCTGGACGCGGACGGCGATGTTTTCTTCGAGGACGTCAAGATTTACGAGAAGAGGCTCGGTCGCAGCCTCGATTACCGTGCCGAGATCCCGTACTGGGAAGCGGATTACGTGCAGTACGATAACCGGATCGCTCCCGGCGAGACCGTTACCGAGCATTATGAGTTTGATGCCAGCGATGTGACCGGATCGGTATTCGTTACCGCTCAGCTCTTCTATCGCCGGGCAAGCAAGGACGTAACTAAGGTCTATCAACTTATTGACAAGCCGATTCCGATACAGGAAGTATCGGAAGAAGTTTTCTGAATGCCCGAAAGAGGCGGGGGTGCGATTCTGCACCCCCGCCTTTTTCTTATCAGACGATGAGTGAAGGGGCTGCATCTGTATGGCAGGTAGGTTCGCGGGCGCTATCTCTAGATCGTCCGTGCATAATGGGGATCTTGAATCTTGCCCCGGACACCTTCTACCCGGGTTCCTGCCTGGCAGGCGATGAGTCGCGAGCGGTTAAGGCAGCGGAGCAGATGCTTGACGCAGGCGCGGATATCCTTGATTTCGGCGGGGAGTCATCCCGCCCCGGCACCGATCCGGTTTCAGCAGAGGAGGAACTGCTGCGCGTCCTGCCACCTCTGCGCGCAAGCCGGAAGCGCTTCCCTGAAGCCTTCATTTCAGTTGATACCTATAAGGCGGAAGTGGCGCGGGCGGCACTGGATGAGGGTGCAGATATCGTCAATGACATCTCGGCAGCGCGACTGGATGGGCAGATGCTGCCGCTGCTCGCGCAAGCCCGATGCGGATATGTTCTGATGCATATGCAAGGGGTCCCTCGGAGCATGCAGGTGAATCCGTACTATGAGGATGCAGTGAGAGAAGTCTCCATGTTCCTCGAGCAGCGCCTTGCCGCTCTTGAGTCAGCCGGAGTTGCCCGCGAGCGAGTGGTGGTTGATCCGGGCATCGGCTTTGGCAAACGAGTGGAGGACAATCTGGCTCTGATTGCTCGAGCGCGTGAGCTGAAAGCCACCGGGCGTCCCCTGCTCTTTGGCGTCTCACGCAAATCCTTCCTTGGGTCAGTTCTGGGACGTGAGGTGGAGGCGAGGCTCGATGGAACCACTGCTGTTCATATGTTCTTGCTCCTGCAAGGCGCGAGCATTCTGCGGGTTCACGATGTGGCTGCTGGTAGGGACGCAGTGCTAACTTATCTTGCGATTCGGGAGCATGCCGGCAGTTTCGCCGAGGGGGCAGGAAATGGTCTTGGTTAAGCGAATGCTCGTCTCGGGTCTGGTTCAGGGTGTGGGCTACCGTTTCTTCGCAGTGAGGGAGGCTCGCGCAGCGGGAATCAACGGTTTCGTGCGCAACCTACCCGACGGCCGTGTTGAAGTGGTTGCCGAAGCTGCCAGCGAAGCCGAACTGGAATCGTTCGCCGATGCACTTCGGCAGGGGCCGCCTACTTCGGTAGTGCGCGGGGTGGAAATCGAGGATTATCCGCACTCCGAGAGCATCGAGGGCTTTGAGATCAAGTACTGAGGTTGCGATTGACCTCGATCACCGCTTGCGCCTGGCGGGCGCGGTAGTCAGCCAGCTTATCTTTCAGTTTGAGAACTTCCCCGGCAGGGGTCAGGGCGAGGATGGCAGCGGCGAAGAGAGCTGCGTTCTTCGCCCCATCGACGGCCATCGTGGCGACGGGCACTCCCGGAGGCATCTGCACCGTCGCCAGAAGCGCGTCCAGCCCGTTGAGGCTGCCGGCGACCGGTACACCAATAACTGGCTTGCTCGTCCTGCTGGCGACTGCCCCAGCGAGGTGGGCGGCCATACCCGCGAAGACAATGTACGCCAGCACGGTCGGCTCCAGCCTTGCCACCGTCGCCTCGACGAGTTCGGGCGTGCGGTGAGCCGAGGCAACCACTACTTCGTGGGGGATTCCGAACTGCTGCAGCAGATCCAGGCAACCCTGCGCGACCGAGCGGTCGCTACCGCTTCCCATCAGGACGCCAATCAGCGGTGTTGCCTTCTTTGTGGGCATTCCAGCACTGCATATTCTAGCAGAGCCGCCGCATCCTGTATAATGCTCGCGCAGCCAAACAACGCTTATGTACAGGTTCAAGCGAGTTTTTGTGCTGGTGATGGACAGCGTCGGCGTCGGTGCGGCTCCGGACGCGGAGAGTTTCGGGGACGAGGGTGCGGCAACGCTTCAACACATCGCCGAGAACGCTAGCCTCGCCATACCCACCTTGCTTGGTTTGGGGCTAGGAAACATCCTGCGGAATCATCCTAAGCTGCCTCCGGCGGCAGCTCCCACGGCGTTCTTCGGCAAGATGGTGGAGGCAAGCCCCGCGAAGGATACTTCCACCGGTCATTGGGAGATGATGGGAGTCATCCGCCAGCAGCCGCCAAAGGTTTATCCGCAGGGGTTCCCCGCTGATTTCGTGACGGCACTCTCCAAGGAAACCGGACGACAGTTCCTGGGCAACAAGGCGGCTTCGGGAACCGAGATTATTGCCGAGCTGGGTGCCGAGCATATGCAGACCGGATGCCCCATTCTCTACACAAGCGCCGATTCTGTCCTTCAGATTGCCGCGCACGTCGATATCATCCCGCTTGAGGAGCTCTACCGCATTTGCCGGATTGCGCGGAAGCTTGCGCGCGACGACTGGGAAGTCGACCGGGTCATTGCGCGTCCTTTCGTGGGTTCTTCCGAGAGCGGATTCACCCGCACGGAAGACAGGCGCGATTTCAGCATCCCGCCACCGCGAAACTATCTGGATCTAATGAGTGAATCGGGCGTGCCGGTAACACTGGTGGGCAAGCTGGAGGATGTCTTCGCCGGTCGCGGATTCAGCGCGAGCTTTCACACCCATAGCAACCAGCAGACAGCAACGGCGGTAACGGAGCTGCTGGTGAGCTTTGAGGAAGGAATGGTCTTTGCGAACTTCATCGACTTCGATATGCTCTACGGGCATCGCAACGACACCGCAGGCTACGCCGGCGCCCTGGAAGAGTTCGACAGGTGGCTGGGAGAGATACTGGGCAACTGGAGCGTGGGCGATCTTCTGATACTGACCGCGGATCATGGCAACGACCCTACTTACCCCGGCACCGACCATACCAGGGAATGTGTTCCCTTGCTCGTATTCCATCGTGCGCACATAGGCAGAGGTTTCGTGCACAATCTGGGGGTGCGGCAGAGCTTCGCCGACCTGGGCGCTACCGTGGTGGAGAATTTCGGACTGGAGCCGTCTCTGCGTGGGAGGAGCTTCCTCGCCGACATCCGACCCGACTTGGGGATTGGAGAGAAATGATGGGTGAAAGGGCTCTCGTGACAGGTGGGGCGGGCTTTATCGGTAGCAATCTGATCGCGTACCTGCTGCGCGAGCGTCCGGACTGGGATGTGGTCTGCTTCGACAAACTGACCTATGCCGGCAACCTGGCCAATCTCCGCTTGGCGGAGGGCAATCCACGATTCACTTTCGTGCGCGGTGATGTGGCTTCATCTGAGAATGTGCACGCGCTCTTTGCAGAGCACAGCTTCACTTTCGTTTTCCACCTGGCTGCGGAAACCCACGTTGACCGCTCAATACAGGATGCAGCGCCTTTTGTCCGCACCAACCTAGTGGGCACCGCGGTGCTGCTGGAAGCCGCACGAGCTGCAGGGGTCGCCCGGTTCGTCCACATGAGCACCGACGAAGTGTACGGCAGTATTCCTGCCGGCAGCGATGAGAGTTTCGATGAATCGTCGCCGCTGAGACCGCGCAATCCTTACAGCGCCACGAAAGCAGGTGCAGACCTGCTGTGCCAGTCCTATGTGACCACCTTTGAGATGCCAGTAACCATCGCGCGACCGACGAACAACTACGGTTCCTACCAGTTTCCTGAGAAGTTCCTTCCCTTGATGATCACCAATCTCATCGAAGGACGCCCCATTCCGATATACGGGAGCGGCGAGAATCTTCGCGACTGGCTCTATGTGGAAGACACCTGCAGGGCGCTTTTGATGATGGCGGAGAAGGCAGAGCCCGGAGCGATCTACAACGTGGCTGCGGATGAGCTGATTCCGAATATCGAGCTGGCACGGCGTGTGCTCTCGCTGATGGGTCAGGGGCCCGAAATGCTGCGCCACGTGAAGGACCGTCCAGGGCATGATTTCTGCTATCGCCTGAACGCTCAGAGAATAAGGGAGGAACTCGGGTTTACCCCTTCGGTGGGACTGGACGAAGGGTTGTCTCGTGTTGTTGCTTGGTATCGGGAGAATGAAAGCTGGTGGCGCGAGATAAAAACTGGCGAGTACGTGAAGTACTTTGGGCGGCAGTATCCAGAGATTGCAGGAGGGAGCCAATAGTGGTATCCTTACCGCTCGCCCTAAAAAGGGAATAGAGGAGTAAGCGAATGGATTTCAACATCTTACAGGACTACGTCGTCATCAAGGCGCTGGAAAACGGTGTGAGTGTTGCCGGACTTACCCGCGGCGTGGAGACCAAGTTCCTCCATTCGGAGAAACTGGAACGCGGGGAAGTACTGGTCGCGCAGTTCACGGAGCATGTCTCGGTGATGAAAATCCGTGGCCATGCTCGTTTATGGACGAAGTTCGGCACCGTTGACGCCGAGAGCGAGGCGGAAGTCTATCATCCGCATTTGAGAGCGCAGCGGGTGGAGGGGTAGCGCAAGCTGTCAGTTCGCAGGCAAGCGCACGAGTCTTTCCCTATGCGGTTGGCTCTGCGAGCTGCCACAGCTTCTCGCTGACCTCCAGCTGACCGTTGCCGAAGGAGATGCACGATAAATGCTCCTTGCCGTGGAGACCTCGTTCGATGATACAGGTCTCGCTCTCGTGCGAGGGCCTGGCGATATCGTCTTTTCGGCTCTTTCGTCTTCGGTCGAGCTGCAGGCGCCCTTTGGGGGAGTGGTGCCGGAGCTCGCCGCCCGCGACCATCTGAAGAACCTCCCCGTGATGCTGGTGGACCTGCGGACGCGGAATCCAAAGGCGTTGCGTCAGGTTCGTGCTCTGGGTGTAACGCGTGGGCCCGGACTTCCCGGCTGCCTGCTCGCAGGCGTGAGCTTCGCTCGCGGGGTAGCTCTATCGCTGGGGGTGCCTCTGTTCGGTCTTAGCCATCTGGAGGGTCATGTGTACTCCAGCTTCTTCGGCTCTCGCTCCAGAGATATTCCCTATCCCTTCCTTGCGCTGGTCGTATCCGGCGGAAATACCGTCCTCTATCTGGTTAGCCGGTTCGGCGAGTGCAGGCTGCTGGGGCAAACGCTCGATGATGCCGCTGGCGAGCTGTTCGACAAGATTGCCGTCAGGCT
>MVCR01000038.1 GCA_002050035.1 Planctomycetales bacterium 4484_113 | reverse complement strand
CGGAGACCCCGCCCTAAAGGTGCGACTGACGACTGCTTGCCGCCACAGGTTACGAAGATGAATGCGCACGCGAAGGTGATTGCGGTGAAGCAAACTCCCCGAAAGATCCCTCTGCCCTTCATTGCCATTGCCTCCTGGGCGGTAGCCCGCGACCTGCTGCCTGGCAGCCACCCCCATTCTACCTCTCTCTCACGTGTTGTCAAGAGGGACCCGGAAGGCGGTGCCCTGCCACTGCACCGGCGACCGTGCGATTGCGCGGTTCAAGCAGGCATATGGCGATGATTTCATCCGCGTGGGCGTGGGGAGTATAATTGAAGTCACCGGCGGTGCTTCCGCTGAGCCTGCTGTTTGAAGGAGAGAATCCATGCTTAGAATCACCACGCTTTACGATAACTATGTGCGGAGTTCGCTCCCTGGTCTGCGCAGCGGCTGGGGGTTCTCCTGCTTCATCGAGTACGATGATAAGGTAGTCCTGTTTGACACCGGCGCGGACGGTCAGACGCTCCTTGACAACGCGGAGCGCCTGCGCATCGATTTGAGAGAGGTTCAGGTGGTGGCTCTGTCGCACGACCACGGAGATCACACCGGCGGGTTGACAGGGTTCCTCACGGTCAATCCTAGCGCTCTCATCTACCTCGGTCGGTCTTTTGGCCCGGCGGTCAAGGGGATGGTGCAATCACACGGCGGGAGATTGATGGAGGTTGGCAGTGCGATGGGTCTAGTGCCGCAGATCTTCACCACCGGCGAGCTCGGTCGCGGGGTGAAGGAGCAGAGTCTGGTGCTGGACGTCGATGCGCGGCTTGTGGTCATTACCGGCTGTGCACATCCGGGAATAGTTGAGATTGCACGCTTCGCGAAGAATGAGTTCGGAAGCGATGTGTATCTGGTGATGGGTGGGTTTCACCTTAGCGGTATGCCGGAGAAGCGGGTGCGCTCCATCGCGGAAGAGCTGAAAGAGCAGGGGGTACAGAAGGCGGCTCCTTCTCATTGCACGGGCGACGGTGCGATTGCGGTGTTCCGCGAGGTCTTCGGCGGCGGCTTTGCTGAAGGGGGCGTAGGCAAGGTGATTGAGTTGTGAGTAAGCCGGCGGGAAGCGGCTGAACATCAGCCGAAGCAGGCTGGGCGCTCCTGCGGACCACTTACCGCGCGCCAGTGCCGCTTAGGCGTCGCGCCGGAAGGTAAAGGCTGCTGCGGCTTCACGCTTCGCCGCCAGTCCTTCCTCTTCTTCGTACTGGTCGCCGGGGACGCAGGTGGGGTAGGGGAACTTGCAGAAAATCGGCTGCACGAACTTCGCATGCTTGAGCAGGAAGGTTCCGCGAGGGATGGAGGTGAGGCGGTTGCGCACGTCGATGTCGAGCCAGTTGTACTCGGCGGTCATCAGCTCGGCGGGACCGGTGCGTCCGTAGATGATGGTCGATGAGTTGTCCACCACCTGGCGGTCCACTTGGCTCATGAACTGCTCGACACCGAACAGGGATATGCCGAGGCTACGACCGCGTGCGCAGATCTCAATCAGGCTCTGCTTGATCGGGGCGCGGACATTGGGATCGCGCGGGGCGAACTTGTTCAGCTCGTCAACGAAGAAGACCACGGTATCGAAGTCCTTCTTGATGTTCTTGTCCAGCAGGATGTCGTAAACGCGCTTCATCATCTTGTTGAAGACCATCATCTGACCGCGGTCGTTGAGCGACTGGATGTCGATGACGAAGATGGAGCCGTTATGCAGGTCGTTGAGGGGAATGTCCACCTCGTCGACGCCGCCAGTGCAAACCAGACCGTCGTAAAGCCCCGGCAGGGAGTCAAGGTTCTTGGCCGCCTTGTAGAAGACCTGCTTCTCGTGACCGTGCCAGTGGCTGATGTTGGCGTTGCCGAGGACGCGCCGCTCTTCATTCAGATAGTCAAGAAGCTCGTCATAGGAGCGCAGCGGCTGACGCTCAATCTGGTCGCGCACGTCCACCCAGACCGCCTCCACGCCTTCGTCCCAGCTTTCTTCATCGAAGAGGGTCGGGATGTCGGCTACGATCTCCCCCAACTCCCAGATGAAATGCTCCACCTTCCCGTCGCGGCGGAAGCTCTTAGTATGTCCTTCGTACTTACGGTCGTAGGGCGCGAAGATGCGCACGTTCTCGAAGGGCACTAGTTCTACCCCCAGCTTGTCGTACATGCGGCGGCACTTCTCGGTATAAGGATCGGTCTCCTGGTACTGCGGATTCGCCTTGTCAAGGTAGAGCATATCCTTGCCCTTCACATTGAAGAAGACGGCGGCGACGCGTCGGTGCTTGGAGCGGGTCATCATATCCATCATCGATTTCAGCAGGAACTCGACGAGGCTTGTCTTGGTCGCCAGACCCGAGATGCCGCTCATATTGAGGTGGCTGCCCTCGGGGCCTACGAGGAATTCCTCATCGAGGAAGATGGGGATGAGACTGCCGTCGCCATTCTCCATCACTCCGATGGGGACGCCCCGACCGGCGCCGGCGTAGTCCAGCATGCCAAGCGCCCACGCCACGCCCTCCTCGCTGGCGAAGTAAACTTCCGCCCGCCCGACCGGTCGCACGCGCTCGGTGGTGGACTTGATGATGTTGCACTTCGCAACCATCATCTCTGCGATGTCCGATGGCGGAACGATGCTGGGGTCTCCGAAATCGTGGCTGATGTAGTCGGAGAGGAAGTTGTCGATATCCATGAGGGTTCGCAGCTCGGTGACGAAACCGAAGGTAACGTGCCCGTCTTCAGTGGTGGCGGCGACGATGTTGCCTAGCTCGACCGTATCAACGTTGGCGGAGATCCAGAAATGGAAATCCGCCGCCGTGTTCGGGTTGTCCTTGGTCGAGGTCGCCTTGCCGATCAACCCGAAATCGAAATTCACATAACCGGGGAACTTGCAGGTTTTTCTGGTGTCTTCCATACCTTTCACCTCATTACCGGCGCTTGCGCCGAAAGCGCAGCCGGAATGATTCTACCGCATTCAATCCGCATGATGCATAAAGTACGCCTGCACCGTTTGCCTTGAGGGCACCAGGCTATTCAGATACTGGTCGCAGAGCTTGAGCGGGAAGATGAGCTTGTCCCAGTCCCGAGCGGGGAAAGTCACCGGGAAGCGCTCGCCAATCATAAGGTGGGAAAACTCGTCCGCTTGGCGGCGAGCGTCCTCGTCGTCGTCCGCGACGGTCTCGACGCGCACCAGTCCGAATTCAGGCCCCGCCTGAGCAGAAGAGCGCAACTTGAGGAACCACGAGTACTTGCGTTCATCCGGATGCTCCGGCAGTTCGATGCGGAACACTCTACCGCGCTGGAACTCCTCCAATCTCAGTTGATGGGTTAGCAGCTCTCGGTTGCGAAACGGCACATAGCTGCTCTTTACGATGCCGAGCATGTTCCGATCCAGGCTCTTGTTGGGCAGCCGCAGCAGGGAATCGTTGATGACAATAAGATCGCGGGCGTTCGAGCCTTCGGCTTCTTTCCACTGCGCCAGTACCTGCTGCCGGCATTCATAGCGCAGTGCGCGTGCGGAGTTGGCTGCAGCGATGCGAAGCTGCGTGTAGTCGAGGTCACTGCTGCCTGAATCCCGCAGGGTAACCGGCAGTCCCGCGCCAAAATCGCTGGAGAGCTGGTCCGCGTTGTCCATAAAGGCGAGCGGGGCCAGAATGTGCTCTCGCTTGATTGGCTGCTCCCAGACGTGAAAGTGCCGGTGCTCGCGCTTGAGAATCAATGAGCCGACGATGGTGTAGTGTAGGGGAATCTCCTGCCCGTGATAGAAGAAGTGCCCCACAAGCTCAGTCCGCTGGATGCTCGAGCAGAAAAAGCTGATTTCATGTTCCGGTTTCCCATCCAGCTTATTCAGGGCGCGCTCCGGGTTCACCTTCTCCACCAGTTCTATGGAGAAGTCCTGAAAACCTTCCCGCATGCGGAAAGTGTCCTCTTCGAGCGATGCGGCGGGGCTGGTACGTGCGCCGACCCGGCGGAGGAAATCGTCGACAATCTGGAGATTCCGCTTCTGAACGACTGCTTCTGCGTCCACGGCTCAATTATACGCTATTTTTTCCTCTTGGACGTCTCCAGCGCGTAGAAATCCACGTGCAGGAAGTTCTCGTTGAGCACGTCGCGCTGGACTTCTTTCAGCTCGGCGCGGTATTTCCGGCGCCCGACTTTAAGCTCGTAGATGGCGTCGCGACCTTCCTTGAGAATGAGTTTCTCCGTATCCACGCGATCGAGGGTGAGAGCGAGCGGCGCGGGCACTCCCGGACCGTAGAGCACCGCCGGAAGCTGGCCCTGCTGGCGCAGCTTGCCCACGCGCTCCTTTCCCCGCTCTTCGCGTTTGACTGCTTTTAGCTCAACCGTCGCCATAGATGTCTCCTTGGAATTGGCGAAGAATTGTAGCACAAGCGGCGATGCGGAGGAAAGGCGGACTGTCGGGCGAGAGGAAACGGCGCCCCGCCAGGAAGGAGAAACCCCTTGCCCTCCGCGTCCTTGATTGCACCGGCAACGGCGGCATCTGGCGCCCGGTCTATCTCACGAGCGAGTGAGGGTTTCCGTCTATCGCGGGTTCGGACAGGGGGCGGCTCCCGCTCTCTGCTCCCCCTCGAACGAAGGCCCAAGTTCAAACACGCGACGAGCTTCGGACAGGCGATACCATTCGCCCTCATAGATGACCGTCGCTCCCTCGACCGGCGGAGCCCCGGCCCGATAGGTCTCGCCGAAAGCAGGCCCGCCGCGCCTCGGGGGCGGACGCGTTCATCCGGCACCTTCGTCTCCTGCAGCAGCAGGACGCGGCTGTAGCGCTCCCAGAGCGTCGGGGTCGCACGGATGGTCGGGACCACGTCGGCGCGTGATCCAAACGCCCACGCCGCCCACCACTCCAGCCCGTGGCGCGCCACCACGAGCGCAGGTGCATGTTGAATGATTGGCGGAATGAGCGGCTGTCCGGCGCCGCCGCTGCATTTCGGCCTTGCGCAGTTCGCAAGAGGAATCCTCCTACGGTGTTACTTCAGTATCACACGGGGCGATTCATGAATCTCGCCCGCCGACAGCGGGAAAACCCCTACAGGGAACCGACGAAGCAGGCGGACTCCTCCTATCCCTGCTGCTTCCGCACGTAGTTCAGTTTGCCGCCGGCAAGGATGATCTCAACATCGCGTGCGCTGAGGTCGTGCTTCGCAGCGATGGTTGTGTTCTGCGTGAGGTTCTTGACCGTTATGTCGTGTCCGCCCTTGAGCTGCTCGCGGATGTTCTCGATGAGGAGCTCGTCGCCCTGATCGACGGAGTCATAGTCTGAAGGCTCGGCGAACATCAGCGGGACGATGCCGAAGTTGATGAGGTTGGCGCGATGGATGCGGGCGAAGCCCTTGACGAGCTTGGCGCGGATGCCGAGGTAGGCGGGGGCGAGACCGGCATGTTCGCGGCTGGAGCCCTGACCGTAATTGGTGCCGCCGACGATGAAGCCGCCGCCCTCCGCCTTCGCACGAGCGGGGAACTCGGCGTCAACGCCGTCGTAGACGAACTCGCTAATCTTCGGGATGTTGCTGCGATACGGCAGGACGCGCGCGCCCGCGGGCATTATGTGGTCGGTGGTGATATCGTCGCCGACCTTGAGCAGCACTTTGCCGCGAAGCTCGTCGGGAAGCGGCTCCTGCGGCTTGAGGGGGACGATGTTGGGGCCACGGACAATCTCTACCTTCGTGCTCTCTTCGGGCGGCAGCGGGGGTATGAGGTCGCGATCGTCAATGAGGAATGTGTCAGGATACTCAATGTGCGGATACTCGCCGAATTCGCGCGGGTCGGTAAGCTCGCCGCGAATCGCGGAAACGGCGGCGACTTCGGGACTGAGGAGATAGACTCCCGCCTCCTTGGTTCCGCAGCGTCCCTCGAAGTTGCGATTGAACGTGCGCAGGCTGACCCAGCCGGTGCCGGGCGCCTGACCCATGCCGATGCAGGGACCACAGCCGCTCTCCAGAATGCGGACGCCTGCACGCACGACTTCGGCGAGGCTGCCGTCAGCGGACATCATCGCAAGCACCTGCTTGGAGCCGGGGCTGAGCGTCATAGTGACGCCCGGCGCCACATGGTTGCGCTTAAGAATCTCCGCCACCATATGCACATCGCGGTAGCTGGAGTTAGTACAGCTTCCCACACACACCTGGTCAACCTTGAGCCCCGCGAGGTCGCTCACAGGCACCACGCGGTCGGGCATATGCGGCTGCGCCACCAGCGGCGCCAGGTCGCTGAGATTCAGCTCGATGACCTCGTCGTAGTCGGCGTTGTCGTCCGCCGTGAGCGGAAGGAAGTCGGCTTCGCGCTGCTGGGCGCGCATAAAGCTTCGGGTGACCTCGTCAGCGGGGAAGAGCGAGGTCGTGGCTCCGAGCTCGGCGCCCATATTGGTGATAGTGGCGCGGGAGGGGGCATCCAAAGAGGCTAGCCCGGGACCGAAGTATTCGAATATCTTGCCGATGCCGCCCTTGACGGTTAGGCGGCGGAGCATCTCCAGGATGACATCCTTGCCGCTGACCCAAGGGGGAAGCGAGCCGGTCAGCTTCACACCTACGACCTTGGGGCAGGGCAGGTAGAACGGGGCGCCGCCCATCGCCGCGGCGACATCCAGCCCTCCGGCACCGATGGCGAGGTCGGCTGAACCAGACGCCATAGCGCGCCGCCACCGTTTGCAGATAGCGATGGTCATCGGCGTTACGGAAGTCCGACTGCAGCATATTATGGTCAACATACGAGACCGAAAGCTCGGCTCTCACTCGGTCGATTCCCATAGCTTCGAACTGAAGGAATGCCATAGTGCCGGTGGCGTCCTGAGTGAGCGTCTGGTCAATGCGAATGCCGATTTCCTTGCCTGGCGTGAGTTCACCTTCAACCAGATGCTCCTGGAGAATCTTGTAGGCGAGGCACAGTCCCATCTTGCGTATCCTCCCGGGGTCAGATTGTGATTTGAATCTCAAACTGCGATTATAGCCCGTGCCGGCAGAGGCGACAAGGGAGCTTGCATTCCACGCGGGCTTGGCTCGGGGGAGACCGCCGCAGGGAGCAACCCCGGTATCGCTGGCTTGCCGGAGAGGGTCGCGCTCGCCGTGGCAGGGCGATGACGGGAGGCGAACAGTGTGTTAAACTACTCTTGAGTGCGGAATCGGTTCTTCATTGCCTGCTTTGTGCTCATCCTGCTGCTCCTGGCAGGGCGCAGCTATCAGAACTATCGCTTCATCGAGTCGAAGCTGATAGGTTACTACACGGGACTCCAGGAGAGGACGAGTTTCGTCAGCGCGAGAGCTTTCCGCACTTTCATCCTCCAGGGCTTCAACGAGATCGAGCGCATGGCGAAGGATCCGGAGGTTATTAGCCTGACCCGCTCCGGCAAGCAGAGAATGGCGCTTCTACAGCAGGGGAGATCGGATCTGATCGGGAATGTTACCCGGCTGGATGCCAGGATGCGTATAGCCTATACCTACCCGGAGAACCCTCAAGTCCTGGGGAAGAGTGTTGCCTACCAGGAGCACAACAAGAAGGTCCTTTCGACGCATCAGCCGGTGCTGGGACGTCCCTTCATGGCGGTGCAGGGCTATGAGGCGATGCCTCTGGTGCAACCGGTATTCCGCAACGGGAAGTTTGACGGCACGGTAAGCATACTGTTCAAGTCAAGCTGGCTGGGGGACGCTTTCTGGAAGCCGCTTCATGCTGCAGGTGCGGAGAGCTTCATCGGGCTGGCGGACAGCGACGGACACATCTTCTGGAGCACCGGCAGCCGGGGGCATGGTGAATCGCCGTCCGAGCAGCTCAGCGCGCCTGAGATCGAGCGCCTGCGCAAGGTAATGACGGATGCGCGAGCGAGGGGTACGAAGTCCTATCGCGGGCATCTGGCGGGTTTCTCCGGACGCTGGCTGGTGGGAGTGGTTCCTCTGTCCATGAAGGACAAGCAGTGGTTCCTGCTCTCGGGTGTTCCGGACGAGATGCTAGCGCGAGCACTCGCTGAGTACCGCTGGAATCTGCTGGTTGCGGCGGCGCTGGTGCTGATGCTAATGCTGGTGCTGGTGCTGGCAATGGGCAGTTACCGGCGCCAGTACTCGCTGGCGAAAGCGCGGGCGAAACTTGCCGATGAGTTCGAAGCCAAACTTGCCGAGCGAACGAGCGATCTGGCTGCGGCGAAGAGCGAGTTGGAGCGCTACTCGCAGGAGCTGGAGACGCAAATAGAGGTTAAGACGCGCAAGATCAAGGAGAGCGAGGAGATGTACCGATGCATGGTGGACAACGTGGACTCGGTCATCTTCATGCTGATGACGAATCGCTTCACTTTCGTCAACCCGGGATTCCTCATAGCAACGCACACTCCGGGGCTCGACTCCTCGCAGTGGAAAAGCAAGCACATCCTCGACCTGGTGAGCGAGCGATCGCGAGAGAGTACGGTGGCAGCGCTGGATGCGCTTGATGCGGGTGCGGCAAAGGTGGAGGTTTCCGACCTGGAGATTGTAGACGCTCGAGGAGACAACCGCGTCTGGGAGGGGTCGCTGCACCGAACGCGCATTGGCGGGCGGGAGCTGACCATGGGTTTGTTCCGCGATATCACAGAACAGCGGCAACTGGAGCGCCAGGTATTGCAGGGGCAGAAGCTGGAGAGCGTAGGGCGTCTCGCCGGAGGTATCGCCCATGACTTCAACAACATCCTGGGAGGCATCTTCGGCAACCTTGCGCTGTTGCGCCAGCACATCTCTGAGGACAGGGAAGCTGAAGTGCACGAGTTACTGGGAACCGTAGAGGTAGCTGCCCGGCGAGCTGCGGATCTGACGAAGAAACTCCTCGTTTTCAGCCGGCGCGGTGATGAAGAACGGCGACCTCTGATGGCGACGAAGCTCATTCAAGAAGTGGCATCGCTTCTGCGCACCTCTATGCCGGCGCGGATTAGCTTTGAAGTGCGCGTACCAGAGGATGACGATCTGGTGATGATGGTCAATCCAACGGAGATCCAGCAGGTGATACTCAATCTTTGCATCAACGGAATCGAAGCTATGCCCGAAGGCGGAAAGCTCACTGTCAGTGCTGACCGAGCCCGGCCAGGGGAGGACCCGGACCTGCTTCAGCTGGACAAGAGAGACCAGGAGTACATCCGCATTCGGGTGTCTGATACCGGTACCGGCATCGATCCTCACCTCCTCGATCGCATTTTCGACCCGTTCTTCACCACCAAGGAGCCGGGCAAGGGCAGTGGGCTCGGGCTGAGCATCGCGTATCATCTGGTCACCAAGCACGGAGGCACCATTCTGCTGGACTCTGATTGGGGGCGCGGGAGTGTCTTCGCGGTCTACGTGCCGGCGTATCTTGAGACTGTCGAGGCGGAGGCTGAGGGTGGCGCTTATGAATACCCCGATTTCAGCAAGGCGCCGGCGGTGTTGATGGCTGATGACGAGGAAATGATCCGCAATACGGCGCAGGCGTTCTTTGCCGACAGAGGATTGACCATCTATACGGCAGGTGATGGAGCTGAGGCTATCGAGTGCTTCCGCTCGCACCAGCAGGACATCGGGCTGGTGCTGCTTGACCTGCGCATGCCGCGGATGAATGGAGTTGAGGCTTTCGCCTTCATCCGCAAGCTGAGCCCAGGAGTGCCCGGTGTGCTGATGACGGGGTTCGGTTACGACCGACCGACTGAGGATTTCACCGATGTCGGATTCAGCGAAGTCATCGCGAAGCCTTTCACTTTCGAGGAGCTTTCGGAGCTCTTCGCGCGCTACCTGTTCTGAAAGTGAGCGTGATGGCTGGACCGGTTTCCTCGGGTGCTGGAAGGTCAGCGAAGTGCAGGTCGATCAGTGGTACCAAAGGACCCTAATCGAGAACATACACGATCACCTTTCGCCGTCCGAAGCGCATGCACTCGTCGACCGTGGTGAATCCGAGGTCGATGCGATTCCCCTTGATCGCGGAGCCGACGTCACCGGCTATCGCGTAGCCGTAATTCTCGATATAGAGGCGGGTGCGCAGGGGAATGACTCTCGGATCCACCGCAACCACTCCCGGACCGGCTTTCAAGCCAATTGCCGTGTAGCCGGTGCTCCACTTCCCGTTGCTGGTGGGACCAGGCTCGTAGGCGGTGGCTTCCATAGTGAGCTTGCGCAGGTAGCGAAGCGGGGGCTTGAATTCCCTTGAGGAAAGATGGCGGCAGTGAAGGATCTGCTGGTAGCTCGGAACGTAATCCGGCGGAACCTGCTGATAGATGGTGATGATGCGTGGAGAGGGAGACTGCAGTACCAGGCTGAAATGACGCTCGCCCACCGGTTCTCCCGCAAGGAAGAAATAGGTTGCGCGCCATTCTCGAACACCTTCCTGTCCCGAGTCACGAACCGCGATGTGCCCCGGGTGCTGGGTCGGTTTGACTTCGTAGCGCAGAGGTGCCGGGATCAGCTCGCGCTCAGCCAACCGCACCACTACCAGTTGCCGGAGCGATAGCTCCGCGGGCACCGGTGAATCGAGGTTGAGTCCCTGTTTTTTCAGGTAATCGATCGGAAGTTGCAGATTCAACTCGTCAAAGAACTCCCTGAGTGTGGCGGCTGATGTGGGATGCTGAAAAGTATCGTTCTCAGCTCGTACCGTGATCAGCGCTTCAGCCCCCGCTGCAGTCGCAGCAAGCACTACCAAGAGCATCATCAGCATCGCGCTGATGGTGGAGAACGTACGCCACCGATAGCCAGGCCTGCTCATAGGATGCGAGCCGGATTATAGCAAACCGAGCATTCGCCGCGGGTTAGTTTGCCCCGTTCCGTACAAGTGATGGAAGCGCGTGGTGAACAGGGCGCTCTGATATAATCCGCGCGGTGGCACGGTGGGACTTCAGCAAGTTGCCCGATTTCATCACCGGGAACCTGGCAACTTATGCGCTCAAGATAGCGGAGCAGGTAGGGGAGGCGGCGAAGCGGCTTGAGATGATGCCATATCTAGTGGGCGGAGGTGCCCGCGAGCTGATGCGCTGCTTCATCGAGCAGATTTCTCCCGATAAGTTGGCTTTTCAACTGTTTGACCTCGACTTCGCCGTAGAGGGTGACGCTATCGAGCTGGCAGGCGAGTTGGCACGACAGTGGGGTGGTACGGTGCGCGCCGAGGAGCGTTTTCTGACTGCCCGATGGTTGCATCCAGCAGGTTATATCGTTGACCTGGCAACGACACGGCAGGAGGATTATCCCATTCCCGGGCAGCTACCTGAAGTCGAGGGAGGTGCAACGATTTATGAGGACATGTTGCGGCGAGATTTCACCGTGAACGCGCTCGCGATTTCGGTGGCGAAGGACAATTTCGGCGAGCTGATCGATCCCACAGGGGGAGTGGGCGATCTTTTTGCTCGCAACCTGCGAGTGCTGCATCGCCGCTCGTTTCTTGATGATCCCACACGCATCCTGCGCGGTCTCCGATATTCGGTGCGGCTGAACTACCATCTTGACGAGCTGACGGCAACGCTTCTACAGACGGCGATGGAGGAGAGCTACCTGGATCTCCTGTCTCCGGAGCGCGTGCGCTACGAGATTCAGTGCATACTGGAAGAGCGGATGTGGTTCGGGATGATGTGGGCGGCGATGAGATGGGATCTGCTGGCCCAGCTACACCCCGCATGGAGCACGCTGCCAACGACCAGCGGAGAAGATGCTCAGGTGCTTGAGCTTGCATTGCGCAACCAAGCGGATGTGCTGAAGGCAGAGCTGGTGCCGGCCTGGCTGGTGCGCCTGTCCTGGTTGTTGGTAGCGGTGGGAGAGGGGGAACTCCCGAAGATTCTC
This sequence comes from Planctomycetales bacterium 4484_113, assembly GCA_002050035.1. Taxonomy (GTDB): domain Bacteria; phylum 4484-113; class 4484-113; order 4484-113; family 4484-113; genus 4484-113. Next base: position 7,227 of record MVCR01000038.1, on the reverse strand, counting down.
AATCGCTTTGGGGTATACCCGCGACTGGCTCGCCACATCGTGGAGGCTCGGCGAAAGGATGATGAGCTGACGCAGCGAATGAATCATGCCGGATTCCCGCGGTCACGGATATACCGGGTCTGCCGCGAGTACTCGCGCAAGTGCCTTCTTTTCGCCGCTTTCAACAGCTATTTGAGGCGGGGCTGCGAGAACCTGCGTCGCAATCTGCTCATCTACCTGAGGGAGCTATCTCCTCGACGTAACCTCGTGAAGGGCGATCGCCTCATAGAGCTTGGGCTTCCTGCCGGCCCGCTGGTGCATCGGATACAGGAGGAGATATGGTGGCGTCATCTGGACGGCGAAGTGGACGGAGTAGAAGCGGCGGAGGCTCTTGCGCGCGAGCTCATTGGCAGATATGTCGAGAACTGAGAGCAAGTGATTTGCTGGCTTTCTGAGGGCGTCAGAATATCGAATTAACTCCATTTCGCGGGATGGGCGCCCTGTGCTAGAATTGGGGGAAACCGATCAAAGGGGTGGGTTATGGTCACAAGAACGAAGGAAACGCCGGAACTACCCGCTATCAATGTATCCAAAGAAGTTTCCAGGGCAGGCTCCATCATCAAGAAAGCGGTATCTGGACGCAAGCGGCGGCGAGTGCTGATTGGGCTTTCAGGTGGGGTTGACAGCTCGGTGCTGGCCGCCCTTGCGGGTCGCGCGTTGGAGCCAGAGAACGTCTATGGCTTGCAGCTCACCCATGCCGGCGAGAATGAACTGAGGCTCAAAGATGCTCCGATCGTGGCTCGCCACCTGCGTATGCGGTTCCGTAATCTCGACATAACGGAGCCGGTAGACATCCTTGCGGACATACTCAAAGTACCTTTCCACGGCGAGGAGGCGGCGCTCCGCCGCAGCCAGATCGTGGATCGACTGCGCACGCTCATTCTGATGGATGTGTCGGAGCAGGAGGGAATGGTCTACCTGCCAGCGGTGAACCGCACCGACCTAGCGCTTGGACTTGGAATGATCGGAGGCTCGTTTACTCCTCAGCCGCGTCCGCTGGCTCACCTCTACAAGACCTACATATTTGAGATGGCGGAATTCCTTGAACTGCCGGAGCAGGTGCTGATTCGTCAGCCCAGCGCCGAGCTGTGGAGATACCCCGCCGAGAGCACTGATATGCGGGCGCTTTTCCGCGAGGTCGACAAGCTGCTCTATCTGCGGCTGGAGAAGAAGCTGACTCCGAGTAAGATTCGGCGGCACGGGTTCGGGCCGCGACTCGTTAATGCGGTTCTCAAGCGACTGGAAGAGGTTGCCTCAGGTCATATTCAGTAGTTCAGGGCGTAGTTGATCCAAAAGACTACAGGGCAGCCGATGAAAGTGAAGATGAGCCACCAGATGTGATACTGTCGCCTGCGAACCGCATCATCGCATTCATCCTCGATCTGAGTGAGCTGCTCCTGGCTTCCCGCGAGCTTCTCTCTCTGGTCCTGCAACTTCAGTGAAGCCTCCACTGTTTCTCGCGGTGTCATTCGCGAGCGCGCCTGCTGGAACTTCCGGTCGGCGGCGAACAGTGCCTCTTGCTTCTTCGTTACATCGTCATGCAGAATGGTGAGCTGGTAGCGCATCTGACCTATCGCCCGGCTATCCAATGCAACGAGGACTACAGTGAAAATGAAGAAGGCGGCGAAGAGTATGCCCAATGCGACGTTAACCGCCAGTCTGAGTTTCGGGTTGTGAGTCTTGATCTCAACCATTGTGTCGGCCTTCCTGGTGGATGAAACAGGCAACGGAGTGCCCGCCTTCTGCCGGGCAGTCTGCGAGTTTCGGCTCGTTCTTCCGGCAGTGCTCGTAGGCGAATCGGCAGCGAGGGGCGAATCGGCAGCCCGCCGGCAGATCCACCGGTGAGGTAATCTCATCGGATAGCGGCGGCGGGGCGAAAACCACTTCCGGATCCGGTACGGGAACCGTGGAGAGCAACGCCTGTGTATAAGGATGCAGGGGGTGGCTCAGGACCTGTTCCGTCGATCCGTGCTCGACAATCCGACCGAGGTACATAATCGCCACCCGGTCGCACACCGCCCGCACTACCGACAGGTCGTGAGCGATAAATAGGATCGCTAGGTTGTAGCGTTCTCTCAGCTCAAGCAGCAGATTCAGCACCTGCGCCTGAATGGAAACATCCAGCGCTGACACCGGCTCGTCAGCGACGATCAGGTCAGGCTCCAGTACCAGGGCGCGACCGACCCCGATGCGCTGGCGCTGCCCGCCGGAGAATTCGTGTGGATATCGCTGAGCGGAGTCGGCAGGGAGTCCCACTTCTTGGAGGATCTGCGCAGCACGGGCTCGGCGTTCCGCCCTGCTGCCCCGATGCTGCACCAGCAGTGGCTCGGCAAGGATGCTGCCGACCTTCATTCGCGGATTGAGAGATGCAATGGGGTCCTGGAATATCATCTGAACGCGACTGCGCAAGTGTTTCAGCTCTCGCGGAGTCATTTCTGCAAGCTCGGTGGAGTCGAACCAGATGCTGCCGTCAGTGGGTTTGAGCAGACCGGCGACCATTCGACCGGTCGTGGTCTTCCCGCAGCCCGATTCGCCGACCAGCCCCAGGATCTCGCCACGCTTGAGAGCGAAATCTACGCCGTCGACAGCCTTGAGCAGGGCGCGGCGCGGGAGGAGACCACCCCGGCGGAAGAAGGTGAAGTGGCGGGTGAGGCCGCAAGCCTGTAACAGAGGTTTCTCGTGGGTTGCGGAGATGTCCATACGGAGCCTACCTATGGATTCTACCATAAAATCCGCCAGATTCTCCCGCGAGGGCGATTTCTGTGTTAGACTTTAGCAACAGGAGCATCGTAGTGATTCTGCGGTAGGTTTCCCAACAGATGGGCAGGCGCGTACAACCAAAGCAGGAACTAGGGGTAAGGACGCACTTCAATTTCAGTAGCGTGGCGAAGCGCGTTGCCTCCATTCACCTGGGGGAGGAGCGGAACTTGCCGGCGAAGCTGCTGCGTCGCCTGGCGTTTGACCTGGGCGTAAAGCGCCTCTCTCTGGTGACGTATGACAGTGAGCTGGACCGGATCACGCGGCTTGACTACACCGGTTTCAAGAGCCGTATCCGCGATTTCAACGTGAGCAAGCTGGTGGTTCGCAAAGTCGCGCGGGATCGCAAGGCGTTTATCACCGAGGACATTGGGCAGTATCCCGAACTGGTAGGCCCCTTTGCCAAGCGCTATCGTACACCGGCGTGCGCGGCGGTGCCGGTCATTTTTCAGGACGAGCTGGTTGGCATATTGTGCCTGTCCAACCTGTCGGCGACTCAAGCGAGGGAGCTGACCGCACGGGCTGGGGAGTTACAGTCGCTCGCCGCTCAGATGGGCCAGCTCATCTACCACTGGCAATTTCTGCAGGAAGGGCGGGAAGGAGCCCTGAGGGAAGGCCGCTCCGACCGGGGGCGTTTCTTCGAGATCCTCGACGAATTCATCGATAACATCAATGCGACCTACGAGACTGATGCCATAGTTTCTGTCTTCTCGCACCTCCTTGGAGAGGCGATACCTTTCACTGCGTGGGCAATGCTGTTCGACGCGTTGGACAAGGGTGAGGAGGTTATCGTGTCTCTGGCGGCAGCGACTAGCGAGGACGAGCTGAAGGTGCTGGTTTCCCAGATTGAGAAGCCGTGGCATCAGCCCTTGAGCAAAAGCTCTATCAATCTGTCCGATGTCTCCATCGTTTCCGGAGACAAACATCTGGTCGAGGCCGGTCCGGTGGATCCGAGCATTGACCAGCGGATTGAAGTCAGCCCGATCTACTTGGACAACAACCTCTTCGGGGTGATGGGGCTGCTCCTGCCACAGGTGGCGGTGCTGAGCGAAGACCATCGGCAATTCATAAAGGTGATGAGTCATCACCTCGGTATGCACTTGAAGAAGAACTACCTGATGGTGGCGAACCAGGAGCTGGAGTTTCAGGACAAGCTCACTGGTCTCTTCAACCAGCGGCATTTCTACACTCTGCTGGAGCGAGAGTTCCAGCGGGCGCTGCGTTACAACGTGCCCTTCTCCCTGCTTTTCGTTGATGTGGACCATTTCAAGGACATCAACGATACTTACGGGCCCGATGAAGGGGATAGCGTGCTCAAGGAGATTTCGCGGATCATGGTGGACAACCACCGCGCTACCGACCTGGTGTCACGGTACTCCGGCGAGCGTTTTGTGATGGCACTTCCCGAAACCCATTTGCGTGAATCGGAGATGGTGGCGAATCGGCTCCGTCGTCTCATCGCCAACCACACTTTCTTCATCGCCAGAGAGAACATCTTCATCAAAGTTACCGCCAGTCTGGGAGTGGCTTCGACCATCGACCGCGCAGTGTGGCGCAGTTCATTGAATTCGCTGATACTGCGCTCTACATCGCCAAGCGGAGCGGGCGCAATCGAGTGGTCACTTACACGCAGGTGATCAACATGATGATGAAGGACTCTGAGCACGAAGGTTAGGGTTCCTGCTCTGCGCTGAAAGTAGAAGCATCCCCTTCATATAGTGCCGTGGCTGTGCGCTGTGCTCGGGGCGAGGAATGCGGGTGCAGTGAGTGGCTGCGCCGCGATTGAACGGTGGTATTGAGCGGGGGCTTTGCGAAGAGACGGTCAGGGGAGAGGAATGAACTCCCACATGTGGTTGCGCAAAGCGCTTGGCTATGCTAGTATCAGTGTTTGGACTTTTAACGTATGCCTACGACCAACCAGTTGGTTAGACACGGTCGCAGCGCACAGCGGCGCAAGTCCAAGTCGCCAGCGCTGAAGAACTGCCCGCAACGGCGGGGCGTTTGCACGCGCGTCTGGACGGTGACGCCGAAGAAACCCAATTCGGCGCTCCGCAAGGTCGCCCGCGTAAGGCTCACATCCGGCTACGAAGCCACGGCTTATATTCCGGGAGTGGGACACAATCTGGCGGAGCACTCGGTAGTGCTCGTTCGCGGCGGGCGCGTGAAGGATCTGCCTGGTGTTCGCTACCACATTGTGCGGGGCACCATGGATGCTGCGGGCACGGCGGACAGGATGCAGGGGCGCAGCAAATACGGCACTAAGAAGCCGAAGTAGGTTCCATATGCCACGCGATCCGCGAAAAGTCGTCAAGCATTTGCCGGGAGCCGATCCCGTCTACGGCTCCGTGCTGGTCGCCAAGTTTCTGAACAACATTATGCGGCGCGGCAAGAAGACAACGGCGCAGCGTCTGTTCTATCGTGCACTGGAGATTATCGAGAAGCGCAACAAGGGCGAGGAACCGGCGCTCAAAGTGTTTGAACGAGCGATCCAGAATACTCTGCCCACGCTGGCGGTGAAGAGCCGTCGCGTGGGCGGCGGTACTTATCAGGTTCCGGTGGAAGTCTCGCCGGAGCGGCGCTATGCGCTGGCGATGCGCTGGCTGATTTTCTATGCGAAGCAGCGAGGCGGCAAGAGCTTCGCTGAGAAGCTGGCGGGCGAGCTAATGGATGCTGCCAAGGGCACCGGCGGCGCCATCAAGAAGCGGGACGATACGCATCGCATGGCGGAGGCGAACCGTGCCTTCGCCCAGTACCGCTGGTAGTGTGGGTATCGCTGGCCCGGGCAAGTTTCCGGGCTTTTGCTCTGATAGCGCGGGAGCTTTATCTTCCCGCGGGGCTGAAGACCACCAGGTCGTCGGCGCCGGGAGGTATCGGATGTTCCCACGAGCGGCACCTCAAAGGTGCACCTGGGTTTCTGATAAACCGCTGGCCAGCTCTGACGCCGAGTCGGTAAGGCGCAAAATGGTGAGCAGGCGAAATGACGGATTTGGGTTACATTCGCAACATCGGGATTGCCGCCCACATCGATGCGGGCAAGACCACGCTCACCGAGCGCATTCTGTTCTATACCGGCCGCCAGCATAAGATGGGCGAAGTCCATGAGGGCGCCGCCACCATGGACTGGATGGTGCAGGAGAAAGAGCGGGGCATCACTATCACTTCCGCCGCCACCTACTGCCAGTGGCGTGATCACACTATCAACATCATCGATACGCCGGGGCATGTTGACTTCACGATGGAAGTGGAGCGCAGCCTGCGGGTGCTGGACGGGCTGGTGGTGCTCTTCGACGCCGTCGCCGCGGTGCAGCCGCAATCGGAAACCGTGTGGCGGCAAGCGAATCGTTACAAGGTGCCGCGCATCGCGTTTGTCAATAAGATGGATCGCGCGGGGGCGGACTTCGTTAACGTGATAGCCCGTATGCGCGAAAGATTGATGGCTCCGGCAGTTGCGGTTCAGCTTCCGATGGGGAACGAGGACGATTTTCGCGGAGTCGTTGATCTGCTTGATATGCGGGCATATATCTGGCCCGGCGAGGACCTGGGAGAGACCTATCTCGCTGAGGAGATTCCTGCTGAGATGATGGCGGAAGTGCAGCAATACCGCGCGGAACTGGTGGAAAGGATATGTGAGCGTGACGATGCTCTGATGGAGAAGTATGTCGCCGATGAGGCGATTGCGCCGGAGGAGCTGCGAGCGACGCTGCATCGGCTGACCTGCGAGTTGAAGCTGGTACCGGTTCTCTGCGGCTCAGCGTTCAAGAACCGCGGGATTCAGTTGCTGCTGGATGCGGTGGTGAACTTCCTGCCGGCGCCAGACGAAGTTCCGCCCATCGTGGGCGAGATTCCGGGCAAGGATCGCTCGGAGGAGCGTCGAGCCGACGATTCGATGCCTTTCGCCGCCCTAGCGTTCAAGATTGCCAACGACCAGCATGCGGGTCGCCTTACTTTCATTCGTGTCTATTCCGGCAAGATTCGCAAGGGTCAGACGGCGCTTAACGTGCGTGAGAATACGCGGGAGCGTTTCATGCGCCTGTTACGAATGCACGCCAATCACCGTGAAGATATCGACGAATTGCATGCGGGGGATATCGCGGCTGTCGTGGGGCTGAAGAAGACCCGGACTGGCGATACGCTTGCTGACGCGAAGCATCCCATTCTGCTGGAGACCATTCACGTGCCGGAGCCGGTGATGGATCTCTCGCTGGAACCGAAGACGCACGCTGATGAGGAAAGAATGGGTCAGGCGCTGGCGAAACTGTCGGAGGAGGATCCGACTTTCCGCTTCAAGACGGATCCAGAAAGCGGGCAAGTTGTGGTTTCCGGCATGGGAGAGCTGCACCTGGAGATCATTGTTGATCGGATGCTGCGGGAGTTCAACATCGCCGCACGAGTGGGGCGACCTCGTGTTGCCTATCGCGAAACCATCCGTCG
>MVCR01000037.1 GCA_002050035.1 Planctomycetales bacterium 4484_113 | reverse complement strand
CGCCACCAGCGAGTTCGTCGCCAGCCCGATGCTCATCGGCAAGCCGGTGGCGAGATACACCTTCTCCCGTATCCTCCTGGCGAGAGCGGCGGGGTCGGGGTAGATGCGCTCCATTCCCGAAAAATCGCAAGCGAACTCATCGATGCTTTGCGGATGAACCTCCGGCGTGAAGGCAAGCAGCAGCTCCTTCACCAAACGCGAGTAGTAGCCGTAGTACTCGCCGTGTCCGCGGGTAAAGATGGCTTGCGGGCAGAGGCGATAGGCGTCGCGCGCGCTCATCCCGCTCTTCACGCCGTAAGCACGCGCTTCATAGGAGCAGGCGGCAACCACGCCGCGCCCCTGGGGATCGCCCCCGACGATGACCGGCTTGCCGACGAGCGAAAGGTTCAGCAGCCGCTGCACGCTGACGAAGAAGGTATCGAGGTCCGCATATACAATCAGCGGTTCCATATCGTAACATCTGTATAGTATCACGAAACGAAGGGGTTGTCAAAGGGGGGGAACGGAGATTCAGGAGCAGCACCCGATGCAACGCTCCTACCCTCCCCTGTGGGGGACTTGACACACACACACATGCTAGCATGCTCGCTGAGAGAGAGCATTACCGAAGGAGGTAAGAAACATGCTCAGGAATCTGCTACTATTTATCTGCGGCGTCGCGCTTGCAGTAGCGATTGCGCTTCCAGCGAGTGCGACTCCGCTCAGCGATGCTGTGGACGACTACAACTCATCGGCGTCGGGTCTTCAGACGCTGTACGACGCCTTCCTGAACGACCAAGACGCTGCGTTCGCCGATTTCCAATCGATGATCGACAACCTTGCGTATTACATCATGGAGGATGACATCGACGACGCGCTGGCATACTGGTGCCTGTGCGTGCTCGAGTTCGAAGGCGAAACGTATGAAGAGCTGGTCGAACGCGGCTATACTGATGCGATGATTCAGAACTTCTGCGACACGTATGGTCCACAGGGGCTTGACTACTGTAGTGATGAGGGTATGTCCGACCAGAAGAAGGCCGCCGCTGTGCGCAACGGTGCCCAAGACAGTGACGATAGCCGGCCGAAACTGGAGGAGGACCTCGACAAAGTAGAGGAGGTAGTCGGCGATTACCTTATGTCCGCCTAGTACTGGGAGTTCCCATGGAAAGAGACGGGGAACCCGTAGCGAAGGTGCGCGTCTCACGTCGTGAGCCACAATGCGTTAATCACCGTGGAGGTGCGAAATGACGAGTATCCGAGTATTGCTACTCGCCGGGACACTGACATTACTGGTAGGCTGTAATCTGGCGCATAGCGATGTCAACCTGTTCTCCCTCCGAGCCCTTCCGCTAGAGTTCGAGACTCCGTGGCAGGTTGTTGTGCCGTCATTGCAGAGCGGCAGCGTTGCTGCCCTTTGTTCATCAGGCAGGGGCAAGGTGGAAAACATCACCGTTACACGCTTTCTTGTCGGCGACAATCGCCTCAGGGCGGACCTGTCCATCCCCAGAGCCGGGGTGCAGCCTCATCCTAAGCTGCTGTTGATGGACAACCGGCTGCTGACCAGTGGCAGGGACTCGACAAAGGAAGGCGCCGATTACTGGAAACGGAAGAGCATCATTTTCGAACTTGTGCAGCCCGATTCAGGCGAGGTTCGAGATATTACACCCACCAACTTGGATGAAACTACGATGTGGCGCGGTGTCTGCGGCCCTCCAATGCTATGGACGGACACCTTCGGTCTTGCCCTGTTCATTGCTGATGCAGATGCCCGTGAGATCCATCTCTGGCAGGGCAGAGAGACGCTCAAACTCGTGCAGATAGTCCTTTCATCTCTTGCTCTTGGAGAAACCTTCGTGGCCGGTGTTCTCACTAGGGTAGTTGTGACTGACGACGGAGAAGCATTGGTGTACGACTATGACACCGGCAGGATGAAGGAATCGCCGGAGCACCAGGCGCTGGCGGCCCATATCGCAGAGGCCGCCGCCAGAACTGACAGGTGGCCGCTCAGCTTCGTGATGGCGGAAGAAATGGCCGCGTTCAAGTGGCAGGGAGTTATCGTGCTCCTCGCCCCCGATGGTTCAAGGCAGACCCTCAGAAGACGCGATCCCTTTGAGGAGAGACCCGACGGCAGCCGGAGGAGCCAGGCGGAAGGTGACGCGCTATCACTGAACCCGTCCAGAGCTATTCAGACCTTCACGGAGGAGGCGAGAGCCACCCCGCCGGAGATTGTCAGCAACAGCTCGGTGCTGGTTCCGGTTGATGAAAAGCGCATCGGCATCCTCGACCTGTTCTACCAGCGGCTCGTCGTCATCGGCCCGCCGGAGGTTAAGAGCGAGCAGTAGCTTCCCCGCTGCGAGACTCCGTTGACCACAAAGGAGGACCAACAAATTATGAGAGCTGCATCAGTGTCAATCGTCATAGCGGTCGGACTCCTCGGCATAGTATCATTCGTTACGACGGCGAAAGCTCGAAGCGATATCGCCAAGCGGGTCAGAGCATTCAACGAGCGCGTTGAGCCGGGGAATCTCGATAAGGGTGATGAGATGCTAATGGAGGCTCTGCATCTTGTGCAGGTGCAACTGGAGATGTATGCGGCGAATCAGCCGAAGGGCTATTACCCGCGGTGCATCTGCAATGAGCTTGCCGGTCCCATCCTGTTCTTCCACCTGCCGCTCAATCCTTTCGCAGTGAAGAAACTGCCACTCACCTTCAGGGGATGGAAGGACTTGGAGAAGCTGGATATCGCCGAACTGCCTGCGGGAACGGTGTTTTATCTTCCAGAACTCGACGACTCCGAACACGCAGTTGGCTACTGGCTTATCGGGATAGGAGTCAAGGCGCCTGAAGAGCCGCCGTCGCTCACGAGGAAGCTTCCAGGCCTTGAAGATCTGGTTGCGCACTCGCTGATTGTGCTGGAAGGTTACGTGCGGAAGCAGGCCGGCTGACCAGCGCGGCTGTCACCGAATCTGCGACTCTGGCGGAGCTGGTTAGCCTGGCGTGCTCAAAACAAGAAGGACGGCGGGGATGAATCCGCCCTACAGAACATCACGGAAAGCTGCTAGAATAGCGGCGCTTCATGCCGCCTTCGGAAGCCACAGCCGCTGCCGAGCCCGGCTACTGGGCGTGGGTGCCGTCCGCGTTCTCGGCGCTCAGGCACCGCAACTACCGCCTCTACTGGTTCGGTCAGGTCATCAGCATGAGCGGCACCTGGATGCAGCGCACCGCTCAGGGCTGGCTGGTGACCGAGCTCGTGCTCATCTTCATCCCCAAGGCGCTGGCAGCGGGACCCACCAACCTGTATCTCGCTATCGTCAGCGCCTCGGGGACGCTGCCGGTGCTCATCTTCGGCTTCTTCACCGGATTCATCGCCGACCGCTTCGACAAGCGACGCATCGTCATTCTCACGCAGGTGCTGATGATGGTGCAGGCGGCAATTCTGACGGTGCTCTACTACACCAAGATCATCAATATCCCCTACCTCATCGCCCTAGCGGTGTTTCTTGGAGTAGTGGCGGCTATTGATATGCCAGCACGCCAGGGACTGGTGATTGAGCTTACCGGCCGGAAGGATCTCCCAAATGCGATTGCACTCAATTCGGGCATCTTCAACGCCGCCAGAATGATCGGGCCGGCAGTTGCCGGCATGCTGCTAGCGATGCACTTCACGGTCGGCAGTGCGTTTCTCCTCAATGCAGTTTCCTACGTCGCCGTCGTGGTAGCGCTCACTATGATGCGCGGGCGTTTCACCCCGCATCGAGACCCCCAAGCGGCACAAGAAACCACCTGGCAGCGGGTCGTTGCCGGATTCCGCTTTCTCGCCACTACGCACGGGCTGAGGCGCATCACGATAATGCTCTCGGTGATTTCGCTTCTGGCAGCACCTTTTATGCCGCTTCTTCCCTCGGTGGCGCGCTATCAGCTAGGTGTGGGCGCCGCCGATTTCGGGTTTCTTGTTGCCTGCATCGGCGTAGGAGCTGTGGGCGGCGCTTTCGCCCTCGCGCTGCTGAGTGCACGGCGAGCGCACTATGTTACTCTGCGCGCGGGATACAGTCTCCTGCTAGGCGGACTGATTGCGCTCAGCTTCGCACGCACCTTCTGGCTTGCCGCCGCGCTTCTGGTCTTCATCGGTCTCGGATTCATCTGGACCTTTGCCTCCACCAACATCATTCTGCAGCTGAGAGTGCCCGACTACTTACGTGGGCGCGTAATGGCTGCCTTCAGTCAAGTCGCCATGGGGATGATGCCCGTTGGCACCCTGATAGTGGGGGTGCTGGCAAGAGCCATCGGCGTCAGCCACGCTATTCTCATCGGCACCAGTCTGGCTGCGCTCATCGGCGGTTATCTCTTCATCATTCTGCGGAACCACCCACTGAAGATGCCCGCGGAGTAGCCGCCAGCTTAGCCTGTGCCTGGCGGGAGTTTCCGCCAGTGTCCTCTGGGCTTCGTCTTAGCCTCCTGCTCACGCTCCCTGCGGGCTTCCTCAGCCGAGTGCGGGCGAATCATATCCTCGACCCGGTCGATGATCTCCTGGTAACCCTGCATCGCTTCCCGCGTGTACATATCAACGCTCTTGCGCGCTTCCTCGAACTTGCCCTCCGCCAGCAGTTGGTTGCGCTTCTTGCGTTCTTCCTCGCGCTGCTTCTTCCAGGCGGTGCTGAACTCCTCGAAGTCTGCCAGCAACTGGCGCGCCGTCTTCTTCTCCTCCGCCGAGAACGGGCCGGCACTCAAACTCTTCACCAGTACTCTCACCATCTCATCAACATTCTCCGCCCATTCGATGTTCGGCACCTCATCCGCTACCGTCGTGCGAAACCGCTGGAGCATATTGAAGCTGTCCCTCCATCTGCCGCCGGCGAGCTTCTGACGGAAGAGCACCAGCAGGGCATCCCCCGCACTGGTGCTCGCCGAACCCCAGATGAGCCTGCGACCAACGGCATTCGGCGGAATTATCGGCCAGTATGCCCGATAGAGCAACCAGGGCGGCCCAACGAGCGCGCGCAGAACTTCTCCATGGTCGAGCTGGCGGAACAGCTCCTGCTGCAGTTCCGGACTCAGACCTTCGAGCACATCCTGATCTTGCGGCTTGCGCCCCCCTTCAAGAGCCATCGCTCGGTCGTAGTACGCACCGAGCAATCCCATCACGTACAGGGGCTCGATTTTCCGATCTTCGTAGGCAGCGCGGAAGAACTTCACCACCCCGTCAGCCAGCTCGTGCGACAGAGCAGAGAGCTCGCTTGCGGTCAATCCGCCTGTTACCGAGCGATCACGCATTCGCCTTAGCTCATTGCGAAACAGCTGGGCAAGGCTGTAGTCCAGCTCGGGAATCAGCTCTGCGCCCTCCGCCTGCTGAGCGAGCAAACTCAGGAATCGCGGCGGCAACCACATCGCTTTTTCCTGATAGACTGTGAGCAGGAGAATCTTGTTGTCCAGAGGGACCCCGGCATCAGCAAGCAGTGCGGATACGGTGGACACAAGGTCATCCGGCACCGTCGCTGCTTCCAACGAGCCCTGCGGGGAGAGTGCCTCCAGGGACTTGAGTGCGCTCTCCACTTCCCCAGTCGCCTCTATGCCGCGAACGTACTTCTTCCCGGTCTCGCCACCTGCGCCCGGAAGCTCGCGAGTCTGCTGCGAGCCATCCGCTCCCCGCTCCACGGTGACCTGTTCTCGTGGAGGCTGCCGGCAGGCGAAAAGCCCGCCCACAAGCACTACAGCCACTGCCAGCAACAGGATAAACCTCGGAATGCGATTCCGCAGACACATTTTCAGCCGCTCCCTTCGGAAAATCATTGCTTCAAGTATAGACTACCGACGCCGCATCGGCCGAAATCGTTCATGCCAGTCTGGCGCGCCCACCGGCGCCGCAGAGAGCTGTTGTCGCCTGCATCGCTCACGTCTGGGCACAACAAGAGACGGCGAGATTGCGCCGCAGTCTCCGTGCGATGCCGCATAAATAGCTCCCTCCCGGTGATATAATGCCAGTGAGAGCTTCGATTCTGCACTCCCATGGAAGTTGTAAATTATACAGAAGAGTATTGGTTGCCCCTCAACAGATTCTGGAAGCGAATGGGGCTTGCGTTCGCCCACGAGCCGCAGGTCTTCCGCTGGAAGTTCCAGCAGGCTCCCACAGCCCGAGAAGGACGCTCGCCCGTTCCACACCGGCAACGCGGAACTCGCATGGGGTCGCTTCGACACGGAGTACAGCGAGGAGCTCGTCGAGAAGTGGCGGCGGCAGGATTAGGCGAAGGCGCTTGCCCTACGGGCGAGACGCCCGTCATCCAGTAGGAATCCTTGATGCTCCGTAACAGAAGCCGCGACGAAGCCAAGCGGACCGAGCACGCACAACTGCCGAAGGGGGGAGTCGAACCCCCACGAGGTTGCCCTCAACAGATTTTGAGTCTGTCGCGTCTGCCATTCCGCCACTTCGGCATACTCGGCTACAATTATAGAGTATGGCTGGCGAGCTGCCAACAGGATGGCGCAACCGGGCGTGGAATCGCAATCGGCTGAGAAGTGCTAGTGTGCTTCTCGCCCTCGTTATTCCGGCGATGCTGCTTCCGCTCGTGAGCTGCCCGCGCAGCAGCACCGGAAAGGTCGCGCTCCCGCCATCCGCCCGTGCAGGCAAAACCGCAGCCGAGGAGCAGCCGAGAGAGTACATCCGCATCGGAGTCCTCCTGCCGCTGACGGGCTCGGCGCAACGCTCTGGCGTCTCTATGCAGAAGGGGATTGACCTGGCACTGCAGAGAATCAACGCTTCAGGCGGGATTCGCGCTCTGAATCTGCTCGTGGTCTACCGCGACACAGGGGGCGATGCTACTCTCGCAGGCGAAGAGGCGAAAGGGCTGCTGGAAGAAGCTCTGCCGGATTCCATAGTCTGCGGAGGCAACGTCGAAGAAGCCGAAGCGGTAGCGGAAGTCGCGGGAACTTATGGCGTGCCGGTGTTGGTTGTCGCATCGGGAGTTTCAAAGCCAACGCGAGCAGCCGATGGTTCCATTCGTCCCCGCGTCTTCCGCATCAGCTTGACCGACGAGTTGCGGGCGCGAGCACTCGCAAGCTGCGCGGCGAAAGAGTTGCGGGCAAAGCGAGTGGGAATCGTGTTGGATGCAGCATCGGCCGGCGGACAGCATCTGAAGAAGATGCTGGCGCGGGAATTCAGCGGATACTTCCCCGATGTGGCAGTTTCCGACGAGGGCTCCTATCAGCACGGATCTGCCGAGAGCCTGCATTCACTGATTGAACGACTGAAAGAGGACACCCCCGATACGCTCGTACTGCTCGGTGCGTCACTCCAGTCGAGGATGGTGGTGAAGGATCTTCGCGCCGCGGGCATCCAGGCAGAACTGCTGGCGTGGAATCAGCTTCCGGAAAACAGCCAGAAGGGACCGGCAGTTGCGGCGGCGGAAGGCGTGATCCTGCTGAGCTGCTTCGCCCCTGACGAGCCTGCGGACGCCGCGACTACCTTCAGTTCCGCCTACGAGGACGCCTACAAGGAATCCCCGGATGCGCCTGCCGCCCTGGGATACGATGCGCTCGGCTTGCTCGCAGACGCTATCACACGTGCACGCTCAATGAAACCGGAGGCGGTGGCAGTGGCGCTCGCACAGACGGAGGATTTCGCAGGGGCGACCGGCACCATCACGATGGACGCAAGCCACAATGCGCACCGGCGGGTCGTGATGCTTAAGGTGGAGGAGGGAGAACTCCACTTCATGCGCCCTCTTGAACTCTCCAAACTACCCGACGCTACGAGCAATGAGCAGCCGAAATCGGAGTGAAGAGAGGAAGCCCCCAGGCTCTATCGCGCTGGCAGGAGAAGGTGAAGCTCCCGCAACCTATCAGGCTCGGAAGGTCAGCGGGCAAGCAGGATGCCCGCAGCATCCTGCGTGGTGGGAGGCTCGCGCTCGGAGAAGGGATTCCTGATGACGCCGGCGCGCTGCGGCGGCCAGTAGACGAACAGGGCGTGCCCGACCAGGTTTCTCCGGGGTACGAAGCCCCACACGTGGCTATCCGCGCTGTGGTTGCGGTTGTCGCCGAGGACGAAGTATTCCCCTTCCGGCACCGTGATCTCCGGCATCTCGTAATCCGGCGGCTCTGCTTCGTAAGGCTCATCGAGCGGCTGACCGTTCACAAAAACCTCGCCATCACGAATAGCTACCCTCTCCCCTGGAAGGGCAACCACGCGCTTGATGAAATCCTGCGACGGATTGCCGGGATAGCGGAAGATGACGACATCTCCGCGTCGCGGCAGACGGAGGTGGAGAGTGTAACTCAGACGGTCGGCGATGAGACGATCGTGTATCTGCAGCGTCGGCTCCATGCTGCCCGAAGGAATGTAGAAACTGGCGATCGCGAAACTGCGAATGACGAGCGCGAAGATGATGGCAAAGAAGAGCGTGGGAATGAGGTCGAAGGCGAGGTAGTGCACGAAGCTGGCGGGAGAGAACTGGAGTGGCGCCCGCAATCCGTCGGCGAGGAGGAAGCCACTGCGGGGCATCGAGGGCGCGTAGATGCGAAAGGCAAGCTCGCCGTTCTGCGGAGTGAGTGTGACCTGCCGGACAACTGCACCCGGTTCGAAACTGCCGGCGGTCAGGCGCAACGTCACCTGCTCATCATGATGCTCAGGAGTAAGCACCAAGCGCACCTGGCAGAAACTTTTGCCGTCGGCGCGTATGCGCTGTGAATCAAAGGAAATGGAGGAAAAGCGGGAGGAATCAAGTCGCGAAGTCAGTCTGGCCATCAGTTACGCTCCATTCTGCACCGGTCGGCGAGCACGCTTCTCTTCCAACCGGGTGCCTTTGCCCACTCGGTTGCGCAGGTAGTAGAGCTTTGCCCGCCGCACCTTTGCGCGCCGCACCACTTCAATCTTGCTGACCTTGCGCGAATGCACAAACCAAGTCTTCTCCACGCCGACACCGCCGGAAACCTTCCGCACGGTAAGCTTGCGCCGGGTTCCGCTGCCCTTGATGGATAGAACAGTGCCCTCGAACACCTGCACCCGCTCGACTTTCACTTCGCCCCGTTGCTGCTTGCCTTTGGCGGCGATGCGATGGATTTTCTTCACCGGCACGCTCTCGCTGGCTCCGGCGTAGAAGTTGATGTGCACGCGCACTGTGTCGCCCGGGTGAATCTCCGGCACCTCAGCCGGCGCTTTCAGGAGCGTGCGCTCGTAATCGTGTATTTCCTGCCGCATAATCCCGAACCCCTATTATACTCCAAATGCGTCCTGCCCGCGAATATCGCCGGAAGGAGATTTCAGCTTCGTCCTCGCCCTGGAGCCAGACGAATAAGCCCACAACCGGATTTGAACCGGTGACCTCGTCCTTACCAAGGACGCGCTCTAACCAACTGAGCTATGTGGGCGGTAGCTCGCACTGCCAAACGACGCCTCGCAAGGTCGTGCGCGCTCGCACGCTGATTCTAACATCTGGGATTGCCCCACGCAAGCTCCTGCGTCGGAGAACACAGGCAAGGAATCAAGCTAGGTGCAGCAGCGGAAACTGAAACCGGCAACCGGGAGAATCACAGACGGCCAGGCGCCGAGGAAGCCGAGCGCTTCGAGGAAGCCGAGCGCTTCATCGGCGAACACCCGCTACCGGATGTGCGCTAGCCACACGATCCCGCGGAAGCCCGTTTCCCAATAGCGCACCACGCCCCGCGCCTGGGGTCAGGTTGGATTTATGCTCCAGAATGGACCCACTTAATCCACGGATAGTATTCCTTCGGCAGGCGATACTGAGCTTCAGGCAGCGTCCATCCTGGCGGCATTACCATTTGCGCCATGCCGAATTGTCCGCCTACCATAGGGAATATGTGCACAAATCCGCGACGCTCAAGGTCGGGAATTACATCGCCCAGCTCTCTCAC
>MVCR01000036.1 GCA_002050035.1 Planctomycetales bacterium 4484_113 | reverse complement strand
CCGAGACCCGTGACTTCATTGGAAAGGAGTTCGGGGCGCCTTATGTGCCTGCGTCCCCGCGGCAGTACCGTGCCCGCAAGCGTGCCCAGGAGGCTCACGAGGCGATCCGCCCCACGAACATCGCCTACGCGCCGGAGTTGCTGAAAGACAAGCTTTCACCGGAACTTCACAAGCTGTATGCGCTAGTGTACAACCGCTACCTCGCATCCCAGATGTCCTCGGCGCGGTTTGCTCAGAAGCAGATTGCAGTCCTTGGTGATGGTCGCGAGCATACGGCGCGCTTCCAGCGCACTGGCTCAACACTCGTCTTCGACGGCTTTCTGCGGGTCTACCGGGATTCGGCGGGCAGGCGTGATGAAAGTGCGGATGGCACTCCCGACACGGTGGCGCTGGAAGCTGTGGCCAGCGGGATGGCGCTCACTCTTTCTGAGCTTGCCTCGGCGCAGCACTTCACAAAGCCACCGGCGCGCTACACTGAAGGTAGCCTCATCAGGGCGCTGGAGCACAACGGTATCGGGCGTCCGTCCACCTATGTTCCGATCATCGAGACAATCATCAAGCGTGGCTACGTCACACGAGAGAAAAAAGCGCTGGTGCCTACCGAATGGGCTTTCGTCACCAACCGGCTGCTCGCCGATTACTTCCCCGAGATCGTGGATGTTGCCTTCACCGCAAGGATGGAGGAGAAGCTGGATGAAGTCGAGCAGGGGCGGCAGGAATGGCCGAAGCTGGTGGATGAGCTCTATCAGCCGCTGAGTGCGGAAATCGAATCTGCGCTGGCAGACAAGAAGCGCTACCGTGCCGAGCCGAAGCTGCTAGATGAGAAATGCCCCCTCTGTGGCGAGCCGCTTGTGGAGCGCCACGGGCGTTTCGGCAAGTTCATCGCCTGCTCGAACTACCCGAAGTGCACTTACGTGAAGAAAAACCACGAGGTGCGGCAGTTGGGGGAGACGTGCCCCAAGTGCGGTGCTGCCCTGGTGGTGCGACGCAATCGCTGGGGGGTGCAGTTCATTGCCTGCTCCGCCTACCCGAAGTGCGACTATGCGCGTGAGCCGCAGGAAAAATGCCCCAAGTGCGGGGGCAATTTAATCAGGAAGCAGGCAAAGAATCGGGCTATCTTCTACGTCTGCGAGCACTACCGCCCTGATGGCGGAGGAACTTGCGACTTCAGGGTTTTCGGTCGTCCGGTGGTGGATCTCTGCCCCCTTTGCGGCTGGTTTCTGGTCGAGAGGAAGCGTAAGGGGAAGACCCAGGTGTTCTGCTCGAACCCGGAGTGCGCGAATCATGCGGGCTTGCAGGAATGAGATGCTTGCGAGCTTCCGCAAGTGGCAGGCATCCGTGCTAGACTTAGCTCCAGTCCGTCTTCAGGAGGAGAAGTAATGACGCTGGTCGATTTCACGGTGGTTCCACTGGGGAGTGGCAGTACTAGCCTGAGCAGCTTCGTCGCGCTGGTGCAGCAGGAGCTGGAGAAGAGCGGTCTGTCCAGCCGGCTCAATCCGATGAGCACGACCGTGGAAGGCGATCTGGGGGACATTCTCGCCTTCATCAAGCGTCTGCACGCTAAGTTGCGTCGAGCCGGCTATCAGCGGATATCGACGTCCATCAAGATAGACGACCGTTTCGATAAGCCGGGTCCGCACATCGAGCGTAAGATGCGCGTGGTCAAGCGGAAGCTGAGCCGGCGCAAGGGTAAGGGATAAGAACGACGAAGCTCATGGCTGTGACTGACTGAACTCAAGCACGAGCTTGAGCATTCCCCGAAGTGCATTGTCATCGCGACCCACCGCAACTGGCAGTGGTTTCAGTCCTTCGCCGAAGTCGGCGAGCACCTTCACTTCCGGAAGTCCCGATAGAAGGCTCGTTTCAACCGTGTGCCCGGCGAGATTCATCAATGGTGGTTCCCGCCGGTCGCCGGTTCGCGCGGCGAAATAGCCCTCAAAAAGCGGCGCCACTCCCATCATCGCTTTCCCGCTGAGCGAGTCCACAATCAGATATACGGGCTCCACCTGAGATTTCAGCATTTCGCTGGAGAAACTGTGCGTGAGGGGGATAATCTGGAAGCCGCCGATCTTCCCGCGTGGGCTGGTAGAAATGTCGATAACCGCAGCGTGAGCCGCGCGGATAGAGCTTCCTGGCGCCAGCGCAGTTCCGGGGAACCGCCCCACACCCGCGACCGGTCTGACAACCCGCGCAACCGCCTTCGAAGTACCGTTCGCATAGTCCGCCAGTACGAAGCCACCCTCGCGATTGTTGATCGACAGCCGGCACAAGGTCTTATCCGGATGCACGACCTCAATAGTAATGACATCATTCGTTCGCGGTCTAAAGCCGATGCCCCAGTCCTGGCGCCGCTTTTCACGCACTACCCAGGCGCGGCTGCCTACAGTCGGGCTGAAACTGCCGCCGAAGAGATAGGCGCCGCTCGCTATAGACGTGTAGATGGCGTAGTCGTGGAGGCTTTCTGGATTTCCCTGAAGGCTCTGCCCGTAGAGTTCGCGTGGAAGCATGGAAATAGTCGAGCCTCGGTCGAGGTCGGCGAGCCCCGTGACCTTGATGTGGATGCCGTTCACCGCCGAGGCGGCGACAGTCCCGGTCTTTGCCCAGAGTGTGGCATGGAAACTGCGACGCCGTATATCGGTGGCCGGTCGCAGAACCCTTCCGAGAAGAAACGTGTTCTCCGGGCTCTCTTCTCCTCTGGTGAGGTCGACAAGAAGGATTCGCCCCCCGCTTCGATTCTCGAACTTCAGCAGGAAGTGGTACTCGCTGGCGAAGGTCGTGCCTGTGCAGACCGTCAGCAGCAGCAAGCAGATGAAGAGACCGCACAGTGCTCGGGCTGGCATATCTCTGCCGCTCACACGCCTACTCGCTGGCCGAGCTGAGCCATCTGTCGATGTCACGCGAGTAGGAAATGATTTCCTCTTCGCTGAAGAAGGTGGCGATTTCCCGAATCGCGGTCTCAGGTGCGTCGGACGCGTGAACGAGATTGAAGCGCGCTTCAGCGGCCATGCTTCCCCGTATTGATCCGGCGTCCGCGTCCGCCGGGAATGTCGCGCCAACGAGAGATCGCACTTGGCGAACGGCTTCGAAGCCCTCCACCACCATCGCCACAACGGGTCCGCTGGTTATGAAATCAACCAGCTCTGGATAGAAATCCTTGCCCCGGTGTACGGCATAATGCTCTTCCGCGAGCTCGCGCTGCATCTGCATGAGCTTCATAGCAACCAGCTTGAACCCCTTTTTCTCTATCCGTGAGATAATCTCACCTACGAGACCCCGCTGCACGCCGTCCGGCTTGATAAGGAGGAAGGTTCTTTCTAACATGGTCCTACCCCTGTTGCCCCGCGTCCTCAGATTGCCCTTCCGGTTCTTTCTCAGGCGACCTCTGGGGATGCACTTCTTGTTCGTGCCCGTATTGTCTTGCCAGTGCAGTCAGTTCTTTCGCCGAGATGTCGCTCCATCCTGATTCCCGGGCGAAATACGTGGGATCGTAGTCCTCGCGTTCAAGGATGCGTTCAAGCGCGTCCACGACTTCGATGTCAAGATGAGCACCTTCTTCGTCCCCGAAGCGCCCGATGTGCGTTGCCGTGAGCTTCTTACATTCGGCAAGTGCCTCCCGTGGGGTGAAACCTCTCTTGTATGGTCGTTCCTGCATCAGCGCGTGGAAGACGTCGGCTACCGCGAGTATCCGCCCCTCCTGGCGGATCTCGCCGTCCTTCAACCCCAGCGGGTATCCGGTACCGTCCATGCGTTCGTGGTGCATGCCGGCTACCTTCGGTACATCACGCATCTCCTTGGTGAAGTAAACCCGCGAAAGAATCTCGATCGTCTTGGCGGCATGCGAGCGCATCAGCTTGAACTCCTCAGGAGTCAGCCGCCCCGGTTTCCTCAGTATGGCATCTGGGATGGCGATCTTCCCGTAATCATGCACCACCGCCGCCACACGAATGAACTCGATCTTCTGCGGGGGGTATCCGAGCTCTTTAGCCAGCGCAACAGCGACGCCGGTGACCATCTTCGAATGATCAGCAGTTGTGGGATCCTTGGCGTCCACGCTGCTCGCCAGCACTTCAATGAAGCTATTGAATTGCTTCTTTTGGTCCTCGTAGAGACGTGCATTCTCGATGGCAACGGCCGCGCTGCCGGAAAGTGAAGCCAGCAGTTCCTCATCCTTCTGGGTGAAGTGGGCGTGATCCAGCTTGTTGAGCACCTGGTAGACACCGATGAGGTCGCCCTTCTTGTTATGGAGAGGCATGCAGAGGATGCTCTTTGTTACGTAACCCGTCTGCTTATCCACCTCAGGGTTGAACAGCGGGTGCGAGTAAGGATCCGCGATATTCAGTGTCTGCTGGGTCTTGGCGACGTTTCCGGCAATACCCAGCCCAACCGGCATGCGTATCTCGTCGGTCAAGCCTTCACCGACAATGGTCCAGATTTCTCCGCGGTCCTCATCGTGAAGCCACACCGTGCTGCGATCAGCGTTAAGCAACCACGAGCACTGTCTTGCCAGAACCGTGAGCAGTTCGCGGAGCTCCAGCTTGCCGCTGATAATCTGGCTGACCTGCATCAGTGCTTCCGAACGACGCAACATATCCTCATAAGCGCGGCGGAGCTTGATGGTTTCGATGGGAGGGGCAAGAATACCGGCAAGCTCGCTGAGGCGGCGGGCGATTTCGTCACTCTTGGCTCCGGGAGCCAGGAACTCGAAAACCAGAATCTCCGTGGGCTCCCCGCTGCTATCGGTCAATGCCAGGAAGCAGCACCACGAGACGCCTGCTGCCAGATCGGTAGCGATGTGCTTGAGTTCCGGTATCTCGGCTATGTCGTAGCAGAGAGGTTCTCGGCTTGACATTGCACGCAGGGCATAAGGTGGGTAGGTCTTCCGCAGTTCTTCTGCAAGGTCAGGTGCGACTTCGGGTTCCACCCCGCCAAGCGGGAACTCACGTGCGAGCTCGCCTTCAACAACGGGAAAGCGGATCACGTGAAAAGGAGGAATGATAGCCGGCAGCTCGCTGGAGATATGGATCCCCAGTTCCTCAAAGGTTGCGCAGCCCGTAAGTTCTCTATGCAGGGCGAGGAGTTTGTTCAGCAGCTCAACTTCTGTGAGGTCGGGCTCGTTCTTGTCTGCGTTCATCGGTCAACTCGCTCCCAGTTGAAGGGAATCTCGGGAGTGTCCGGTGGCAGGCGTCCTTCATCGGGATGCTCGTAATCATAGAGCCGGTTTGGCAGGTTGAGCACTACGACTTCAACGCTGCCTATATTCTTGAAGCCATGGGCTACCCGCGGCGGTATAGTGATCAGGCCGAAGTTCCTTTCGCCGATGAAAAAGCTCATTGCCTCTCCGTGTGTGGGGGATTCCTTCCGGCGGTCGTAGAGGGCAACCTGAGCCATACCCGCAATAACGCAGAAGTTATCTGTCTGATCCTCATGCCAGTGCCACGCCTTGATTACCCCGGGATAGGCGGTGGCGATGTATGCTTGGCCGAATCCGGCGAAGTTATCCCAGTCCGCGCGCAATATCTCCATTAGGCTCCCGCGCTCGTCGCAGATGGGACTTAGCTTGCGGAAGAGCACACCTGCAATCATCTCAAGCGATTATACCATAGCGCTTCCGCTGTGCTCTTGACAGGTTTAAACACTGGTATAGTATAATGGGGTATGGGAAAAACCCCGACGAAGAAGCAGAAGCAGGTACTGCGGTACATATCTCAGTTCTTCCGGGAGTACAACTACGCTCCTTCTGTGCGCGATATAGCGCGCATGCACGACTGCAGCGTAAAGGGAGCGTACGACCACATTCTCGCTCTCGAGAAGAAAGGGCTCATCGAACGATTCCCCCGGAAGTCCCGCGCCATGATTGTGACGCCGGCTGGCCGTGAACTGTTGAAGTCGCCTGCGGAGAGACGGATTCCTCTCGTCGGTCGGATCGCTGCCGGTAAGCCCCTGTGGGCAGAGGAAAACTTCGAAGACTTCCTGGACTTCCCGCTAGAGCAGTGGGAACGCAACAATTACCGCTACTTTGCACTGACTATCGTTGGCGACTCGATGAAGGATGCCGGGATCCTCGATGGCGACCTCGGCATTTTCCGCTATCAGAGGACCGCCGAGCCGGGGCAAATCGTCGTTGCTCTGGTAGAGGATGAAGCAACCGTCAAGTTCTACCACCGCCGTGGAAAACGGGTGGTTCTTCGGGCGGCGAATCCTGCTTACCCGGACGTGATTCTATCGCACGTGACCATTCAGGGAGTCCTGCGGGGTTTGGTGAGACCTCACATCAAGGGATGATTTCTAGATTGCGTACCCGCCGCTCATGCTCAGGTTGTTGCCGGTGAAGTAGTCACTGGCGGGACTGAGAAGAAAGGAAAGTGCCGCCACAAGGTCGTGCTCGTCGCCCTGCCGATCCGCCGGGATGTCCGGTAGATGCTTGCTGTTGGCAGGTGCCGCGTGTCCCTGCGCGAACCAGCCAGGTGCAATTGCATTCACAGTGATCCCCCGCGGTGCCAGTTCGCGGGCGAAGGAGCGAATCAAGGACAGCAATGCCGTCTTCGCCGCGGCGTAGGCAGGGGCCATGCTCTTTGAGCTCAGGTTCTCAACTCCCGCAGAAGTGAAGGCAACGATGCGGCCATAGCCGTCCCCCGCGAACCTCGGAAGGAAGGTTCGAACCGCAGAGTGGAACCCGACCACATTCGTCCGCATCAGAGTCGTCACTTCATGCGGGTGCGTCTCCACAAGCGAGCGGTAGATCACCGGGCCGATGGCATACACGAGGATGCTCAGCCCCGGCTCTGGAAATCCCAGAGGGTCGCACAGCCTGCTGAACTCCTCACCCGTTTCCACTGTAAGGGGCACATACTGAATGCGGGCCTTCTGCTCTGGGGGGAGTGTCTCTTTCCAGTCGAGATCTTCAGCGCGTCCGGTGATTGTGAGTGCGCACTTGCGCTCAAGCAGGAACCGGCTGGTCATCGCGCCGAGCCCCGAGGACCCGCCGATTACGAGTGCCACTCGTCCGTCAAGAGAAATCCCGCCTGGATCCTCCGTGCTCATTATTCAGATTATAGGGCATGGTTGGGTCTGCGCATGGGACAATCCCGTTGGCGCATTTGCTGCAATCTGTGCCCCGCGTTCATTCGACTCCTTTCACTGCAGGCTTCCACAATGGAAGTGTGGCCTTGACCTGCTATGGCGCATCGTCTTCCCCTTCCGCAGGTGATTCCTTAGGCACCAACCGGGATACCCTCTCCAGTAATGCGAGTACATCCTCCGCAAAGTCGGGACCGTGTTCCACCTTAGCCACCACCATCTCATCAGATACCTCGCTCACTCGCGAATCAAGAAGTGGCAGCTTCCTGAGCCATAGCTTCTTGCGCGGGACTGCGCCGTTTCTGCTTCGGGAACCGACCAGCGAAAGGGATGGCCCGTGGGCCTTTCCCTCAGCGCTGCTTGCCTGTGTGCTTTCGCGAGCAAGCCGTGTTCCGGCGAAGTTCAGCGTGAGTTTCTGCTGCGCCGGGATGTAGCTGACCTGCGATACGCCCGCAGAACGTGCAGCGTGCTTCAGCCGAATGATGTAGAAAAGATTCTCTACCTCCTGCGGCAACTTGCCGAAGCGGTCTTCGAATTCCTCATGCAGCAGGCGGAGAGCTTCTTCATCTTCCGCGCTGGCAATGCGCTGATACAATCTCATTCTCAGAGGAGTGTCTGGCACGTACTTCTCCGGAATGTAACAGGGTAGTGGCAGGTCAACCTGCACTACCGTTTCTTCCCTCTGCCAGGGAATTTCACCTCGGTCAATGAACTCCTCCGGCAATTCCCTGATCTTCTCGACCGCCTCAGTCAGAAGGTCTAGGTAGTAGTCCATCCCGACCAGCTCAATAGTGCCGCTCTGGTCGGTACCCAGAATGGTGCCGGCTCCGCGAATCATCAGGTCCTGCTGCGCGATCTCATAGCCTGCTCCGAGATAAGCGTAGTTGTAGATGGCTCGCAGGCGCTCCTTGGCTTCATCGGTGAGCAAGTTGAGCGGGCTGTGAAAGAAGTAGGCATACGCCTTCAACCGGCTTCTTCCCACGCGACCACGCAACTGGTGCATCTGTGCCAGTCCCAAAATCTCCGAATGATCCACGATGAGCGTGTTCACAGTCGGGATGTCGAGTCCGTTCTCGATGATGGTAGTGGCCAGGAGCAGGTTGAAAGCGCCGATGTTGAAGGCGTCCATCATTGCTTCCAGCTTCCGTTCCGTCAGTTGCCCATGCGCTATGCCGATTCTAGCTTCAGGAACGAGCTCCTGCAGTTGCCTCGCCACTCGCTGGATGTCACGCACACGATTGTGCAAGAAGTAGACCTGCCCTCCGCGACTCAGTTCTTTGAGAATGGCATCTTTGACCAAGTAGCCGTTCCACTCTCCCACGTAGGTCTTGACCGCCTTTCGTTCCGGCGGAGGGGTTTCCAACAGGCTTATGTCCATCAGCCCGAGCAGGCTCAGGCGCAAGGTACGCGGAATGGGTGTGGCGGTCAGAGTGAGCACATCAATCTGCGGGTATCTCAACTTCAGTTCTTCCTTCTGGCGGACGCCGAACCGTTGCTCTTCATCTATGATGAGCAGCCCCAGGTTCTTGAACTGCACGTCTCGGCTCAGCGCACGATGGGTGGCGACAAGGACATCGACACGCCCGACAGCCGCGGCTTCCACAATCTTGCGCTGCTCACCTGGCTCTTGGAAGCGGCTGAGCAGCTCCACGCGGAAGGGGAAGGGGCGAAACCGCCGTAGGAAAGTGTGGTAGTGCTGGTCGGCGAGGATGGTGGTGGGACAGAGCATCAGTACTTGTTTCCCGCTGGTGCATGCCTTGAAGGCGGCTCGCATCGCAATCTCGGTCTTACCAAAGCCGACTTCTCCGCAGATGAGACGATCCATCACGCGCGGGCTTTCCATATCGAGCTCCGCCGCCTTCCATGCTTCCGCCTGGTCCGGCGTAAGCTCATAGGGAAAGCCCTGGATGAATTCCTCCATCCAGCGGGAGGCAGCGTCGAACCGGTAGCCCTGTGCCACCTTGCGCTCGCGGTAGAGCTTGAGCAGGCGAAGCGCATACTGCAGCACGTCGCGTCGCACCTTGTCCTTTACCCGCTGCCATGACCCCCTGGTGAGCGAAGAAAGGCGCGGCTGCCCCGCTGCCCGGTAGGGCTTGAGCCGGTCAAGTTGATCGACGGGAACGAACAGCTTGTCTCCTCCCGCGTAGCTCAATTCGAGGTACGTGCGGAGCGCTCCCTTAGCTTCCATCTGCTTCAGAGCCACGAACTTGCCGATCCCGTAGTCAATGTGGACGACGAAATCCCCGGGATTCAGCTCCGCTGTGGTTTGCAGGCTACCGGTGCGGTGATGCCGTGCCGGCCTGCGGGCGACTTCGCCAAGCTCCCCAAAGATTTCGAGATCTGTGACCAGCGCCAGGCTGCCGTTGTCTCGTCTTACCGCGAAGCCGCGAGGCAGACTTCCCTGGAAGACTTCGGCCTCGGCATCACCTTCCCTCAGTATTACTGACAATGAAGTGGTGCGCGGCTGACTCTCTGACCGTATCAGCGACTCGACGGGTAGAGTAGGGTCGGGGCTGCAGGTTCTCCAGTCCTGCGGAGACAACACGCCATCCTGGCGAGCTCTGTCCCGCCTTGAAGGAGTGCGCGAGCACGATAGCGTACTCCCCTGCTGGCCAGTTGAGCTGGGAAGCCACTGCCGTAGCTTCCTCGAGCCAGGAAGGAAGCGGCTCTCTCGGGAAGCGATAGTAGTCGGAGAAATCGGTGAAAGTGAGCCCGCTAGCGCGCCATTCGGCGATGCGGGCTT
>MVCR01000116.1 GCA_002050035.1 Planctomycetales bacterium 4484_113 | reverse complement strand
GCCTACTCGCCTTGCTGGCGTGTCGAAGCCGGGCACTACGGCAAGGAAGCACGGGGTCTAATGCGGGTGCATCAGTTCGAGAAGGTCGAGCTGGTCAATATCTGTGCGCCCGAACAGAGCGCGGGCTGCCTGGAGACCATCACCGAAGAAGCCGAGCATATCTTGGAACTGCTTCAGCTTCCCTACAGGAGAGCCCTGCTGCCGAGCGGCGATATGGGTTTCGCCGCGGCGAAGACCTACGACCTGGAAGTGTACGCCGCCGCAATGGATGAGTGGCTGGAGGTTAGCAGTGCGTCCAACACGCTGGACTTCCAGGCGCGCCGAGCCGGCATTCGCTTCCGTCGGGAACCGGGAGCCAAGCCCGAGTTCGTCCATATGCTCAATGCCAGCGGAGTGGCTCTGCCACGACTTCTCATCGCGCTGCTGGAAAACTACCAGCTTGAGAACGGAAACGTGCGCATTCCCCAGGCGCTTCTGAAGTACTTCGGCGGCATCAAGTACCTCTCACCGCCGGAGAATCCCATCCCGTTCTTCGACTAGGCTCCCGTCTCCAACGGGAAATGGCAGGCGACCACTGCCGTTCCCAAAGCCTCCAGTGGAGGCATTTCCTCACGGCAGACATCACGCGCTCGTGGGCAGCGAGGCGCAAACGGACATCCCGGTGGCGGCGATGTCAGGTCAGGTGGCTGCCCGGGAATGGATTTCAGCTCCCGCTTGATATCCACACGCGGTAGAGAGTCCATCAGCGCCCGCGAATACGGGTGGCGCGGATGATAGAAGAACTCCCTAGCCGCCGCCATTTCCACCAACTTCCCGGCGTACATCACCAGCACACGACTGCAGGTTCCGGCGACGATGCTCAGATCGTGAGTTATCAGCATCACCGCCGAGCCAAACTCCTGCCGCAAGCGCAGCAGCAGATGCATAATCTGCGCCTGGATGGTCACATCCAGCGCCGTCGTCGGCTCGTCGGCGAGCAGCAGGCTCGGCCGACAGGAAAGCGCCATCGAAATCATCACCCGCTGCCGCATTCCTCCCGAGAGCTGATGCGGATACTGATAGAAGCGCTGTTCGGGCTCGGATACGCCCGCTATTCGCAGTAGCCGCACCGCCTCCCTCTGCGCCTCTCGGCGTGTCATTTGGCGATGCAGCAGTAGCGGTTCCATGATCTGCTGCCCCACGCTGAACACCGGATTCAGCGAACTCATGGGATCCTGGAAGATGATGCCGATTTCGTTACCTCGTAGATGTCGCAGGGATCCGAGCGGCGCCGCGACAACATCAATCACCGAATCAACACCGACACTATCGCTCCCGTGATGCAGTTGCTTCCGAGGTCGGAAGAAGATGTGACCTCCGACATGCGCACCCGGAATCTGACGGCTCAATCCCATGAGCGAGAGCGCCGTAATCGACTTGCCGCAGCCGCTCTCTCCCACCAGCGCCACCATCTCGCCGGCAGAGATGGCAAATGACACCCCCCGCACCGCGTGCACGGTGGATTCATCCATTGTGATGTCCACGGTGAGATCCCGCACTTCAAGTAGCGGCGACACCGGCTCAACCGCCCCCGCATCCACTGTGGAAGCTCCCACCGGATTCATCTGCTGTCGCAGGCGCTCGATCATTCCTGGAACTCCCGAAGAAACCCCGTTACATCCTTGCGCAGTCTCTTGAACTCTCCGGGATGCGGGGATTCGAAGTACGCTCTCACCACGCTTTCGGTTCCAGAAGCCCGAAGCATCAACCAGCTACCATCGGTGAACACGAACTTCAAGCCGTCGATGCGGCTCACTTCAGCGATCTCACGCCTGAAAACGCTCGACTGGTCTGCCATCTTCCTCACGGCAGCCATTAGTGCCGCTTTCCGCCGCTCGTCCACGCTAACGTCAATGCGCTCATAGGTATAAGGATGATAGCGCTCACTCAAGCTCTTCCACAGGTGGGGCAGCGACTCCCCCGCCGTCGCCATAACTTCCAGCGCCAGCACAATCGCCAGGATCGCGTCCTTCTCCGGCACGTGCATGCGCACCGAGATACCGCCCGACTCCTCGCCACCGATGAGCGCGCCATCACGCAGCTTACGCCCCACGTATTTGAAACCCACCGGTGTCTCGATGAGTTCGAGCTGATGTGCTGCAGCGACTTCATCCAACATATGAGAAGTGGGCAGCGTGCGTACGAGCGCCCCCGCGAGTCCACGCGTGGTTACGAGATGCTCCGCCAGCACCGGCAGCAACTGATTAGCCCCGAAGTAGCGACCTTCTGAGCTCACCATCCCGAAGCGGTCGGCATCGCCGTCCGTCGCCACCGCAAGATCCAGTTTCTCCTTCTTGAGACGCTTCGCCAGCGGAGCGAGATTCGCCGGCGACGGGTCCGGCTGCTGCCCGCCGAAGTAGACATCCCGACCCGTCTGCGTCTTCTCGACCTCAATGCCGTGCCGCTTCAAGTAGGCTTCCACCCAGCCCTGCCCGCAGCCAAAGAGTGGCGTGTAGAGCAGGCGGAAGGGGAAGCGGGCAAAAGCTCCCGTGTTGACGATGCAATCCAACTGCTCGAAGTAGGCTTCCTTCACCCTGTAACGCCCGCCCTCCCAGTGATAATTCAGTTCCGGCGCAGAGTAGCCTTCTCCCTCAAGCTGGGCGATAATCTCGCCGATGCGGTCCGTGATTTCGGACTCGGCAGGACCCGCATACTCCGGTATGAACTTTATGCCCAGGTAGTAGTAGGGATTGTGGCTGGCGGTGAACATCAGTGCTCCTGCCGCTTTCTCGTGCTTCACCGCGAACGCACAGACCGGTGTCGGCACGGGAGCGCCGAAGAGCTTTGCCTCCATCCCTTTGGACTTCAAGTAGTTAGCCACATTGGCGGCGAACGCGTCCGCCAGGAAGCGCATATCGTAGCCGATGACGATTGGACGCTCAGCCACTTTCCGCTCAATCAGATGCTGGCGGACGGCTTCCGCCACCAGCACGGTGCGGGGAAACGTGAAGTCGAACCCGATAATCCCGCGCCAGCCGTCAGTGCCGAACTTGATGGGTCGCATCGGGCTGATTATAGCCGAGCATCGCCTTCAGACGACGCGAAGGCCCGGCGGAACATGCAGACCCCGCCGAGAGAAGTTGCTGAGGTCGGCATTGGTGATGTCGTAGTAGCTGATGCCTGGTTTGCCGTTCACAACCGCAAGCGAAGTATAGGTTCCGGCATTGCCAGCGTTGTCCACAACTATCGGAGTGCCCCAACTGCTTCCGCTGGCGTCGCTAGCCTGCACATATCTGGGATCGCCGTTAGTGACCGCGCGATAGCTAATCGCGGGGTTGCCGTCAATCACCGCTAGCGAGGTATGGTAGCCCACCGAGCCGGCGCTATCCACCGTGACCGCGGCACCCCAGCTACTTCCGGTAGCGTCGGTAGCGCGTATATACTTGAGGTCGACGTTGCTGTAGTCGAAGTAGGATATCGCCGGGTTACTATTCACCACCTTGAGAGAGGTGTACCAGCCCACATCACCAGTAGTATCAAGCGTGAGCGGGGTTCCCCAGGTGCTGCCGTTGGCATTCGTCGCCCGCACATATTTCAGGTCCTTGCCGGTGCCGTCATAGTATGAAATCGCGGGGTAGCCATTCACGACTGCCAGAGAACCATACAACCCAACGCTACCCGTGCTGTCAACGGTGAGTGGGGTGCCCCAGGAAGCTCCATTAATATCGTTTGCCCGCACGTACTTGAGGTCTTGGCTGCCGAGATCGTAGTAGCTGATGGCGGGGTTCCCGCTTACTACCGCTAGCGAACTGTACGAGCCGACACTTCCGCCACTATCTACTGTCACCGGCGTTCCCCAACCGCTGCCGCTGGAATCGCTTGCCCGCACGTACTTCAGATCACTGTTGGAGCTGTCGTAGTAGCTGATGGCGGGTCTCCCGTTGACGACTCCCAGTGATGGAAGCGAGCCAACCACTCCCCCGCTATCCACCGTGACCGGCGTTCCCCAAGAACTTCCGTTGGCATTGTTCGCCCGCACGTATTTGAGGTCGCCGTTAGTCTGATCGTAGTAAGCGATAGCAGGGTTACCCTTCACCACGGCAAGCGAGGTGTATTGACCTACCGCTCCTGCGCTGTCCGGCGTGATCGAGCCGAAACGGTAGATGCGTATCTGCGCTGAATCAATGTCTTCACCGGTATCGTCTTCCACCAGTACCCGCGGATTGAATGAACCAGTGATGCTGTATGCAAAGTCATAGGTCGGGTCATTCCCGTTGGAAATCCAATTGCCATCGCCGTAGGGGTCAAAGCTGTAGCTCAGACTTCCTGAGGAATCCGGGTCATAGCTGTAGCTCGCGTCTAAGGTCACCGTCTCCGAGCCGACCTCACCAAGATAAACCACCGGCTCACTTACGAATAGCTCGGCGACGGGAGGGAGATTGCTGGTGCCACCAACACTGATGCCCAGATAAGCGTTGCTCACCGCGCCCAGATTGTCCGTCACCCGCAGGCGCGCGGTGTAGTAGCCGGCGCTGGTGTAATCATGGCTGGTGTTACCCGTGCTCGGGTCGGTGTAATCCCAGGTGCCGTCGTTCTCGAAATCCCACCGCCACTGGTCAATACTGCCATCAGGATCATTCGCCATCGCCGTGAAGTTCACCGTCAGCGGCGGGCTCCCCGAATACGGATTCGCCAACACCTCCGTGATATTCGGCGGAATGTCCGCCGGCGCATCCTCCACATTCACCGTCACATAGCCCGCGGCGTACCCGCCATCGTTATCCGTTACCGTCAGCTTCACGTTGTATATGCCAACGGCGTCAAAGGCATTGCTTGGGTTCTGCTCTGTGGAGTCGTCGGTACCGTCATTATCAAAGTCCCATGCCCACGAGGCGATAGTCCCATCCGGATCATCTGCCGCCGCGGTGAAGTTCACCGTTGAGTACGGCGTGGTCGTGGAGGGCGAGGCGCCTATCCCGGTGATTATCGGCATCTGGTTCATGGGATTCGCCTGCGCGTCAATCGCCACCGTATCCACATCGAAGGCGCCGTCGTTATCGGTCACTCG
>MVCR01000115.1 GCA_002050035.1 Planctomycetales bacterium 4484_113 | reverse complement strand
CTGTACTCGCCGGGCATTGGCAGCAGACCGAGATGTCCCAGGAGGAAATCTACTGCCGGCTCGGAAGTGCCGAAGATCAGATACCCCTTTCGCAGGCGGTAGCTTTACTGATTCGCCTACTGAATGAAGACCGGCAGGAAGTTGGCTTGCAGCCCGTGGTGCGTGATCCTGCGGCTATGATTTCTGCGCGGGTGCACGCCCAGGAGATGGCCAACTACCGCTATCTGTCACACCTCGACCTCGCGGGATGCAAGCCGACCTGGCGCTACAACGCCGCAGGGGGAACAGATCAGGTGGCGGAAAACCTCTCCTACTGGGAAGGCAATGCGCGCATCTACTTGACCCCGCAACTGGTGCACGATATCGAGGAGCGCTGGATGAATAGCGACGAGCATCGCCTAAATATCCTCGCTCCTGCTCATACCGGCGTCGGCGTATCAATAGTCCTGTTGTGGGATGGCGAGAAGAGTGTGCTCACCGCTGCTCAGGAGTTTGTCGATGACTACGGTGATTTCTCGCGCCTGCCTGCCAAGGCTAGTTCCCATGATACGCTTGAGCTGGACGGAAGGCTGGATGAGGGAGTGCGCATT
Source organism: Planctomycetales bacterium 4484_113 (assembly GCA_002050035.1). Taxonomy (GTDB): domain Bacteria; phylum 4484-113; class 4484-113; order 4484-113; family 4484-113; genus 4484-113. The sequence continues at coordinate 4,433 of MVCR01000115.1, read as the reverse complement.
GGCTTCGTAGGTATTGGTTATGAGCCGCTGCCCGAGCCGCAGCTGCCCTCAAAGCTGAACGCTGAGCTCAATGGCTACAGTCTTCCGCATGCATTTGTCGGCATTCTGCCAGTCGGAGAGCGTTTCCGGCGCCATTTCAGCAGTATGCCGACGCTCTACCTCTTGCAGAGCGAGCCGGCGCGTGGTCGCATACGTCTGAAGGTTACGTTGGAAGAGGTATTCGCCGCGCTCCAATCCTCGCATTTCCCCGCTGGTGAGATCGGCGAATTCAAGCCCGGTCTCTATTACTTTCTGGTCTTTGCCAGCACTGAGAAATTCCACCAGTTCGTCATTTCTGCTCAGGTTGTTGAGGTGCGCTCTTAGGTTTGCTCTTGCCCCGTCGGAACGGCTCGATGTGAACCACGACATCGTCTACCGCCGGGAAGTCCTTCCTGATTTCGTGCTTCGCCTGATGCGCCAGCAGATGTGCCTGCTCGATGTTCATCTTCCGGTCGACCTGGATGTGCAGATCCACCTTGACTGAGTCCGAGGTGCCGCGGCTGCGCACCTTGTGTACGCCTTCGATGCCTTCGACGCGCAGGCAGGCGGAAGCCACCGCATTCGGATTCAGTCGCGCCGTGTCGGTGAGCACGTCGAAGGACTGCCGCATCAGCCGGTAGCCGGTGACCAGAATGATGATGACGACCACGATGGCCGCTGCGAGGTCCGCCCACACCCAGCCTCGCCCCACCAGCACGATGGCGGCCAGCACCAGCAGTCCGGAGAGGGCATCGCACAGAGTATGTCCGGCATCAGCCCGCAGGAATTCGCTCCGATACGCCTTCCCGAAGCGGTACTCGCAGATAGTCACGAGGGTGCTGACGAGGAGCGAGGCGATGATGGCGCCGTACGCCCAAGCATTGACCTGCGGCGCATACGTGCCCTGGAGGCGCCGCACCGCGGTAACGAAGATCTGGCTGCCGTAGCCGAAGATGTTGTTCGCGCTGTCGAGCAGGGATTCAAAGCCGGAAGCGGTCAGCGAAAGCAGCCCGGTGAACATCCCGATGACGATTTTGCCCAACGCGACCGCCAGATTGGCGACGAAGGTGGCGACGATGACTGCCAGGATGCGACGCGCACGCTGGGATGGGTCTGCTGCCAACGGAGTATACTATAGCGCACGATGCAAAAGGGCAGAGCCGCAATCGTCGTCATCGGCAACGAGATCCTTAACGGCAGCACGCAGGACACCAACTCGCACTGGCTGGTCAAGCGTCTCAACGAGCTGGGCATGGAAGTCGCGCGGATTCTCGTGATTCCCGATGTGATGGATACCATCGTCCACGAGGTGAGCGCGCTTGCGCGGGAGTATGAATTCGTCATTACCACTGGCGGTATTGGGCCCACACCGGACGACCTCACGCGGGAGGCGATAGCGCGTGCTTGTGGGCGGGAGCTCGTGTTCAACGAGGAAGCTGCTGAGATGATTCGGAAAAGCCATGGCGGAAAGGCAACGGAAGCACAGCTCACGATGGCGGAGCTTCCAGAAGGATGCCGGCTTATTGGTAATCCGGCGACCGGTGCGCCCGGCTTCATCGTGGACAACATCTACGTTTTCCCGGGCATCCCGAGTCTCTTGCATGCTATGTTCGAGATGGTGGCGGAGGATTTTCGACGGGGGAGCTTCTTTCAGGATGCCATCAAGGTGATGGTCGGCGAGAGCAAGTTCGCGCATATTCTGCGAGAGGCGAATGAGCGATTCCCTGATGTGGAGATAGGAAGCTACCCGAAATACGAAGACATCGCCTGGGTGGAGGTGCGCGTGCGTGGTCGTGATGAGACAAAGGTCGAAGCCGCCGCCGCGTGGCTGCGCGACAAACTCGCCGAGATCGAAAAGCACTACCGCCCCAGTAGGGAGGATTGAGGGTTCCAGTGGGGCAGCCTGCCTGAATGCTTCCTCTTGCTACGGATGACGTCTCCGAAGGGATCGTGACCAGTTGGCTATAATAGACCAGGGCGCCCGTAGCTCAGGGGATAGAGCATCTGCCTTCTAAGCAGAGGGTCGCAGGTTCGAATCCTGCCGGGCGTGAGTTCGCAGCCAGCTTCATTCCCGCAATGCCATGGAAAACTGGCGATGCCCGATGCTGCTTCGGCTTGCGGTCGGCTCGGCTTTGCAGTATGATTGATATGAGTCATCCTAAGTTTGGAGGGAATCCCCTATGAAGGCGCATTTGCGATTGCTGTTTGCTGGTGGTGCAATGCTGGTTCTGCTGCTTGCACTTGTTGCCTGTAGTGGCGGTGGGCAGCGGGCTCACTTCCCCACCGGGCAGATGGTCACTGCCACGGTCCCCGCGGGTCAACAAACGGTGGTAGCACTGCCGTCAGGAAGCTCGGCGACATTCCCTGCCGGTGCGTTCGCTGCCAACACGCACGTGACGGTCTCGGAGATGCTCGGTGGTGAAGAGCGAGATGCCGCTAGCTTCCCCCAAGGCTCGGGCTTGCTTCTGGGAGCACTCAGCATCACGGCCGCACCCGGTGCTGCAGTGCACCAGGACCTTACAGTAGTGCTAGTGCTGGAGAAGGCATGCACGCCGGGCGAACAGTTTGTGGTCTTTCAGTTCAACCCGGCGCACCACGTCTGGGAGAGTGCCGGCAGCGCGGTGGCGCAAGTCGGTGCCGACGGGCAGATGGCGACATTCACCGCGAACACTACCGGACTCACGGAACTGGAAGTTTCCTACGGTGTCTTCGAGAACCTGCACCCGTAGTCCGGAACCGGAAGCGCCCATTGGGTGCCAGAGCAACTTCAGCTCGCTGAATTGGCTCACTGATGTGCTGCCGGAGGTCAGTACTTTTCCTCTACGCTGGCGACGCCGACTTGAGCCAACGGGCAATCGAGCCTAGAACCCGCATCCCATCTGCGCTTCCGAGCGTATCCTCGCAGGCGCGTTCAGGATGTGGCATCATCCCAAGAACATTGCCGCGCTCATTCGTGATGCCTGCGATGTGATTTAGGCTTCCGTTGGGATTCGCCTCCGGCGTGAGCTCGCCATTCTCATCGCAGTAGCGGAAGGCGACTCGGTGATGCTCTTCGAGCTCCGCAAGCACTTCCGGCGGCGCGAAGTAGTTGCCCTCCGAATGCGCGATGGGTATCTTCAGCACCTCGCCGACGGTCAGCCCCTGCGTGAACGGGAGCTCATTGTTCTCCACGCGGATGCGCGCCCACTGGCAGCGGAATTCCAGGCAGTCGTTTTTCACGAGCGCACCGGGGAGCATACCGGCTTCGCAAAGAATCTGAAAGCCGTTGCAGATGCCGAGCACCAGCCCGCCGGCATCGGCGAACTCGCGCACCGCCGGCATAATCGGGCTGAAACGCGCGATGGCGCCGCAGCGGAGATAATCGCCGTAGGAGAACCCGCCGGGAAGCACGATGAGGTCAAGCTCCGGAAGCTCGCGGTCCGAATAGAAGAGCCGCCGCGCGTCAGCACCCAGAACATCGCCCAGCGCATAAAGCGCGTCGTCATCGCAGTTGGAGCCCAGAAAAGTTATGACGCCCGCGTTCATGAACCGCTATTGTAGCGCAGACAGCGTTCGATTGTGCTGGCGGAATGTTAAGAATCTCAGAGCCTGCATCTGCTGTGACGGTATGAGTATAATGAGCGTATGACAGCTCGGCGGGCAGCAGTGATTGTGCTCATCAGCTTGTTGAGCTTCGTAGGCTGTGCGAAGAAACAGGACACCGCGCCACCGCCCGAGTTATCCCCCGTGGGCAAGGAAGTGTGGGAACTGTATGCGGATGCGTTGTCCCATCGCTACATCACCAACTGCCTTTGGACGGTAATGGCTGTTTCCGAGCGCGAGGAAGAGCCGGTACTACCGGTCGCTCTAGAAGTTGTCAGGGGGTTTCCCGCTGCGTGGGGCATGGTCAAGTTCTTTTCTGAAGCACCAGAGCGCTTTCAAGACGACCCCGAGCACTGGTTTGAGCGCTGGGTTTTCTGGCGAGCGTGGGGGAAGCTGTTCGTTCACTTCCCGGGGGTAGATGAGGAACGCTGGAGTCCTCCGTTGCGCGGATTTGCTGACCTCGCTCGATTCGGGAAACGGGTTCGCGTACATCTTCAATCTGTCTGTTGCGATTCGTCGTGGGCAGCGCTCGCTTGCCCGCGACTACCTGCATCTGGCAGCGCAGACTCCGCGCTTTGAGTATCCTGCGCCGACCGCCTACAAGGCACTTATTGACCACTGGGTAGAACTCCACGAGGAGATTCCCGACGGCCTCATGGCGTACTACTTCGCCCACAGCTCAAATGCAGGAATCTACTGGAGCGGTCGCTTCGTGAGGTACCTGGCGACTGAGGAAGATGACGACGTGCAGTTCATGAGCGACCTGCCTGACCTGCGGAAGCTGGTCGTGCGGGTTGGCACCGGCAAGCCTTGGGGCCCGCCGGTACAGAGGC
>MVCR01000114.1 GCA_002050035.1 Planctomycetales bacterium 4484_113 | reverse complement strand
TGCATAAGCGCCCCGTAGCGATCGCAGAGCGCGCGCACGCCGGGAAGGAAATCGTCCGACGGCACATTGATGCCGCCCTCCCCCTGCACCGGCTCCACAATCACCGAGGCGATCTCCTCGCTCATCGCGTGCTCCAGCGCGTCGAGGTCGTCAAACGGCACCTCGATGAATCCCGGCACCAGCGGTTCAAACGGCTGGCGAATGACATCGCGATTAGTCGCCGCCAGCGCGCCCATGGTCTTGCCATGGAAGGAGTTGCTCATCGTGATGTGCTTCACGCGACCGGTGGCGAGCCGCGCGATCTTGAAGGCGGCTTCGTTGCTCTCCGCGCCCCCGCCATGGAAGTATGAATACGCGAGGTCTCCTGGGGAAATCTCGGCGAGCCGATGCGCCAGCGCCGCCTGGAACGGGTTCAAAAGCTCCTGACCCGTCAGCCCGATGCGCGTGAGGCTCTTCTCCACTGCCGCGATGACCTCCGGCGGGCGATGCCCCAGCGCGAAGACGCCGTAGCCGCCCAGGCAATCGATGAACGAATGCCCGTCCAGGTCCGTCATCCAGGCGCCGCTTCCGGTCCACTCGACCGCTTTGGCGTCGCTGCTCTTCTTGAACTCCAGATACCCCGGGTTCAGGTTCTGCTCGTAGAAGGCGAGCGTCTGCTCGACGATGAGCTGCTTCTCCTCCGATGTGAGGTCGTCTTTGAGCAGAAGCGCAAACAGGGACTCTGCACCAGCGCTCGCGCTCGCTGGCGGCGTGGATGCCGTCTCCGCCTGCGCGGCAGGTTGCACATTGGAATCTTTATTGGTGAGGGGATTCACAACTCAGATAATAGCACCAAACCCCGCGCCTGATAACCCCCCCGGGGGAATCCTGCGCTTGGGGACGGTCAGCCTGTTAGCAGACCCAATTGCGTTGATTACGCGGTCCCCATAATCCGATGAGCCTCTTTCCACTTGGCTTTGACGTGGTGCGGCGGCCACTCCTTACTGCCATGGACTACTATGTGAACCAGCTTCTGCTGGGAAGGTTCGCCCCAGTAAAGGACATGATGGCTACCTTTAACCTTGTGGGTCTTGAAGCCCAGCTTGTGGAAGGCGTTGAGGACTTCCTTTCCCCCTCTTGCTGGGCCAGTCAGCTGACATATGCGGGAATCTGCGGATGCAGCTTGCTCTGCCACAGCGAACGCCCCAGGGGCAAGGATTCCTTTCCAGATGCAACACCTGCGCGCTCCTTCGAATCCGCAGGCTCGCTGAACAGATCGGGAGCAGTCTCTACGAAGTAAACCTTTGCGAGACCCAAACTCTCAGTGCTGAAGCGCAACTTGTCCGGATCATCGTCCTTCCAGTCCAGCTCCATCACTCTCTCGGCAATCACCTGGTTGGCATTGAGGGGAGTGTAGCTGCTCCCGCGCTTGGCGAATCCTTTCTCGCGTAGGAACTCCTCGTCGCCACCCAGTTCCTCCGCCGATTCCAGAAGCAGAATCACCGCCTGCACCGCGCCCTCCAAAGCCTGCTCGCGACTTGGCGCACAGTCCCACACGCCGAAATGCGGCGCTTCGGCGTAGTAGTCGCCGTTCATCTTGTATATGAGGAGCGGAAGCTGCACATCCAAGAGAACTTTCAGCTCAGCCGCTTGAGGCATTGTGAACTCCTCCGTTCAACCTATCCCGTTCACTACTTATTATACCAGCGAACGAGCGCGCATAGGCTCAATGTGAAGCCCCTCACCCCTTCACCAATGTCCCCACCGAATCCCCCTGCGCGGCGCGCAGGAGATTGCCCGGCTCAAAGATGTTGAAGACGAGAAGCGGCAAGTCATTGTCGCGGCAGAGCGCGAACGCCGCCTGATCGAGGATGTTCAGGTGCTGCGCCATCGCCTCCTCAAAGGTGAGCTTCTCGTAGAACTTCGCGTCGGGGAACTGTTCCGGGTCGCGGTCGTAGACCCCCTTCACCCGCGTGCCCTTGAAGACCACATCGGCGCCAATCTCCAGCGCCCGCTGCACCGCCGCGGTATCGGTGGAGAAGAACGGTCGCCCCAGCCCGCAGGTGAGCACTACGATGCGTCCCTTCTCCAGATGCCGAATGCAGCGACGGCGGATGTAGGGTTCGGCAACTTCCTCCATCTTGAGGGAGCTCACCAGCCGCACGGTCTCCCCGATGCGCTCCAGCGAATCCATCAGCGCCAGCCCGTTGAGCACGGTCGCCAGCATCCCCATATAGTCGGCGGTGCCGCGGTCGTAGCCCTCATCCGCCAGATCGGCGCCCCGGAAGAGATTCCCGCCGCCCATCAGCACTGCGAGCTGCTTGCCCAGCCCGCGCACCTCGGCAATCTCGCGGGCGAATCGGGCGAGGGTCGCCGGGTCAATGCCGGTTTCGTGCTCCCCCAGAAGCGCTTCGCCGGACAGCTTCAGCAGGATTCTCTCGTATCCCATCGCGCCGATTCTAGCAGAATCGTGAGAATGGGCTAAAATAGACGGTGGCGGTTGCGCACGGGCGGTACTTTGAAAGCTGCTTTGCGACCGCGGGCGACGTCGTTGTGTGAGCCCGTGCAGTGGCAGCCGCAGCGTCGCCTAGCAAACGGGCCATTAGCTCAGTTGGTAGAGCATCGGACTTTTAATCCGAGGGTCGCAGGTTCGATTCCTGCATGGCTCAGAATTGGCCCCATCGTCTAGTGGACTAGGACATCACTCTTTCAAGGTGAAAACGCGGGTTCAATTCCCGCTGGGGCTACTTCTCTGCTACCTCGCGGTTCGAGGTGATTATCAGCGCGATGGCTTCGCGCAGGTTCTCGCGCGCCTCCTCAAGAGTTTTGCCCTGAGAGTTCGCGCCCGGAAGCTCCTCCGCATAGGCGATATACCAGTCGCCCACCTTCTTGAAAACCGCTGTGAACGTCGAGTCCATACGCCGTTGATGCTCCTGCTCCCCTAGTATACCGCAAGCCGCCAATTCACCGAGGCTGTTCCCTACCACCCCGGATTCCGCTACTGAATGCTCAGTATCTCCTCGCCGTGCGCCTTCAGGCTCTCGATATACAGCGCGATGGCTTCCCGCGCCATCTCAATGGCTTCCTCCACCGTCTCGCCATAGGTCACGCAGCCGACAAGCGTCGGGACGGTCACCGTGTACCCGCCCTCCGGCTCCTTCTTCAGAAGAATCCTGTAACTGAGTGAGTTCATACCATCACCTGGCGAGAGTATTGTAACAGAACAGAGCGCTGCAGGTGGCGTCGGAGGGCGATTCACGGAGCAGCAGGCTGATGGAAGACCGCCAATTCCGGATTCGTCCCCGCGAGAGCGAATGGCTTCGGCGCATCTCGTGGTATATATAGTGATCGGCGACGCGAAAGCGCGCGCAAGGCACCAAGCTGAATCGAGCGGAAGCATCGCCATACCTATCGCATTCTCAAACACTCACAGGAGAACTTTATGGAAACTGCCCAACCTGAGAAGCAACAAGGCGTCACCTGGGACCTTACGAGCTTCTTCCCTGAGTTTAACCTGAGTTTAACGGCAAGGAGATGCTTGAGTTCAAGCAGCAGCTCGTAGAAGACCTCGCCACGCTTCAGGAAACTGCAGCGAAGCTTCCGCCGCTCTCCGCGGAAAGCGCCGCCGACTGGGAGCAGCTCATGCTGCAGACGGAGGACTTAGAAGCGCGCCTCAGCCACATCTTCGCCTATACTCAGCCACATCTTCGCCTATATCGGCTGCCTGAAAGCCGCGCATACGGATAAGCCCGAATACGCGCAGGAAGAGGGCAAGCTGATGAAGCTGCTCGCCGAGTACGAGAAGCTGGGCGTGGACATTATGCAGGCGTTCAAGGTCGTGCCCGACGAAGTTTTCGACGCCTTCATCGCCCGCGAAGCTCTCGCTGAAGTCGCGCATCCGCTGCGGAGAGTGCGCGAGAAGGCGCAGCATACGATGTCGCCCGAGGAGGAGAAGCTGGCGGCGGATCTAAACGTGGACGGGCTGCGCGCCTGGGGACGCCTCTACGATACCGTATCCGGCAAGCTTCAGTTCGAGATGGTCTATCCCGACGGGCACAAGGAGATGAAGCCCATCTCCCAGTGGCGCTCGCTGATGAGCGATGCCGACCGCGAGATTGGCAAGGCGGCATACGAGGGAGGAAACCGCGCATGGGAGAGCATCGAGGATGTCTGCGCCGCCGCGCTCAATGCCATCGCCGGCACCCGCCTTACTCTCTACAAGCATCGCGGCATTGACGATTACCTCTACACCGCGCTCTTTCAAGCTTCCATCAAGCGCGAGAGCCTGGACGCGATGTACGCCGCCATTCACGACAACATCGAAATCGCCCGCGACATCTTCCGCGCCAAAGCTCGCGCGATGGGGCGCGACGGCATCTACTGGTTCGAGCGCGAGGCGCCGCTTCCTCTTGCCGGCAGCGCCCGCTATTCTTGGGAAGAGGGCACGCGGATGGTTACGCGCGCCTTTGAGACCGCTTACCCTGCGCTCGCCGACTACTACCGCTCATTCCTTGAGAAACGCTGGCTGGAATCGGAGGTGCGACCGGCGAAGCTTCCCGGCGCCTTCTGCACCGGCTCGCCGGTGAACAAGGAGCAGCGCGTTTATATGACCTTCAACGGCACCTTGTCCGATGTCACCACGATGGCGCATGAAGTCGGGCACGCCTGGCACGGCCATGTGCTGAAAGATATGCGACCGATGGCGCAGGAATATCCGATGACGCTCGCCGAGACCGCTTCCATCTTCGGCGAGCACATCCTCGCCGACGGCATCTACGAGGACGACTCCATCAGCGACCGCGAGAAGCTCTTGATGCTAGACAAGGAGCTCTGCGGCGATGCAGTGATGCTTCTGGACATCACGGTGCGGTTTGAGTTTGAGAAGGCGTTTCACGAGGAGCGAATGAAGGGCGAGGTCAGCGTCGCACGCCTCAAGGAGCTGATGCAACAGAAGCAGCGCGAGGTCTTCGGCGACTCGTTGATTGCCGAAAGCGCCGACCCGATGTTCTGGGCGAGCAAGCTGCACTTCTACATCGCCGGCGTGACCTTCTACAACTTCCCCTACACGTTCGGTTTTTTGCTCGCGCACGCGCTCTACCATATGTTCAAGCGGGAAGGGAAGAGCTTCCTGCCGAAGTACGAGGAGTTCCTGCGCCTTACGGGAAGCGACACGGCGGAGAACGTGGTCGCCCGCACCGTCGGCGGCGACACCACCGACCCCGCCTTCTGGGCGGAGAGCATCAAGAGCCTCCAGGAACCGCTCAACAGGTACAAAGAACTGCTGAAGAAATAGCCGCCGCCTCAGCAGCCCGCCCCGGGCGGGTGAACCTGAAACCATCTTCTCAAGCAGTCCCGACCGGGCGGGATGACCAGTGCGGCTGATTTGGGATTCGCCCAAGAGTGTCGGGCTAATGAGCCCGGGCTACTCAAAGGAGAGTAACTGATGGAGTGGAATCCGCCGCTTCACCCCGCGACCCTTGCCGGCTGATTCTGAATGGTGATTCGCGGATTCGGATTCTTCGGAGGAACCGGAAGCCGCCGCTCTTTGAGTAAGCTCACCTGCTCCTTCATTCCCCACTTCGCCTTATAGATGCAATCCTCGATCGAGCTTCCAACGCCGGTGAAGCCTTCCAACTCCGGGGAATAGAACCCGAAGAAGTCGGGCTCCTCGGTCGCCTCAATGACCAAAGAGTAATCCAGTTCAATCATCGTCCATCATCTCTCTTCGTCCGCGCCTCTCAGCCCGGCGCCCTTAAGTATCGCGTTGCAGGTTCCCTTCGGCACCTCTTTCGAGCCGTGAAAGTCAATACGTATCAGTTTCTCCCAGCCCTCCCTCGCATAGTATCTGACCGAGCCCTTCTCCTTCACCAGTTTAAACCCGTTGTGTTCGAGGAGCCTTACCAGCTCACTGAATTTCACGATTACCGCCGCAGACATTATAACATCGCTGCCTCGACTGAGCATCGCGCATCGCCGACATCGCGGCGAGGCTCAACCGCTGCTGATATAATGCTTCTGTGGCGGGGGCAAACTCGCCGCTGGCAGGCGTATGAACTTTTTGCCGAAGCACAACTCGGAAACGCCGCGGGAGATATATCTCGTTGCCATCGACACCTTCCGCCGGGCGCAGGTTCTGTGCGACGACCACCTGCACCGGCGGCTAGCGGAGACATTCCGCGAGTCCGCCGACCAGCACGGATGGCTCGTCGGGAAGTACCTCGTGATGCCCGACCGCATCACCTTCTTCTGCGCGCCCGCATCGCCGGAGAGTGACCTCTCACGGTTCGTCACCCACTGGAAGAGCCTGACCACGCGCAAGTCCTGGGAGCTCGGCCACAAAGGTGCGCTGTGGGAGCCTGAGTTCTCGCACCGAGCGCTGCGCGATGACGAAACCTACGACGACAAGTGGGAAGAGCTGCGCAGCCAACCGGTCGCCGCCAACCTCTGCGAATCCCCCGACGAATGGAAGTATCAGGGCGAGCTGGAGGAACTGTAGGGCGCGGTCTCCGCGCCGCGCCTGGGTACCGTCGACCTCCAGGTCGGCGCTTCCTTTTCTCCCCTGGATCACGGGCGTCCCCGCCCGTGATTCCCCCCGATTACGCGGGGCTAACCAGCCCCGCCCCAACAGCCAACAACCAACAAACAACAACCGGGGTGGCCGACGCTTCCTCTGCTGTAGGGCCCTACCCCACCCATAATCGCGGATACTCGCAGGGGTCGGAAGGGCGGGCGTAGCCGGCGGTGCGCAGGCGGGCGGCGAGCAGATTGCGAATGCGGTGGAAGTGCTCCCGCGATAGCGTCAGCCGCCTTGAGTTCGCCGAGCCTTCGGCTTCGGGAGCGGGCGCCTCGCAAGCGCGCCCTGCTTCCTGTTCTGTGTCCTTTCATCTCGCTGCACCTCCTTTACCTCCCCGCTTGCCCTTCCACTTATATTATACCCGCGCCAACGCGACGACGAACTCGCGGATAGGGATTCCCCGTCTCCTGTAACCTGCTACCTCTTCCCTCTCCCCTGCTGCCTGAAGGCGGGGCGCGGAGACCCCGCTCTACAGAATGCATTGGCAGTAAATCCTCAGTACTGCTCGGTGTCTTCAATCACCGGCGGAGGCAGCACCACCAGCAGATAGACGCCGGCGGAATCCACCCCGCCCACCGTCACCGTAACATCGCCGCTCTCAGCGCCCGCGGGCACCTTGAGCACTATCTCATTCTCGCCCCAGCTAAGGATATCCTCGGGTGAGGCTTCCACCGAGCCACCGAAGGTCACCTTGCTGTCTGCCGGCTCGTCGCCGAAGCTGGTGCCGGTAAGCGTTATCTTCTTGCCACTGTAGGCACGGGCGGGATATATCCCCGCGATATTCGGCTTTGGCGTGAACTCGACGCCGTTGGTTGTTCCCACGCTGGTGGTGACGGTAAGATCCGACTGCGTCACGCCAGCGGGGATGGTGATTTCTATCGCGGTGTCGCTCCACGAAACGACGCCCGCTTCAATCCCGCCGATCTCCACCTTGCAGTTCTCGTCCGGCGAGTCGCCGAAGCTGGTGCCCTCAACGGTGATGTTGCCGCCGACAATCTGCACCGCGGGCGAGAGCGCGTCGATATTCGGATAGGGCGTGAACTCGACGCCGTTGCTGGTGCCGGCGGTTACGGTCACCGTGAGCTCCGACTGGGTTACATCCGGCGGGATGGTGATTTCGATCTCGTCGTTTGCCCATGAGACCACCGTCGCCTCAACATCGCCGATTTCCACCCTGCTATCACCGTTCGCCGATACACCGAAGCCGCTTCCCTCGACGGCTATGTTCTGCCCCACTATTTGGGTCGCGGGATTGAGGGCATCAATGTGCGGCAGCACGACGAAGTCGAAATCCGAAGCCGTCTCCTTGTCGTTCACATACACCTTTATCGGGCCGGTGATAGCGTCGTCGGGAACGACGGCGGCGATTTCCTCATCTTGCCACTCGTTGATGGTTGCCTGCGTCCAACCGGAAGCTCCGAGGAACATCAGCTCGCTCGCGCCCTGCGAATCGCCGAAGTTATAGCCGGAGACGGTAACCTCGGTGCCGGTTACTGCGCTATCAGGATCGACATCGGTGAGAATGGTGAGCCCGAGGAAGCGCGCCGCCGCCGCCGGATTGTAGGAGTCCTTGAGTTTGCAGCAGTAAATCTGCGCGGCGGGATTCATAAAGGTTTCGTAGCCAATCCAGAGGTACCCATGATCGCCCCAGCTCGCGCTCCAGCTATTGCGCACTTTGAACGCGCTCTTGGCATTGTCATAGCCGACCACCACCATCGCATGCCCGCCGATGGTGGGGCCCTCGTAGTTCCATACTTCCCCCGGCTGATAGCCGAAGATGTTGGCGTCCACATTCGTGCGCATCACCAACACGCGCTTTTCCTCTGCCAGCACCTGCTGGATGTCCGACACGTCATCGGGATCCCAGCCAATCCAGAAGACATACCACCAATCATCGATGCGCAGAATCTCCGCATCTGCAATCGCTTCCGGCCCCCAGTCGTAATCGCACACATTCTTGTAGGGGCAGTTGAGCTCGGTCGACGTGCCATCAGTCATCAGGAAATTGACCACTGCGGCGGTATTCCTTCCCGCATGCGGGCAGCCGGAGCCGGTGTTGCGGTAGATCCACTTCGGGCTCACCAGGTTGTAGTCGTCGAGGTGATTCCAGCCGTAATCACGGTAGATGGCGAAGAGCTCGTAGTCGTATGCCCCCCCGGCGGCGAAGGCGGTGCAGGAGCCCACCTGCCCCTGATCTCTCACCGGTGAGCAGTTGTCGGAGAGGTCAATCGCCGCCGGCAGAGCCGAGACCGCACGCTCGCCCGCCGATTCCCCTGACGGCATACGATGGGTTTCATCGAGGAAAAGCGGCTCGCCCTCAGACCATATGTCGCCCAGCCCTCGCGTTTCGTAGGCGCCGATGGTGAGCTGCTTCAGCGTGTATTCGTCAGGGTCAACGAGAACGATGACCAGCAGCACGTCCCCTTCGGCAGTGGTGTAGGGGGCGTAGGATTCAATGGTCAGAACATCGTCCCGCGGCCCCTCGTACCAGTCCCAATCGTCATCGGGGAAGTCGGCGAAGCCCACCCGGAAATCGGGGCGATTGGCTCCGCAGCCGCAATCGGGAAGCTCCCAGGTGAACCCGATGGTCTCATTGCCGTCGTATCCTTTCAGCGACAGCCGGTAGGTATCAAAAGAAAGCTCGCCGGAAGCGGGCGCTTCCCCGTCGTTCATCTCGGAATTGAAAGTAACGTCGTCTCCGCTTCGGCTCACGCGGTTATGCGGCAGGATATCTTCATAGGCTGCGCCAGCGCGCAACAAGTCCTCTTCCGTGTAGCGAGCGCCGGTCGCTTCCGGCAGCAGCGCAAGCTCCTCCGAAGGCGCCGGCAGGCTGATTCCTTCAGGCGGCGCGTCCAGCGTTGGTTGCGGCTGCATCAGCACGTGCACCAACCGGCTCGGTCCTTCCGCCCCCGGCTGCGGAATCGCGGTCTGCGATTCCAGCGCCTGGTGACTGGCGGCAATGCC
>MVCR01000113.1 GCA_002050035.1 Planctomycetales bacterium 4484_113 | reverse complement strand
AGAGAACTTCATCAGCTTCGAAGGTTCCGGTCGCTACAATTCGGCACGGGCGGATTTCGACGAGCTTGAGTCTCGCGTGGAGCTCTCGCATCTTTCCCATCTGCAAGCGGGAGATTTCTTCAAGGGCGGACTCGGCGGCTCTCTTTCTCTGATTCGTCGGGGACCGGATGACCCGTACCGGCTATCGGGGCGATTGCTCGTGCGCAAGGGAGCGGATTTCCGCCTGAGCAAACTGATCACTCCTCCGCATAATCTGCTTGAGCGGAAGGTGGAACTCGCGCTGGATGTTGAGCTGGAACGCTCCTGTGGCTTCCGATATCCGCCGATGGCAATGGAAGCGGATGTTTTCGGAGAGCTGGAAGTAGGAGGTGAGTTAAGTGCTCCAGCGTTGCAGGGCGAGCTGACCGCGGCTTCGGGTGCGCTGATGGTGTATCGGCATGTTGTGCGGCTGGTGGAACCTGCGGTGATTTCATTCACCCCCGCCAATGGGCTGGTTCCCTTCGTGCGAGGAAAGGCTGCGCTGGAGCTTCCCGGTGTCCTCACTTCCGTCACCTTCAGTCCGGAAGCAGGCGGTGGCATCTATCTTCCTTCGTACGTTGCCGGTCCGGGCGAGAGTCTCACCGTTTACGTGCACCTCAACAATCTGCTTGATGAGGATAGCCTGAACAGCATAGAGCTCTCTTCGGAGCCGCCGTTGCCGCGGGAGACCATTCTGGGCTATCTGGTGGGCGGGCCGCAGGGGATGGTTACGCGTACCGGCTTTGAGTCCTTCGTGCAGACCGAAGCATTGCTCTATTCCAGCAGCCGCCTGTCGCGATTCCTGGAAGAGAGTCTGCGCTTCGAGCGCTTCCGGATATGGACGCAGACCACCCGCGAGGGCAATCCGCTCTATATGAATGTGGAGAAGCAGTTCACTCCCAGTCTATCGCTCCGCTACCTGCGGACTTTCTTTACGACGCTCGACGAGCGGGAGGAGTTTGCAGTGAAGTACCTTCTTTACAGGCGGCTGGGCTACAAGGGGTACCTTGAACTCATGCAGCGCAATCGGGGTGAGTTTCAGGATGAGTTTGCCGTCAACTTGGTTGCGAATATCAGGTTCTGAAGGAACGCCAATGAACACCGAAGTGATCAGGGATAACGACTACTGCTTTGCCTGCGGAGAATTGAACCCGATGGGGCTGCATCTGAAGTTCTCACAGGAAGGGGAGCGGCTCCGGGCTAGTTGCCGTCCCGGAGTTCATCATCAGGGCTACGAAGGCATCGTGCATGGCGGGATTATCGCGACTATCCTGGACGACGTGATGAGTAATCTGGTGGCGCGTCTGACAGGTGAGACTACAGTAACGGCTGAGCTGAAAGTGCGGCTGCGGCGCCCGGCGAAGGTCGAGCAGGCCCTCGTCGCTGAGGCTGAAATGGTGGAGCATCGAGACCGGTTGTATCAAGCCCGCGCCACCGTGCGAGCTGAAGCGTCCGGGGAGGTCATCGCAGAGGGTGAGTCGAGAATGGTGAAGGTGCCGGCAGGCAGGCTGTAGCCCCCCTGGAGCCGGATTAGCTCAAGCGGATCTTTCCCGCCTGGAACATAAACAGCTGCTCAAGCGTATGGACTCCCATATGCTCTAAATAGGCCAGATAGAAGTTCAGAAGCTGGGTCGTTGCGTAGGCGTCGCCAAATGCGCGATGGCGATAGCGAATCTTCAGGCCCAGAAAATTGGCAATCGTATCTAGGCTGTAGCTGGGGAGCCACGGCAGCAGCCGCTTCCCCAGACGCCGCGTGCAGAGAACTCCATTGTCCATCTGCTGGTGCAGATGCTGTTCGCAAGCGATCTCGAGGAAGCTCATGTCGAATTCCGCATGGTGGGCGACCACTACGGCATCTCCCAGGAAATCCAGGAACTCCACCAGCACTTCGGCAATCGTCGGCGCATCGCCAACCATTTCGTTGGTGATTCCGGTCAGTCCAACGATGAATGGCGGTATCGGTTTTTCCGGATTGACCAGTTGGTGATAGTGGTTCACAATCCGCCCGCCGGTGGTGGCGAATGCCGCGATCTCCGTGATACCTTCTTCGTCCGCACGCCCGCCGGTGGTTTCGAGGTCAACGACGGCAAATGTGGTTCGTGCCAGCTCAGAAGCTCCGTCGGGAAATCTAATCAGTCGCAGGCTTCCAGGTGCAGCCGCCATTTCCCAGCATTCTAGCACAGCCCTGTTAGCTGCCGCTATAATGCGCTTGTGGCTCTGGCGAAGAAGGAGACCATCCTGAAGGAGTTGGCGCTCCTGGAGAAACGCTATCCGCGGCATCCGCTGAAGATCGGCGCCAGGACTCCCCCCTTCCGCACGCTCGTCTCGACGATTCTCTCCGCCCGCACCAAGGACCCGGTTACGGTGGAAGCGACGGCTCGTCTGTTTGATCGCATCCACTCCCCGCGTGAGCTTGCCGCGACGCCGGAAGTTGAAATCGCGCATCTTGTTTTTCCTGTCGGCTTCTACAAGACCAAGGCCAAGCATCTGCGGGAGATGGCTCGTGAGCTCGTTGAGCGCTTCGCAGGCGAAGTCCCGAGAACGCTTGAAGAGCTGATTACACTCCCTGGAGTTGGTCGGAAAACCGCCAATCTGGTGCTTTCCACCGCTTTCGCCACACCGGCGATATGCGTGGATACGCATGTCCATCGCCTCAGCAACCGTCTTGGCTGGGTCAGATCAAGGAACGTGAGGGAGACCGAAGAGAAGTTGATGAAGCGAGTCCCGAAGGAGCATTGGGCGGGCTTGAATCGCGTGCTGGTGAACCATGGGCAGCAGGTGTGCCTTCCGGTTTCCCCTCGGTGCAGCGAGTGCTTTCTTGAAAAGTGGTGTCCCCGCGTGGGCGTGAAGCACAGCCGCTAGCCTCTGGGTGAGGGTGGGGGCTCTTCGGGAGCTGGCTCCTCGATTGGCTGGCTGGGCGCCTTGGGAGCCGCGCCCGCTCGCTTCTGCCTTTGCAGGAGCTCTCGTGGATACTCGCCGAACTGCTTGACTTCCGCTTCTGAGCCCTGAAAGAGATACCAAGTACCGCCATCGAGCACCCACTTCACGGGCGAGCTCTGCACCAGCGGCTCATCCTGCCGAGCTTCCACCCAGGAGATGCCGAAGTTACCTGCCATCTGAACCTTCACCCGACCGGCGTTGATGGTCAGATAGCTGTCATCAGGTCGCGTTCCCCGAAGGAAGTTATAGAAATCCACTGCCCGCGCTCGCAGCGCCTTCTCAGGAGAAGAGCATCCACCAAGCACGAGCACAAGCGTTCCCATGAAAACAGTAAGTAAAAGTATGAAGGCGAACTTCCGCATACCTACATATTACCATTGAAGGTGCACAAGCTTTCGGAGCCCCCCGCAGCCATCAGGAAAGCAGCGACTTAAGTTTGTCCTTTGGGAAGTAGTAGTACCGTACGAGGACCGTCTTGAAACGGCTCAGTGGTAGAATGATGGACTCGTCAATGGAGTTAACATTCACAAGAGATCCGCGCCGTAGGACCTTGATGGCATCCCGTTCCCCAACAGGCTCTTCGGACGGTATTCCCTCATCCTTAGTCTTCTCCTGAGTTCTCTCCTTAGTATCATATACGCTTCTCTCCTCAATGACGAGGGGGAAGTGCTCAAGGCCATCCTCCTTTGGCGCTGCGTCGAGCACTGATTGTTCCTCAAGCAGGTTCGACTCCGGTATCTTCCGCCTAGATACGGTCTCCAGTGCCTGCGCAATGATCCTATTGATGTCCCTTTGATCGTCGTTATCGTCCCTATCTTTCTTTTTCTCCAGTCGGAAGCTCTTGTTGAATTTCATTTCAACTTTCTCCCGTCTCAAGAGAATATTGCAGATGCCTTTCTTGAGATCGGTGATGTCTCTTCTCTGCGAGTACCGTCGAACTTCCTCGACAAAGAAGTAGTCGTCGAAAGTATGCCACTGGCCGGTCTGAATCCAAGATTCTAGTTCAGTCAGGCTGGGTATCCTCGCTGCTTTCATCAACCACTTCGCACACATGTGAGCCAGGAAGTCATATATCCTGCGTTTCTTATGGTAGAGGATCTGAAGGTAGTAGAAATACTTAGCCAGGATGAAATGCTCAACGGTGTGCAGCGCCTTCTCATTGACACAGAGCAGGCGCTTTCCTCCCTTGGAGGTCTTTTTTGTTTCTAGATTGCCGAGGAGATAGGGCAGGCTGAATTCTCCGTAGTTGATACCCGTTGCTCTTGCATCTCGGCGAAGGTAATCCATAGTGTCCACATCCATATCGGAGTGCATGAGTTGGTCGAAGAAAGTGTTGGTGTGGCTGCCAAGAATGAGAGTAGCGATTTCCTCGGGGTCATATCGGTACTTGTTGTTCCTGTTTTCCAGGACGTCAGTGAGTTCAGACGAGGTCGCCAAATACGCTGACAGCGCTTCGTGAGGGGTATGAGTTTGGACCAGGTCCGTTAGGGGCGGATGTAGGCTAGGTGATATTAGGCTTGTCGATGACTTTGCATTGCCCGGCTTTCTTCCCTTTGGGCTCTCTTTCGAGTCTCTCTCGATTTCTGTTTCCCTTGAAGCTGCCGCTTTCTTTATCTGATCTCTGTAAACACCTTCCAGTGAGTGCGAAAGAGGAAGATGTCCGACATCATGCAAGAGAGCGGCCATACGAAGATGCCTGCGCTCTCGTGGGTTGATGGTTTTCTTTCCTCGGTCTATCGCTCCCACTACTTCACGCATCAGGTGAGCGACACCAAGTGAGTGCGAGAACCTAGTATGAGTAGCGCCTGGAAAAACATAGTGAGCAAGCGCTAGCTGTTGAATGCGTCGGAGGCGCTGAAACAGTGGATGGTCGACGATTCTCTTCTCGTCGTCAGAGAATTCAATCAGCCCATAAAGGTCATCGTAGATACGCACAGACGAACTAGGCCGCACGGGGACGGAAATAGCCTTTATCAACCAGGAATTGACGCGCTGCCTTTACCGTGCTCGAGTTGAATGTTTTCTTAACCGTCCGGACAGCCGTTACGACTTTGTCTGGCTTCGAATATTGCTTGGCGAAGAAGAGGGTCGTTCCAAGAAGTTCGAGCGCTCTGACTTCTCGCATGCTATGTTCTTCAGCGAAAGTTCTTGCATCATCCTTCACTTGCTCGATGTGCTTTACTGCTGATTTCTTGAGTTGTTTCGGTGCGTGTGCGGCTGGATTTTCAGCGAGCTCGTAGTAATCCTGCGATAGAGTTGGCGAATACGGCCCGTAGAGATACATATTGTATCCGTAGAAGGTATCCGACCCAAACAGTTTATTCTGCAGCAGGTGCATCAGCTTCTGCACCTTGATGCGCTCGTTAATACTCGTCTTGAGCTTGGGATAATCGATTTCCCACACGTCCAGAATCGCCCTTAAGAGTCCTTTGTCCATAGGCACACCTCCTTCGCCACCGGTATTGTATAACCCTACAAACGTAAAGTCAACTTCTTCGCCGTCTCCAGCGCCTTCTCGTATCCGGCATCGCTGTGGCGCATAATCCCCGTCCAGGGGTCGGCGGTGAGCACTTTCGCAAGCTTCCTCGCCGAAAGCTCGGTGCCGTCCGCCACCACCACCATTCCCGCATGCAGGCTGTATCCGATGCCCACGCCGCCGCCGTGATGGAAGCTCACCCAGGTGGCTCCGCTAACCGCGTTCAGAAGCGCGTTCAGAATCGGCCAATCGGCGATGGCGTCGCTGCCGTCCTTCATCCCCTCGGTCTCGCGGTTGGGGCTGGCGACGCTACCGCTATCCAGATGGTCGCGTCCGATAACGATAGGCGCCTTCACCTTGCCGCTTTTCACGAGGTCATTGAAGATGAGCCCCGCCTTGTCGCGCTCGCCGTAGCCGAGCCAGCAGATTCGGCTGGGAAGCCCCTGAAACGCCACTTTCTCCTCCGCCATGGTTATCCATCGCCGCAGGTGCTCCTTCTCCGGAAACGCCGCCAACAGTGCTCTGTCCGTCTCGATAATGTCGTTGGGATCGCCCGAAAGCGCTACCCAGCGAAACGGCCCGATGCCCTCACAGAACAGCGGTCGGATGTACGCGGGCACAAAGCCAGGATAATCAAACGCCCGTTCCATCCCGCGATGCTCCTTAACCTGTCCGCGCAGGTTGTTGCCATAATCGAAGACCACGCTTCCGCCATCGAGAAACGCCAGAATCGCTTCCATCTGCTTCGCCATGGAGTCAAATGCCATTTCGCGGTATCGCTGTGGATTATCCGCGCGCAGCTTCAGCGCGTCTTCATAGGCAATCCCCGCCGGCACATAACCGTTCAGCTCATCATGCGCGCTCGTCTGGTCGGTCACCACATCGGGCTTGAACCCGCGTCTTACCAGCTCCGGATGCGTATCCGCGGCGTTACCGTGCACGCCGATAGAGAGCGGACGCTTCTCCTCCTTCGCCTTCTCCGCCAGAGCAATCGCTTCATCCAGTGAATCCGTCATCGTATCCAGATACTTCGTCGCCAGCCGCCTTTCAATCCGCTCGCGGTCAACCTCCACGATGATGCCGACGCCCCCGCTGAAGGTAATCGCCAGCGGCTGCGCGCCGCCCATTCCGCCAAGCCCCGCGGTGAGCACGATTCTCCCTTCCAGGCTTCCGCCGAAGTGCTTCCGCGCCAGCGCCGCCAGCGTCTCGTAAGTTCCCTGCAGAATCCCCTGCGTGCCGATATAGATCCAGCTTCCGGCGGTCATCTGCCCGTACATGGTGAGGCCCATCCGCTCGTACTCGCGAAAGTGCTCCCAGTCCGCCCACATGGGCACAAGATTGCTGTTAGCGATGAACACACGGGGCGCCCATTCGCTGGTGGGAAAGACGCCCACCGCTTTGCCCGACTGCACGAGCAGCGTCTCGTCGTTTTCCAGCTTCTTCAGCGCGTCGAGAATGCCGTAGAAGCACTCCCAGTTCCGCGCTGCCTTGCCGGTGCCGCCATAGACGATGAGCTCTTCCGGCTTCTCGGCGACTTCCGGGCTTACATTGTGCTGAATCATCCGAAACGCGGCTTCCTGAAGCCACCCTTTGCAGCTGAGCTCGGTTCCCGTCGGCGGGTGCACTTCGCGCGGTTTCGCTTCCACTTTCGCCATATCAAACCCTCCTGCCTGCATTTTAGCACGCGGCTCCCGTGGGTAAAATCAGAGTGAGGCTCGGATTCCGCGGGGAAAGGGATGAAAACGGCAAGCGCACTTCTTGTACGGCTGTCACCGCTCGTCGCGGCGATGGCGCTGGCAGCGATTGTCTTCTCGTGCGGCGGCAGCCGCAAACTCCCGGCAG
>MVCR01000035.1 GCA_002050035.1 Planctomycetales bacterium 4484_113 | reverse complement strand
GTGAGGCTCGCAGCGAAGGTGCGAGCATCGCTTGCGAAAGTCCCCTCTACGGTCCAGTACTCCTTCGGCGCAAATGCTCGAATCGCCTCCTCACGCTCACATAGAAGCCGCACCGCAACGCTCTGCACGCGCCCCGCAGAAAGACCACGCTTGACCTTGCGCCACAGAACTGGGGATAGCCCGTAGCCGACCAGTCGATCCAGTACGCGCCGCGCAATCTGCGAATCCACTCGCTGCCGGTTGATCGCATGCGGCTGCTTCAGGGCGAGGGCGACTGCCGAGCGCGTAATCTCATGGAACTCGACTCGTTCGACCGGCTGCTTGAGGACGTTTGCGATGTGCCAGGCGATGGCTTCGCCTTCACGGTCCGGGTCGGTCGCCAGCAAAACCTCTGAGGCGTGAGCTGCCGCCGCACGCAGCTCTTTCACCACCTTCTGCTTGCCGGGAATGGTGCGAAAGGAAGGAGCATAGTCATTCTCCACATCGACGCCGAGCTCCTTCTCCGGCAGGTCGCGGATGTGCCCGCGGGACGAAACCACTCCGTAGCGCCTGCCGAGGAGTTTCTTGAGCGTGCGTGCTTTCGTCGGCGATTCGACGATTAGAAGCGGCTTCTGCTGATCGGGTCTTGCGGTCACTTGTTAGCTCAATCTTCAGAGGCGCTGGAAGAACCCCCCGGGCAGGGACTTCACCAATCCTCTTATCTCCAAGAGCGTGAGCCGGGCGGAAAGCTCGGCAATCGATAGCTTCAGCTTCCGCGCCAGCGTGTTGAGATGAGTGCCTTCGCTGTAGCTGATAGCGCTCAGCAGCCGCATATCCTCATCGGAGACCGAAGGAGCAGGAGGCTGAGCAGGTTGCTTGCGACTGGTAGCTCGGGCACGCTTCGGCGATGGCTTTGGTTCGTCAGGTTCCGGACGGGATACGGCGGGGGCTGCCTCCGGCGCGGCGGGAACAAGCTCTAGATCCAGCTTCTCCTGCAAACGCTCACGCTGACGCGCCAAGAGCTCGCTCTTCTTCTCGCCGAACACAACCAGGACGTCATCTGCGTCCTCAACGAGTTTGGCTTCCCCGGACTTAATGAGCTGATGACAGCCTTTAACGATTGGGCTGGCAACCGGCCCCGGCATAGCGAACACATCACGACCCATGTCATTGGCAAGACGCGCTGTTATGAGCGCGCCGCTGTTCAGCGGCGCTTCGGTAACCACCGTGCCCTTGCTCAGACCCGCGATGATGCGATTTCGCCGAGGAAAGTGCTCCTTCAGAGGGGAAACACCCGGCGGATGCTCGCTCAGCACCAGGCCGTGTTCCAGGATGCGGCGATATAGGGATTCATGCTGAGGAGGGTAAACCTCGTCGATTCCCGAACCCAGCACGGCAATGGTCAGCCCGCCGGCTTCCAACGCCCCCTCATGTGCGGCGCCATCAATACCGAGAGCCATACCTGAGACAATCGTGAGCCCCAGGGAAGCCAGATCGTACGCCAGGCGCGAAGTCTGCTTGCGCCCGACTGCAGACGCCTTGCGCGTGCCGACGATAGAAATCTTGTCCGGAAGCAACGGCGCCAGCTGCCCGCGAGCGTAGAGCACCGGCGGGGGGCTGTCGAGCTCCTTCAGCCGCTGCGGATAGACGTCTTCTTCGATAGTGAAAAGGAAGACCGATTTCTCTTCCAGGTCTTCAGCGAATTTGCCCAAATCGAACCCGCTCCTGAAATCCTGAAATCGCTCGCGCAGCCCGCCCGTGACTCCGCGAACATCCAGCCATTCAGCCGGATGCGCTTCCCAGGCGGCGCGGTAGGAACCGAAAGTGGTCTTGAGCTCAAAGAGTAGATGCGCGCCGACGCTGGGAATCTGCGCCAGAGCAGCCAGGTAGAGAGCTTCTTCGTCACGGGACACGCCGAGATATTTACCATGCCCGTGGCGTTTTGGCAACAAGCAGCGTAGTATATAATGCAAGCCATGCTGGCACGGATGTTGCGGAGTTGGGCGGTGAGCCTTCTCACTGTTGGCGCTCTTGCCAGCGGGGCGGGAGCGACTCCCCCTCTCTGGACGGAAGACCCCTTGCCGCTGCCTGAAGGACAGGCTGCAGTTCGGCTGGGAGGGGACTTCGCGCTAGTGTCTTCAGGCGAGAACCGGTTTCGCCTACCTTCACTCTACTGGGAAACCGGTCTTGGAGGGCTAGCCGATGGTATCGTGCTCTTCAACCTTGGGGAAGTCACCGAAGACGGAAAAGCCAAAGGATACGATGTAGAGAAGCTGGTGCTCGCCGGCAAGATCCTGCTTCATCGACGGCATGACGGATGGCCACAGGCGGCAGTCGGCTTCGGCGTCAAGATACCTTCCGAGGATACAACCAAGGGCCTGGGAAGCGATACGACGGACTTCTATGGCCGGCTGCTTCTGGGTGAAAACATCGGGCGTGCGAGGGTTCTCGTTAATCTGGGCCTTGGTCTTCTGGAGAAGACCTCTGAGCTGCACGGTCAGGACGATGTGCTCGAGTATGGTATAGCTCTGGAGGAACCTGTGAGTGAGCGCACAGCTCTCCTGCTGGAATGGAACGGTCACACCTACTCAACTCGTCAACCGGCGCAGAGCTTCGCTCTTGTGGGCATCAGACTGATGAACGGTCACGGCTGCGGCTGGGATCTCGCTGGCATCTGGGGCCTGCGACCGGATGCCGAACATTTCCGGATCACTCTGGGTTACACTTTCACCGCAGAGCTCTTCCGAGAAACTACCCCAAGCGCACCGCAGGAAAACCACGCAGCAGTCACGGAGCACACTGAGAGTGACCATCCCCTGGCTGGGGCTGCGGAGGGAGCAGGCGAGTGAGCGATGATATGCCGAGAGGATGCGTGAGACAGCTCGCAGCGACCTTTATCAGTCTATTCTCAAGTGATATGATTCACCAAGGAGAAGGAGGAATAGGAAATGAACTTCGGTATACCTAATGAGATTATGGCTGACGAACATCGGGTCGGACTGACTCCGACTGGCGTGGTTCAGCTTGTGAAAGCCGGGCATTGCGTCTTCTGCGAGCAGAACTGCTGTTCCAGCGCGGGTTACAGTGACGGTGAATACCGCGAAGCCGGCGCCCAGATCGTTTATTCCGCCGAGGAGACGTACGGTCGTGCCGATGTCGTTCTCAAGATCAAGAGCCCGCGCCCGGAAGAGTACGACTACCTGAAGGAAGGACAGATTCTCGCAGCATTCTCGCATCTTTTCCTCTCCCCCATATCCCTGCTCACGACCTACGTCGAGAAGAAGATGACGGTACTGAGTTATGAGGAGATGGTTGAGAACGGACAGGCGCCGGTGCTGATGCCCGCAAGCGAGATTGGCGGTTTGATGATGCCGCAGATCGCGTCTCGCTATATGGAAACCGAAGCTGGGGGCAGAGGCAAGCTGCTTACGGGCACCGCCAGCGTGCCCTCGGCGACCGTGTCGATCATCGGCGCCGGCGTACTCGGGTATCATGCCGCCCGCTCATTCCACCGCCTGGGAGCGCACGTGCTTATCCTCGACCGCAATGTACGGCGCCTCCAGCAGATGGAAGAGGCTTTCGGCGGCGAGATAAACACGATGATGATGAACGAGCGCAATCTCCGGAAGGTGCTTTCCTTCAGCGATGTGGTCATCGGCGCGGCTCACGAGCCGGGCAGACTGGCGCCCAAGCTGATCACCCGGGATATGCTCAAGCTGATGGCGCCCCGGAGCCTGATTGTCGACGTTGCCATCGACCAGGGAGGCATCTGCGAAACCAGCCGACCCACCACTCTGCGCGACCCGGTGTTCGAGGTCGATGGCATCCTGCACTACTGTGTGCCCAATCTGACCAGTAACGTCGCACGGACTGCTTCGCGCGCGCACACGAATGCGCTGGTTCCTCTGCTGCTGCGCCTGTTTGAGGGAGACCCGTATGACACCTTGCTCAAGGATCCGGTATTCTCCAGCGGCACTTATATCCTCAAGGGGCAGATCATCAAGGAGGAACTCGCGGCTTTCTACGAGCAGAACAAGCAGTCGCTGGCATCCTCACAGGAGGTCGACTAAACGATGGACTCGAAATTGCAGAAGTATCGCTCGAAGGTCATGAGCGCGGAGGAAGCGGTGAGCGTCGTTGAATCCAATTCGCGCATCTACCTGCAGGCGAACGCCGGCACCCCGAAAGTGCTGGTGAACGCACTGGCAACGCGGGCACCCCATGTGGAAAATGTGGAAATCTTCCACATTCTCACGTTCGGGGAATGCCCCTATGCTGCCGCGGAAGTCGCGAAGCATATCCGGCATAACGCGCTCTTTCTCGGTGCCAATTTGCGAGATGCGGTCAACAGAGGGGACGCCGACTGGACACCGATATTCCTCTCCGATATCCCTAAGTTGTTCTACGAAGGATACATTCCTCTGGACGCCGCTCTCATCCAGGTCTCGCCACCGGATGAGCACGGCTATTGCAGTCTCGGCGTAGCGGTGGACATGACGCTGGCTGCATGCCGAACCGCCAAGATGCTCATCGCGGAGATTAACCCCAAGATGCCGCGACTCCTGGGAGACTCATTCGTGCACATCAGCAAACTCGACCGCATCGTGCTGGTTGACCACGATCTCTACGAGTATCACTCGGGGGAGATCGACGAGACATCAAAGAAGATCGGTGAGTACATCGCGGGAGAAATCGAAGACGGAAGCACTCTGCAGATGGGAATCGGCGCGATTCCTGATGCGGTGCTTTCTTTCCTGCACGACAAGCGCAACTTGGGCATCCACACTGAGATGTTCTCCGACCGAGCCATAGAATTGATCGAGGAAGGGGTCATCAACGGAGAAAAGAAGACCCTGCACCCGGGCAAGATTATCAATTGCTTTCTTATGGGCAGCAGAAGGCTCTACGACTACGTGGATAACAACCCCTTCGTGGAGTCACATCCCGTTGAGTATACGAACGATCCCTTCGTCATTGCGCAGAACGACAAGATGGTGGCGATTAATTCCGCGCTCTCTATCGACCTCACAGGACAGGTGAACTCAGACTCCATCGGCCACATGGCGTATTCGGGATTCGGCGGGCAGTTGGATTTTATCCGCGGAGCAGCTCGCAGCAAGGGCGGCAAGCCTATCATCGGTATGCCTTCAACAGCCAAGAAGGGGACGATTTCACGCATCGTCGGTGAGCTGGCCCCAGGCGCTGGAGTCGTGGATACGAGAGGAGATGTCCGCTGGGTCGCCACCGAGTATGGAATAGTTAATCTCTTCGGGATGACTCGGCGTCAGCGAGCGAAGGCACTCATTGAGCTGGCGCATCCCAAGTTCCGCGAGGAGCTTCAGGAATTCGCCATTCAGCACCGCTACATCTAGCACGACTCAAGAGATCGCACGAAGCCCATCGCGCCAGCGAATCGACAGGGAAGCACCTGTCCCTCCGTTAGGACTTTACCTTTGCATCGGCATCGGGTAGATTAAAGCAAGGCAGGTTCGGGGCGGGTTTTCGATGCACCTCCTGCCAGCTATCCGCGGAGCGCAAACATGATTGAGCCAATCGACTTGAGCAAGGTGCAGACGAAATCCATCCGGGAGCGGGCCAATAAAGTGCGCATCGACCTTTTCGGGGAGGTGACCGAGCCTGAGGGCAGGTTCACCCAGTTCGTTGACGCGCTGCCCGATATCCTCAAGGCACGGGACTTCAAGGAACTCTGCCAGCGCCTGAACACCGCCCGCAAAGCCAAGCGAGCCATCATCCTAGCAATGGGAGATGCGCTTATCAAGGTTGGGCTGACACCGTATATCCTCCGCCTGATGGACGAAGGGTTCATCACCGCGCTGGCAATGCAGGGCGCCGGCATCATCCACGATACCGAGATCGCGCTCATTGGCGAGACGAGCGAAGATGTGCAGGTTACCATCACAGACGGCAGCTTCGGCATGGCTGAGGAGACCGGCAGCTTCATTCACTCCGCCATCAAGGAAGGAGTGAAGAATGGAATAGGGCTGGGCGAAGCCGTCGGCAGGAAAATGGATGAAGCCGCTCCTCCCCATCGTGAACATTCACTAACCTGGCAAGCGTGGAAGCGGGGGATTCCGCTTACCGTGCATGTAGCGTACGGCACTGATATCATTCACATGCATCCAGAAGCTGACGGAGCGGTTATCGGCAAGGCAACGGAGATTGACTTCCGCAAGTTCGCGGCGCTGGTCTGCCAGCTTGAGGGAGGAGCCATCATCAACGCCGCCAGCGCAGTCATCCTGCCGGAAGTATTCCTGAAAAGCCTCTCGCTGGCGCGCAATCTGGGGCATAAGGTCTCGGACTTCACTGCCGCGAACATGGATATGCTACAGCACTACCGACCGATGGAGAACGTGGTGAAGCGACCTACGACCACCGGCGGGCGCGGTTTCGCGCTTACCGGCAACCTGGAGATTCTCTTCCCGCTGCTCACTCTCTGCCTGCTAGACATCAAGAAAAGGGACGGCTGATGCGTGCCGCGATTACAGGCGTGAGTTCAATGCTGGGCTTCAACCTGGCACGGAAACTGCTCCACGAAGGAAGCTGGGAAGTGAATGGCCTCACGCGTGACCCACGCGTCCGAACGGTCAGCCACCTGCGGCGTCTGCCCGGGTTCCATCTGCACACCGGGGATGTTGCTCGCTCCTCGGTAGATGAGCTCTTGAAAGGAGCGGACGTGGTGTTTCACCTTGCAGCCATCTCCTCGGAGCGCTTATGCCGATTGCGTCCCGAGGCAGCCTACGCCATTAACGCTGGAGGAACTGCCCTGGTGGCTGAGAGAGCGGGGAAGAAAGGAATCCGTATGGTTTTCTCTTCCTCATGCGCCGTCTACGCAGACTCGTTCTACCCTGATGAGGGCAGTCCACTCACACGGCGCAATCTCTACGGGCTG
This sequence comes from Planctomycetales bacterium 4484_113, assembly GCA_002050035.1. Classification (GTDB taxonomy): domain Bacteria; phylum 4484-113; class 4484-113; order 4484-113; family 4484-113; genus 4484-113. The sequence continues at coordinate 14,694 of MVCR01000035.1, read as the reverse complement.
ACCAAGCTCGCGGGAGAACGGGCGATAGCGGTAATTGGACAGCAGCATAAGCTCGCCTATGCTGTCGTCCGCTTCACCAGGCTTTTTGGCGCCGGAATGACGCGCAACCCTATCTTCGACCTGATGAAGGCGGAAAACGGCGGTCGAGCCACGCTCTACGAAGGCCTTGAATCCTGCTACGATTTCCTCTACGCAGGCGATGCCGCCGATCTACTGCTGGACGCCGCGCTCAATGAAACGTGGCACGGTCGCACCGTTAATGCCGGAAATGGCGAAGGCATGATGCTCAAGGACCTGGTAGCAGTGGTGGAGCACCATCTGGGAAAGAGTATTGACATCACGGTGGCGCAGCCGCAAGCTCGGTTCGACGTCCCCCGAGTTGACCTGATGAAAGCGCTGGGTTTCATGCCCCGCTACGGGCTTGCAAACGCGCTCATCGATATGCAGACCGTGGCGGAAGAATGCGGACTCTCGAATTCGCCTGCCTGCTCGCACTAGAACCGACCCGGCATCACGGAATCTGCCGGCAAACAGTACTATGAGAGAAACTGCTCTGACAGTGGAGAATCTCGCGGTCAGCCTTCCCCCACAGCTGGCGTGCAGCCGATCGCAGCGACTCCTAAACGGTATCAACTTTCAGCTCGGGCATGGAGAAATGTTGGGACTTGTGGGCGATTCAGGAAGTGGCAAGTCCACGCTTCTGAGAGCGCTTGCACGCCTGATTGAGCCAGACGACGGTCGGGTGCTGTTGTTCGGGCGCGATTGGGACGAGTTCACTCCCCGCCTTTATCGTCGGAAGGTGTGTCTGCTGTCGCAGGTTCCGGTAGCCCTCCCCGGCACAGTTGAAGACAACCTTGGCTATGTATTCCACCTTCATCGCAACCTGCCGCGAGTCGACCCAAGGCACTTACTGATGGAGGTAAACCTTCCACCTCACCTGCTCACTCAGAATGCTGAAACCATGAGCGTCGGTGAGAAGCAGCGCCTGGCGCTGGCCCGCGCCTTGGCGATGCAGCCGCAAGTGCTCCTTCTCGACGAGCCCACTTCCGCTCTTGACGAAACAAACGCGGTGCAGGTGCTCGATTTGCTCACCGCGATCTGCTCGCGCAAGGGCTTGAGTGCCATTCTGGCGACTCACATTCGCGAGCATCTCCGCATCGCCCACCGCAAGCTGCTGCTATCCGACGGGGAGGTGACGGAGAATGAGTGATTTCGTCGTAATCTCCTGGCAGCATGTCGGTTATGCGGCGGGACTGAGCTACGTCTTCTCCCAGCGGAGTCTGGGCCTCACCATGCTAATCTTCGTCCTGATGGTGCTGGTGGCGGCGGTAAACGCCTATACGATGGAGACTCGCCGCCATCTTTCCACGATCGCTCTTTTCTTTTTCACGCTCCTGTTCGTTCTCATCATCATAATCGTGCCCGTCGGCAAGCTGATTCTCTCACTCAAGCCCTGGTTCCTGCCGCAGTACATCATTCCTTTCGGCGGAATGGCCATTGGCAATGCCATGACCGCAGGCATCCTGGCGCAAAACACCCTGCGCAGGCTGCTGAAGGCGGAGCAATCAATCGTGGAGACCAAGCTGGCTCTTGGCGCGGGCTGCTTCACCAGCGCCTACCCTCAGTTGGTGGCATCAGTGAAGACAGGGCTTGTGCCCACCATCAACACGATGATGGTTGTCGGGCTCGTTCATATCCCCGGTATATTCGGCGGCGTTGTGCTCGCCGGCGTCTCTCCAGTGGAAGCGACCAAGTACCAAATCGTGGTGATGTATATGCTGGCAATGGGAGCAAGCCTGACGACGTTCATCGTCTCGTGGGCGACTCTGAACTCGCTGTTCACGAGCCGCGCACAGCTCCGAGCTGAAGAGCTCGGATAAGAGTCAGTAGCCTGGCATCTGAAACAGCGATTCTCATCAGCACTGGGGGGCTCTTGTACTTCCTGCATTTGGCAATTTAGTAGTAGTCAGTCGAAGGAATCACGTCCGACGCACGCCGTGGAACTGTGAACATATCATCCCAGCCAGAACATCGTGATAAAATGGTAATGGGACATAGGGACGCGATGTTCCGACGTAAAGACAGCCTGCTGCCGGTGATGCCAATGCCGCAGGTCGTGTTTTTCCCCGAGACCTTCGTTGACATTCACGTTGTTGAGGAAGGACACCGCCAGATGGTCAGCTCGGTGCGCACCCACAACTGGCCTATCGGCATATTCCTAGCCCGTGAATCAGAAGGTGAAACGCTGCTGGCAAGGTGTGAATCGGTGGGTACCTTCGGGCGCATCGTCAGGGTGGAACAGCTCCGCACCGGCATCAGCAAGCTAACCCTCCGAGGTAAGTTCCGCGGACGACTGCATCGTTTCGACCAGACGGAACCCTTCCCGCTTGCCCGCGTAGAGATGCTCACCGACCACCTGCATCCCGATTCTCCAGAAGCCCTTGAGCGTGCACTCAAGGAGCTCATCAGTCTGGTGCAGAGCTTCAAGCCGGCGGCGAAACGCGAGCAGGTGGAATTGCCACCCCTCGAGAGCTGGAACCGGCTCTTCTCCACGCTCCTCAACTCGGTGGCGATGCTGCTTCCGGTGATGGTGGAGAAGAAGCAGCAGTGGCTGGTGCAGGATGACCTGCTGGTTCGCTACAAAATGATGCGCGACGAGATGCAGCGACTCCTCAAGTTCAATCGATTGCTTGAACTAATACCACCCCCCGCTGACGACCCACACCTGAACTAATCGGGCTTGTCCTTTAGCCATCGCTCATCGGACTGCCGAGCGCGGAAGTTGATGTAGCGGGCCAGCACGAAAAGCAGATCCGAAAGCCGATTGAGGTAAGGAACAAGCTGCTCTGAGCTCCTTACTTCGGGTTTCAGCGCGACCACGGCACGCTCGGCTCGCCGACAGATGGCGCGGGCAAGCTGGACCAGCGAGGATGCCCGGGTTCCCCCCGGAATGATGAAGCCCTTGAGTGGTGGAAGCTGGGAGCCGAATGAGTCAATCTTCGCCTCGATCCAGGACACATCCTCAGCGCTGATACGAGCCGGCAGAGCTGAAGCCTTCTCACTCTCCGTTGCGAGCTCCGCGCCCAGGTTGAAAAGGCGGTTCTGCACCGTTGACAGGAGAAGCGATGACTCCTCATCCTCGATGAAAGAGCGTGCTACCCCGATTGCGGAATTCAGCTCATCAACGACCCCGAAGGCTTCCACGCGGGGATCCGTCTTATCCACGGTGCCACCACCAAAGAGCGAGGTCTCACCTCTGTCACCCGCTCCTGTATATAGCTTCGGCATCGCTTATGATCCGGAAGCAGGATGATAGTAGGCGTAGCCGATCGCGCTGACATCGCGCTCATCGATCTTGCCATCCTGATTGGGATCACGGTAAAGATGATAGCCACCTTCGCCCACACAAACCCCGAAGAACTGCGGGAGCATCCTGACATCCATCTCGTCCACAAAGCCATCGCCGTTGATGTCGCCGGGACGTGAAAGGACATCAAAGCAGACGGTCCCATCCGTCGACTCCTGCATGCGCCATGCCCGCGCCAGCACCGTGTAGGTGCCATTGCAGTATTGGGATGGGTCAAAGTGGAAGGTGAACGGAGGACCTGAATAATCTACTGCCACCGGCGTGCCGGACGAGAATAGGTAGAACTCCACCCGCTCCATCCCGGCTACGGGCTGAACCTCGATGTCGATTGGCTCGGTGAGTGTAACCCCCGGATGCGGTCTCACAAAGGTCACTGTCAGCGGGGGAAGGATGCCTATCGCGACGTCATTGCTCGGGAGACCGTCCCGCTCAACACGGATGGCGGGCAGACTGCCGTACTCAGCTTGCGGAATCCGCGCGATGATGATCGCTTCATTCCAGCTGTCTATATACTGGTCATCCACATCAACCGGCGGCAAGGGGGAAGTCGGTGATAGGTCAACGATCCACAGCCGCCCCTGGCTCTGCAGACCGAAGTTGATCCCGTAGATGCCAATATAGCTGAACGAGCCGGGCGACACCAGACGTGGTTCAACTTTGTCGATTCGCGGATGCGTGGAGAAGAAGACTCCATTAGTAGTAACCCCGCCCACCGTCACTGTAATCTGGCCCTCATTGGCGGTGGACTCGGGGACTTTCACTCGCAGCAAAGCATCAGTCCAGAAGGAAACATCTAGGTCGTCGTGAAGCACGTCAACGCCACCGGGGAACGTCACGCGGTCGTCGCCCGAAGGTAGGTCGCCGAGGTTGCTGCCGTAAATCTCTATAATCTGCCCCACCGCTGCGTGGTCGGGAAGAAGCTCAGTCAGGTAGGGACTGAGGATCACGAACTCATCATCCGACTGCGCCACAGTGTCAGAGATCACTACCTGAATCCTCCCCGTGATGGCGCCGTGGGGAATGGTTACCTCAATCTCGGTTTCCTGCCAGGAGGCAATCGTCGCGCTCAGCATCTCGTCCGAGTCGGTGGGAAAGAGCACGCTGTCTGTGTCGGGGTGGTAGATGCCGAAGTTGCTGCCCAGGATCGTCACCGAATCGCCGAAAAAGCCCGAAGTCGGATTGAAGCCATCAACTGCCTGCTCCATAATAGTGATGCTGAGCTGATTGCTCAGGTCGCTCTCTTCGTCGTAGATGTCAACGACCGAAACGCGATAGTAGTAAGTCTCGCCCACTTCAGGAAAGAACTCATCGTAGAAGGTCACGGTGTCGCCTGAATCCGGCTGGGAAATCAGATTCCCATCGTTTGTTCTGAGCTGAGGATCGGCGGAAAGGATGTCCTGCGTGTCTCGGTACAGGTAGTAGCCCTGGGCTCGCGGGTCGGTTTCGCGCTGCCAAGAAACGATGACACCGGTGGGGAGACCTGAAGCCATCTTCTGCCCATTCAGCGCGAGCAGCATCGGCGAAGCGAGTGATTCAGCCGGTGCCTGGTTCATCGGGGCGCGACCGGTTCCGCTTGAACTGCACGATGCAAGCAGAGCAACCGTTGTTGCCAGTAGTGAGATACAGATTCGTGTCTTCATCAAGCCAACTCCATCAAAGTCGTAAGATTCTAACACAACCTCGCGCACCATCTCCAGCACTGGCACCGCTCTAGTACTGCGCAAGGGACTGGATGGTTGGTGGTGGCAAGGTCACGACGAAAGGCTCATGGTTGCTCTCGTAACCGCGGGCGATCACGAAGAGGTCGCCGGTAACCGCGCTGGCTGGCACCTTCACGCTCAACCGGTCGTCCTCCCAGCTGACGACATCCTCCGGTGGCACCTCAACGTCATCGGCGAAGACCACCTTTGAATCTTGTTGAGAATCGCCGAAGCTCGTTCCGGTGATGGTGATAAGCAGCCCGGGGTACCCGCGGTCGCGTGAGAGCTGCGTTATCTTGGGAATGGGGGTGAAAAACACGCCGTTGCTCAGACCGTTCCTGGTCTCAACCGTAATCAAGTCCGGACGGACGCCACTCGGCACCTCCACCTCAATCGCGCGATTACCCCAGGACTGAATCTCCGACGCCTTCACATCGCCGAACTTCACAAGAGAATCCTCGTCCTGAGTGGCAAGGAAACCCGAACCATCAATGGTTATCACACTCCCAACCGTGGCAGCATTGGGGTTGAGACCATCAATGTGCGGGAGCACGGAGAAGCTACCTGCTGAGGCAACCGAGGCGCTGTTTATGTCTACGTACACCGGCCCATCCACCGCATCCGCAGGTACCACCGCCTTGATGCGGCTCGCCGCCCACGACATCACCTCGGCATCCACCTTCCCATCAACAGCGGTGAAGCGCACGAAGTCCGTCTCCGGATCGTAGCTGTCACCACCGTTGCCGACGAATAGACTGCCATCAATGGTCATCAGGACGCCCGTCGTGGAAGTTGTGGGGCTGAAGCCCGAAATCTGGTGATTCTTCACCACTACCGTTACGCTATCCTCGGACGTAAGGGGATACTCGTCGTAGGCAACCGCCTTGAGCACATTGTCCCCACCGTGCAGGTAGGTCGAGTCAAGAGTGATACCATAGGGCGGCGTCTTATCGGTATCCACCAAGGAACCGGCGGCATAGAACTCAACTTTAGTGATTCCAACGTCGTCCGAAGCCTCCGCCGTGAAAGGAATACTCCCGCTGACTTCCTGCCCATCTGCGGGAGCCGTTACCTGCACCGTGGGAGGGGCGGATGATTTCTGCAAGAAGAAGTCATCTATCCACCAGCCCGCCCCCAGGTTCGCCTCGTCACTTTCCGCCAGGAAGACCACCTGCACGCTCTTGCCGATGTAATCGTCCAAGCTGACCTCCGACCGTATCCAGCTGGATTGGGTATTGGTGAAGGAGCCCAGACTGTGATACTCGCCGTCTCCAGTATTCACCGTGACATAACCGTAGTCGTAGATACCGAAACTGTAGTGGTGATAAAAGCTGACCTTCACATGTTCGAGGCCGCTCAGATCGAACACGGGAGAGAACAGAAGGTCGTACTCGTAGTTACCGTAGCTTCCGCCTCCGGATCCGCCGAACTTGTAGCTGTGGGTGGCACTGTAGCTGTCGTCATTGACCAGATTCCACGTAGTGGGGCCGTTCTCATCCTGCACCCACCAGCCGCTGACGCTACCTTCGAAATCCTCGAAGTAGTTGGGGCTCTCCTGCGGGTTGCTGACGGTCACGCTTACGGAATCCTCAGCCCGTTGCGCCTGGTCATCAAACGCTATCGCCCGCACGGAATAGGCCGTGTTAGGGAACTTGGTCGTATCCCAATCCGTGGCGAAGGGAGGTGAGGTGTCCACGGCAAGGAAGTAGTCGCCAGCGTAGAAGAACACCTTCTCTATGCTGCCGTCGCTGTCACTTGCGTTGGCTGCCACTTGCACGGTGTCGGAGACCGTATCCCCGTCGTCGGGATTGGTGATTTGCACTGAGGGCGGGCTACCCAGCGAGTAGCTGACGGCACTCCCCACATTGAGGCGCTTGAGATAAGCATTGTTCCAGTCTGCGTCCGACAGGTCGTCTCCGCTCGCCTCAAGCGTTGCCCGCAGTTCGTCGGCGGTTAGAGTTGGGTCCGCCGCCAGCAGAAGCGCAGCCGCACCGGCCACGTGCGGTGAGGACATACTGGTGCCATCATCGTTGTGATACGAACTGGGCGTTGAAGCCCAGGTTGACTTGATGCCCACGCCCGGTGCGGCGATGTCCACCCAATCTCCACAGTTGCTGAAGGAAGCCCGGTTGTCCAGAGAATCGGTAGCACCTACCGCCATCACCTCGGGATAAGCAGCAGGGTAGAAACGCTTCTCGTTGTCGTTATTCCCCGCCGCCGCTACCAGGAGGACACCATCATCGTGCGCCTGTACAACTGCGTTGTGCAGCGTAACCGACAGCCAGGTGCCACCGAAACTCATATTGACTATGTCAGCACCCACCTGGTCAGCGAGGGCGATCGCCTGGGCGGCGCGGGAGTATGAAACCGGATTACCGGTGCTGAAAATCTTGATCGGAATGAGCGAAGCCTCATAAGCAACACCCACGACTCCGAGGCCGTTATCCCCCAGCGCCCCAGCCGTGCCCGCCACATGAGTACCGTGACCAAGCTCATCCTCCGGTATGTTGTCATTGTCGCAGAGGTCGAAAGTCTCATCGGGCCAGTAGTCGGGCGGATTCAGCACGTTGCCGGCAAGGTCTTCATGATCGGGCGCTGAGCCAGGGGCACTTCCCGAGTAGCGCATTCCGCTATCGATAATCGCGATCTTGACGCCGGAGCCATGGGAAACGTCCCAGGCAGTCGCAGCATCTATCTTGACCATCCCCCAGAGATTATCTGGATAATCCGGGTCGTCCGGCACGTAGGCGAGGCTGAGTATACCGTCGTACTCAACATTCTCAATCGCATAGGGGAAGGTTCGCGGTAAGTCAGAGACGAGCTGCGCCGCCTGCTCGGGACTGCCACAGACATAGGAGGCGAAGTTCAGGTTGCGCACATAAGCCTCCTGGGACAGCACGATGCCATACGTGGCTGCCAGATAGCGTGCCATAAGCGCCGCCCCAGTGTTTCCGTAGAGGACGGATGAAGGCAGATGCTCCTGCAAGGACGCGCCGGCATCAGCAGGAGGAGTCGCATCCCGCTTGAACGCGACAACGATGCGGTCGGGGAAGTAATCGAGAGAACCCGGATCCGCCAGCAAGTCGGCATTTCGCGGCAGAGACCTCGCCCTGTAAGGGATCGCAGGCACTCGCCCGTGCGAACCGCAGGAAGTCAAGAAAGCAACTGCGGCAAGAGCAAGGAACCCCGCATACAGGCTGAGCACTGGCTGTCTTCCGCAAGGTCGCACTGGCACTAGATTATAACGTTACCCAGCGGCGCATATCTCGCGGGTTCATAGTGCTGCCACGCGCTAATACTGGGAAAGACCGCCCAGTACCGGCGGAGGAAGGATGACCGTGAAGGGCACCCCGTCCGAATCCTCACCGTAGACCGTCACCGTGATATCGCCGGTTTCGGCTTCATCAGGCACTTTGACCGAAATCTGTGTTTCGCTCCAGGAAATCAGGTCGCCCGAACCCACCGGCACACCATTGAAGAAGGTTACGGTGCTATCGCCCTGCTCATCGCCGAAACTGGTTCCCGTGATGTCTATTCGGTAGCCCACCCAGCCTCGATCGCGGGAAAGACCAGTGATGTGCGGGACTGGGGTGAAGAGCACGCCATTGCTCGTACCCGCGGTCACAGTGACCACAAGCGCCGCCTGCGCCACATCAGGCGGAATCTCAATCTCGATCTGGTCGTTGGCCCACGAAACGATGTCGGGCACCGTGGTGGAACCTATCTGAACAAGGCTGTCATCGTTTTGCGAAACGCCAAAGCCCGTGCCGTGAATAGTGATGTTGGCGCCGACGATCTGCTTGTCTGGATCCAGCGAATCGATATGAGGAAGCACCGTGAAATCGGTCGGAGAATCGACAGAGGCACCATTGATGTTCACCGTCACCGGGCCCGTTACAGCATCCGCCGGCACCTCCACCTGGATGGCTTCCTTCTGCCAGTCCAGCACCGCGGCCTCGGCCTGTCCGCTCACGCCACTGAAATACACATGATCGGTCGCCGAATCGTAGGCATCACCATTGTCGGCGATGAAGTAGGTTCCTTCAACAGTTATCGTCGAGCCGGTTACACCGGAATCAACGTCGAAACCTGAGACTTCATGATTCTTGACGTAGACCGTTTCACTCTTGTCACCTTCGGTCGGGTACTCATCCCACGCTTTCACCGTGAGCTGAGTGCTGCCTCCGTGCCAGTCGGTAGTGGTCCAGGTGGTGGCATAGGGTTCCTCGGTGTCGGTGGTCAGTTGCTCATCTTCCACCCAGAACTCGACTTGCGTGATTTCATTGTCGGAGCTCACATCCGCGGTGTAGTCGCAGGTTCCGCTAACGTCCGACCCGCTGGTGGGGGCAGTGATGGTGATGCTTGGCGGGTCAGCTTTCTTGACCAGCTTGAAGTCATCCACCCACCAGCCGTCGCCACCAGTTCCACGGTCGGATTCCACAAAGAATCGCACCTGAATGTACTTGCCGAGGAAGCTATTGAGGGAAAGGGTTTTCTCCTCCCAGCTGCTCTTGGTGCCCGTGAAGTAGCCGATGATATTGTTCTCGAAGTGCCCGCTCCCGTCGTTGATAACGACATAACCGTAATCGTAGTTTTTCTCAAATTGGTATTGGTGGGAGAAGCGTAGCTTCGCCCCGGTCAGATTGTGCAGGTCGAAGACCGGCGAAACCAAGAAGTCGAACTCCAGATTGCCGTACTGCCCTCCGCCGCCACCTCCGAAGTGATAGGAGTGCGTGGGGCTGTTCGAATTGTCATCCACCAGTTGCCAGTAGCCGGGCCCGTTCAAGTTGTCGGTCCACCAGCCTGCATTGTCTCCTTCGAAATCATTGCGATAGGTGAGCTCCGGCAGGTCGTTATCCACATTCACCGTGATTTCCTCTTGCGCCGCCTGATACTGATTGTCCCAGGCTTCTGCCGTCAGCGCGTTATCGCCATTCACGTAGTGAGTTGTATCCCACTCAAAGGTGTATGGCGCTTCATCATCGACGCCGATAAGGTCGGTGCCGACATAGAGGAATACTTTCAGGATAGAACCGTCAGGGTCGGAAGCGTTGACCTCAACGGTCTTGGCGCCGCTCACAGTTTCACCATCTGTGGGATCGACGAAACTCACGGAAGGCACATCACCGAGATCTACATCGAGCGCCGCGTCCACGTCCAGTCGGTGGATATCGGGATTACCCCATTGCGCCTCTGGAAGCAGAGGCCCGCTGCTTTCTAGCATCGCGCGAATCTCGTCGTTGGTAAGCGATGGATCGTGCGAGAGCAGAAGTGCTGCCGCCCCCGAGACGTGGGGACAAGCCATACTTGTACCTTGCCAGCTCATATATGCATGGGTGGAACTGCACCCGCAGGACTTGATACTAACGCCAGGAGCAGCGATGTCCACCCACTGCCCGTAGTTGCTGAACGAGGCGCGATGGTCGCTGGAAGTGGTGGCTCCCACACAGAGAACCACCGGGTAGAATCCGGGATAACTTGGGCGATCGGTGTTATCGTTGGCCGCCGCCGCCACCAGCAGGATACCGTCATCGTTCGCTTGGTTGCAGGCGTCTTCGACCGCTTTGCAGTGAAAGGTCCCGCCAATGCTCATGCTCACTATGTCAACTTCGATTGCGTCGGCCAGTGTGATTGCCTGCGCCACGCGAGAATCTGGGCAGCCGCCGCTGGGACCGAAGATCCTGATGGGCACGACGCTGACCTGATAGGCAACCCCTACGACGCCCTTGCTGTTATCCCCAACCGCAGCGATAGTGCCCGAGACATGGGAGCCGTGTCCGTGGTGGTCGTCTGGGATGTTGTCGTCTTCGAAAAGGTCGAGCTTCTCGTCCGGCCAGTAATCCGGCGGATTCAACGTGTTGTCCGCGAGGTCTTCGTGGTCGGGAACCGAATCGGGATCATTGCCCGAATAGCGGATTCCGGTGTCAATCACGCCTACGCGCACATCGGGGTCGCCCTTTTCGGTATCCCACGCGTCTTCAGCTTTGATCTTGACCATTCCCCAGAGGTTACCCGGATAGTCGGGATCGTCGGGCACGTAGCAGAGATGCGCTATGCCGTCATACTGCACGTACTCGATGTCATCCCGGTAATCATCCCAGATGCGGCGCATCATATCGGCGGCGTCACCGCCGTCCGGCAGCCTGAAGGCTGCGAAGTTAACATTCCGCGCATATGCTTCTTGCACCAATTGGAGGCTGTAACGGTCGCGGATGGCTCGTGCCAGGGAAGCCTGCGCAGCGTTCTGATAGAGGCGCGAGTTCGGGTTGTAGTCCACCACCGGCGAAGGATTTCCCCCGTCCACGGTCGGCATCTTCAGCTCGCGCTTGAAGCCAACCACGAACTGGTCAGGCATATAACAAGCAGCAGAGCAAACGCCAAGATTAGCCAGACGAATCGTCGCATAGCCTTACCTCGAAACAGGTTCTAGCAGTAAGCACTGAAGATTATACCCCTTGCCGCGGGAGCGCACCAGAACCCCTGACGGCGAGGTGCCTGTGCTGATTCGGGAAAAGGGCCCTACAGCTTCGGCTGCCGAGACACTGTTTCGTCGTGGTCGGGACCAAGCGAAAGAACGGTGATAGGCACCCCTAGCTGTTTCTCCATGAAATCGACAAAGGAGGTCAGCTCAGCCGGCAGCTCGGATTCGCTTCGCACTTCCCGGATCGGCCCCTTCCAGCCTGAGAACTCCTCGTAGACGGGTTCACACTGCGCAAGCTCGGCGTCGGCAAGGCCGGTTCTGGTTACGATTTCGCCCTTTCTACGATAGGCGACGCACGCCTTCACCGTAGGGAGATCGTCGAGCACATCAATCTTGGTTATCGCCAGCTCGGATGCACCATTGATACGCAGCGCGTGACGCAATAGCACCAAGTCAATCCAGCCACAACGCCGTGGGCGTCCGGTAGTGGTGCCATATTCAAGCCCGCGTTCGCGCAAGTGCTCCCCGGTTGCATCGGTCAGTTCGGTGGGGAAGCTACCGTTGCCCACGCGAGTCGTGTAGGCCTTGGAGACTCCGATGACCCGGCTAATGTCCCCAGGGGCAATACCGGTCCCCAGGCAGGCGCCGGCGGTAACTGGATGCGAGCTGGTTACAAAAGGATAGGTGCCATAGTCTATGTCCAGAAGTGCGCCTTGAGCACCCTCGCAGAGGATGCTATGCCCTGCATCAATGTGCTCCCGAACGATTGCTGCCGTGTCGGCGATGTAAGGTCCAATCACCTTCCCCTGCTCCAGCAGTTCCTCATAGAGCGCCTCCAGATCAATCAGCGGCTCGTATTGATACAGTCCCCGGAGAAGTGCATTCTTGACTGGAACCACTACTTCCAGGCGCTTGTGCAGCACATCGGGCTTCAGAAGGTCTCCTGCGAGAACGCCGATGCGGGCGTACTTGTCGGCGTAGCATGGACCGATGCCCTGCTTGGTCGTGCCTATGGAGCTACCACCGCGGCGCTTCTCCTCCAACTCATCCAGAAGGATATGGTATGGCAGTACCAGATGAGCCCGGCTACCGACTCGCAAGTTATCCTGCCAGAAACCTCCCTTCTGCAAGAGCGCAATCTCTTCAATCAGATGCGCCGGATTGACCACCATTCCATCGCCCATTATGCAGGTGCGACCTGCATGAAGGATGGCGGACGGGAGCAAATTGAACTTGAACGTCCGACCACCAGTGATGACCGTATGCCCGGCATTGCTCCCACCCTGAAAACGCAGAGTTACCTCGTAATGGGGAGACATGTAGTGAGTGAGCTTGCCCTTCCCTTCGTCTCCCCACTGGGAGCCGACAATCACCGCTACTGCCATATTATCACGACCTCCTAGAGCTGGAGTCCTTCTTTGAGGTAGTTATTGTAGCCGTCCGCGGTGCAAAGGTCAAACGGAAGCGGTACGTAGATGGGTTCGCCTCCTAGAGCTTGCCCCAGGTTCCTAACTGGCTGATGTCCGTGATTTCGACGCCGCTGTAGTAGTGCTTCACTATCTCCTCCCATGTCGCACCATTCTCCGCCATCCACTTCGCTCCCCATTGGCTCATACCTACACCGTGCCCGTAACCGCCTCCATGGAGGATGATTCTTTCGGGCTGCTGCTCGACGCCAACAGCGTAGTAGGTATGGTACATCGGGCGCGTGAGCTTGCCGCTCGTCACCGTACACCGGCGCACCTTAACCTCCTTCTCCCGATAGGCGCTGACTGCATCCACACGCATCCAATGGTGGATCTCCCGGAATTCGCGGGAAAGGGCAAGCCCCCCCTCTATGTCCACGGTGAAACTAGGACTCTTGACCACGCTCACGCCGATGAGACTGCGCAAACGCGCGGGAGTGAGTTCGGAGGTTCCGGCGCTCCCGCGAACTTGCAGCGCGGCAATGGCCAAACCGCCCTCGTCCTGAGACACCGATACCATCTGGATCTGGCCCAGGTCCTGACCGCCCTTGCGGAGAGCAGAAGCGAGCTCCTCCAGGCTCAGCTCAACCTGCCAGGAATCGTGCGAGGATTCCTCGGGACTCTCAACACTGGCTAAATACGGCAGCTTGCCCGCACGCGTGCGCCCACCGGAAGCTGAGTGGTAGTAGGCGATGATGGGCTCGCACTGATAGGTGATGACCTTCCCGCGGGTTTCGGCGATGGCGGCGTCGGACGCTGGATGCTCCCTGCCGGTGCCCTGGTACAGCTGATCAGCCGTGCTCGCGTAGAGGTCAAAAGGAGCATCGTGATTCTGCAGCGCCCGCTGGACGGCATAAGTGCGGGCGGCAACTGCTTGTGCCTTGACCGCCTCCGTTGGCCAGAGCGGCGGCATCTCCGCCGGCACCACGCCACGAAGGTAGTCCTCCAGTTCCACATGGTTGAGGAGCACCAGCCTGTCATTTGCCCCCAAGCTCAGGGCAAACTCGCCTCGATAATCTCTCTTATTCCATCTCAGTAGCCCTTCCCTCTCCGGCGCGAGCACAAACCGCTTGCCGCGCAACTTGCCCGATACCGAGCTCAGAGCCACTCCATCCACCGCCGCATCTGCTCTCACCGGCGGGACCCATTCACCCAAGACACGGCCAGCATCGTCGAGCACCTTGATACGGCTATTCGCACCAATGCTCAAGCTTGGCGTCGAGTTGCTGAGCAGAACACGCAGGATGAGCGGCTGGCCGGGGTAGAATCTCATCCCCTTCGAAGTAGCAAACTGTTCCGCCGGGTCAGCGTCGACGCGAGTGACTTCCATCGATTCCGAGCCCTCGGATCTTCCCGCGAGCAAGGTCAACGGTAGCGACACCGCAGCGATCACAAGAACGAACCAGAGTAGTCTGAGCCGTCTCATCGCCTCCATAGTCGAAGGATAAGATTCAGAATAACCGTCAGGACAAGCGAAAGTGCGACGAAGCTAACCCAGGGAAAGTAGAAGCTGTAGCCTGGACGCTCGACGCGAATATCGCCCGGAAGGCGTCCGAGCACTGGAATGCGATACCGCTCCACGAGAACGAGCACGATGCCTGCCAACATCAAGGCAGCACTCGTGAACAGAAGAAACCTGCCCAGCGACCCCGGCATGTGCCTATTTTACCAGGTTGACGAGCAGTATAACGGTGCCAGTTGACCCGTTGCAGAGAATCAACTGCGGTTGGTCGCGGCTTC
>MVCR01000034.1 GCA_002050035.1 Planctomycetales bacterium 4484_113 | reverse complement strand
TCCCGACGACGTTATCGCGGATATACAGCCTATCGCACCGTCCGCAAAGGCCCGCTTGGGTTATCCGACGCAGAAACCAGAAGCCCTCCTCGAGCGGATCATCCAGGCGTCGTCGAACGAGGGTGACACCGTTCTTGACCCGTTCTGCGGATGCGGCACCGCAATCGCAGTTGCTCAACGACTGGAGAGGAATTGGATAGGCATCGATATCACCCATCTTGCCGTTAACCTCATTAAACATCGGCTGCTCGACGGATTTGGCGTTCAGCCCAAAGTGGACTATGACGTCATCGGCGAACCTACCGACCTTCAGGGCGCCCAGCAACTTGCTCAAGAAGACCCGTATCAGTTCCAGTTCTGGGCATTGGGATTGGTGGGAGCTCGTCCTACTGAACAGAAAAAGGGGGCTGACCGTGGCATCGACGGACGGTTGTACTTCCACGACGATGAGAAAAAAACCAAGCAGATCGTTTTCTCGGTGAAGTCGGGGCATGTCTCCGTGCGCGATGTGCGTGACCTGCGGGGGGTAGTAGAGCGTGAAGCAGCGGAAGTTGGCGCGTTCATCACGCTGAACAAGCCTACGAAAGCCATGCGCAAAGAGGCTGCCAGCGCCGGATTCTACACTTTTGGCGGAAACCGATACCCGCGTCTGCAAATCCTTACCATTGAGGACCTTCTCGCTGGTAAGCGCGTGCAATACTCGGGCTACTACGGTGACGCCACTTTCAAGAAAGCACCCAGGGCGAAGAAGGACGGTGCGGCAAACAAGGAGATATTCTCCGAATGAAACGGCGGGTCAATCTAGACGAGGTGGGACGTAGCACCTATTCAGTATCATCATCCTCGCTTTCCGGAAACTCGATATCCATCTGGGCTACACGGGGTTTGACTATTCTCAGGGGTATTTCTGGGTCACCATCAAGCTTGAGAAGGTCGTCTTCATCGAACGTATGAAGCTCAGCGACTTGACTTTGTATTGCGGTGGCCAAATGGACGGCATCCATCACTGGTAGGTTCCTTTTCGCTCGCAGACTCAAGGCCGTTTCTACGATGTTCCTTGACGGGTTCACAACCTGGACCTCCGGCCTCTGGCAAGCGTCAAGGAATTTGCGCCTAACCTCCTCGTCTGGGGGACTACCTAACACTTCCAACTGGGTTAGTGTGCTCGTCACCAACACAACTTCTCCTCTTTCGTTTAGTTCAAGCACATCCTTCAGTCCGGCCATTTCGGTAGGGTCGACACGCTTCTCGTTTTGTAGCCACGAAACGAACAGACACGCATCCCAGTAATACTTAATCCTCTTCATAAAGCGATTCTCTTATTCTCCTAACGAATTCCGACGACTCTATCCCACGAGTCAAATCAGGTGCTATCCCTCTGAGACTCTTCATGGAGGGCAGTTTCTCTAAATCGGGAATCTCTATCTCTTCAGCATCGACTTCGTGGGCGAAGGGCTGCTCCTTCCGGAAATGGAGCTTGCCGTAGACAATGGCGTACTTGGCCATTGCTTCCTTTATCTTGTCGAATAGCTCAGACTTGAATTTGCACCTTATCCTGTCGGGACCTACCAAAGGGTAAATGGCGAAGAATGAAGGCTCCCCATGCACATTCAAGAGTTCAACACGACCTTCGACATGGCCTTGCTCGATTACTTCCTGCGCGAGGACCTTCTCGATTTGCGCGAGAAGTGCTTCTGAAACCTCAACGTTCTTATCACCACTCGAGAACTCGAGCCTACTGACCTTCTTAGGTACCGCTCTAGCGAGCCTCTTGTGCTTACTGATAAGTTCTTGGTCATAGTCCGCAGGAGCCTTTCCAGTGGAGAGGTCTGCCCACCCCTCAAAATACTTGTTCCTTATCTCCACGCCATGGTCAGGCATACCTTCCTTGGGGTGAGCCTCAACGGCAACCTGTGACGGGCTGCCCCGCTTGAGGTCGACAATCCGAAAAACAGACGTCCCGCCTTCCCTCTTGGAGACCAGCGCATCTATCTTCTTCACGATATCCTTGAAGTCAGTCAGCAGGTTCAGGAAATAAGCAAGGGTCACCTGGCCCCCGTCTTCTTCTCTCCCGATGATTGTGACGTCAATGCGGCGTTGCGACATGCCAGTTCCCTCTAAACACCATAAGTTTATCACTAGCGAGTCAGTGCCGCAAATGAGTACAGGCCAGGCGCGGAGACCGCGCCCTACAGAATCACGGGCGGGGAGACTCCACAGGCGGGCAAGCCTGAGCCTTCAGTCGTCAGAATCACCGGCGCGGACGCCCGTGGTCCAGCGGGCGGGGAGACTCCACAGGCGGGCAAGCGCCCGTGGTCCAAGGGGAGAAGAGAAGCGGCGCTGACGGCATCGGTTATGCTACTCTGCTAGTTCGAGTGAATCGGTTTTTCCTCGCATTGCGGAATGCGCTTCTGCGCGGGCTGACTGCCCTGTGGATGGCGCTCACGCGCCTCCTGCCGCCGGCGGTGATGGTGCCGCCAACGCTCGCCGTCGCGCGGCTGGTGTGGTGGTTCTATCCGCGCTTGCGGCGGATCGCGCTCACCAACCTCGAGCTTTGCTTCGGCGATGAGCTGCCGCTTCGGGAGCGGTATCGCATCGCGCGGCGGTCGCTGGAGCATCTTGCGCTGACCGCGCTGGAGTTTATGTGCTTCGCGCACTGGCCGCACGAGAAGGTGCGCTCGCTGGCGCTGAAGGTGACCGGATGGGACCATTTTGAGGAAGCGCTCACACAGGGCAAGGGGGTGATGGTGCTGGGGATGCACTTCGGCAACTGGGAGTTTTCCGGCGCGTTCATTCCGCTTTCGGGCGTCGGGCTGGCGGCGGTGGGCAAGGAACAGGTGGACGATTACTTCAGCGCCCTTGCATTCGCCATCCGCGAGAAGATGCAGATTGAGAACATCCCGCGGGCGCACCGTTTCTCATCCAGCATTGTGCGGGCGCTGCGCCAGAACAAAGTGCTCGGGCTGCTTGCCGACCAGAACGGCGGGCAGGACGGGTGCTTTGTTCCGTTTTTCGGTATTCCCGCATCCACCGTGCGGGGACCGGCGGCGCTGGCGCTAAAGTTCGGCACGCCAATGATGGTGGTGGTGGCTCGCCGGCTGGCGCCGTTCGCCTTTGAGTTCATCGTGAAGCCGCCGCTCAAGCTGGAGCTGCCGGATGATTCGGAGGCAGCCGAGGAAGCCATTCTCACGGCGATGAATGCCGCCTATGAAGCAGTGATTCGGGAGGAGCCGGAGCAGTGGCTGTGGATTCATCAGCGCTTCAAGACGCGCCCGCAGGGGGAAGAGTCGCTCTACTGAACCCGCTCGCGGATGAATCCGCCGCCGTTTGCGCTAGGCTTCGTGGCGTTCCGCCCTCAGCTTCTCCAGGATCTCCGGTATCTCCTCCAACCAGCTTCTTATCAGGGGAATGATTTCGCTATCCAGGAGCCGCGCAAGCACCATAGCATCGCCTTCCTGCTGGGCGGTCTTGAAAAGCGCGAATTTCTCCCTGAGTTCGTGCGGCGGGGTGAAGGTGCGGAACTCTCTTTGCGTTCCTTCCGGGGCTTCTTCCGGGCCGCGGTGCTTGAGCCACGGCTTCTCCTCCACCAGCACCATGTCGATGGCGCCGACGAGGTTGAGATACCAATCAACCACTGACATCACTTTCTCAAGCGCGTCGTAGGCGCTTTCAAGGTCGCCTTGACGGAAAAAGGAAGCGGCAGCTTCCGCTTCCTGCAGCAGTTCCGGCAGAACATCACGAGCGTTTTTCAATCCGTCCAGCGCGATGTCCACCGTCTTGCGCGAAGCAATTTCCACACGCCCGTAGCGCGAGAGCGGCAGCCTATGGGACTTGTGCTCTTCGGACTCGCTGAGAAACTCCCCGTCCAGCATAACGCTCTGAATCACCGAGGAGCGGGGAAGCACCCGTGATTGCACCCAGACCATCAGGTCCTGCACGCTCACTACTTCCTCCGGAACCGTGAGCTCCTTGCGGTCGAGCAACACCTGGGTCGAGGTTTGCGAGCGCTTCGGCATCCTGAAGGCGATTATCGCAGATGGAGCAGAGGATTTCAACCCGACTGCATGAGGTAGCGGCGCGCTAGCAGCGCCGTCTAGCGGAGGTTGGCTGGCACTTCTTCCTCGCCGACGAGTCGGGGCAGGAGCTTCTTGAAGTCTTCCACCGTCCCCACGTTTGCCGTCGGGAGCGTGCGGTCGATCTTCGAAATGAGCCCTCGGAGCACTCGTCCGGGTCCCACTTCCAGCGCAAGCTGCACCTCGCGATTCCTTACCATTGCCTCGACGGTCTCAACCCATCGCACCGGCGAAGTTATCTGCTGGGTGAGGAGAGCGGCGCAGGCTGAAGCGTCTTCGGGATAGGGGGCGGCGGTGGCATTGGCGTAAACCGGAGCTGCGGGGCGCTTGAATGATGTGCTCTCAAGCAGGGGGCGCAGCTTCTCCGCCGCCGGTTGCATCAAGACGCTGTGGAAGGGCGCACTGACCTTCAATTCAATCACGCGCTTGGCTCCGGCGGAGACAAGCGGCTCCTTCGCCGCATCGACCGCCGCCGCGCTGCCGCTGATGACTATCTGCTGCGGGCTGTTGATATTGGCGAGCTGAACCGGCTCGGATTCGGAAGTTATGCTGGCGATGACCCGCTCGATCTTCTCCCGCGCGAGACCGACGACCGCCGCCATCTTGCCCGCTCCCACCGGCACCGCTTCCTGCATAAAGCGCCCGCGATGGTGCACCAGCCGCACGGCATCGGCGAAGTCAAGTGCCTGTGCGGCGACGAGTGCGGTGAATTCCCCCAGCGAATGACCGGCAAAGGCAGCAACCTCCTGCGGCGGCACAAAGGGCGCGAGCACCTGCCAGATGGCATAGCTGACGGTCAGGATGGCTGGCTGCGCGTTCGCGGTAAGGGTCAGCTCGCTTTCGGGACCCTCAAAGATGATGCGGGAAAGGGCGAAGCCGAGCACGCGGTCAGCAGCGGCGAAGACCTCCCGCGCGGCGGCGAATTCATCGAAGAATTCGCGCCCCATTCCGACCTGCTGGGAAGCCTGACCAGGGAAAACTACGCCGAGACGCACCGCTCAATCCCCCCACACGAGATACGCCGATGCCCAGGTGAGACCGGCGCCGAAAGCAAACAGAACTACTTTATGCCCCGCCTTCAGCTTGCCTTCACGGTTGAGCTCGTCAAGCAGCAGGGGGATGGAGGCGGAAGTAGTATTGCCGAAATGGTCGATATTGATGGGCACCTTCTCCGGCGGCACCCCCAGTCGTCTTCCCGCCGCTTCCACGATACGGCTGTTCGCCTGGTGAGCGATGAACCAGTCAATTTCATCGGGGGTATGTCCGGCTTTCGCCACCACCGTGCGCGCGGTTTCATCCATCTTGCGCACCGCACGCTTGAACACTTCCTGCCCCTGCATAGTTATGAAGTGCTCCTCATTGAGCACCGTGGTGAAAGTTGGCGGATGCGCACTTCCCCCCGCTTTCTGATAGAGCAGTGGCACCAGCGTGCCATCACTTCCGAGATCAAAGTGAAGCACCCCGCGCTCGCGGTCTGCTCTGGGCTCGGCTTGCAGATAGACTGCTGCCGCGGCGTCGCCAAAGAGGACGCAGACATTACGGTCGGTGAAGTTCTCCAGCGCGCTCATAACTTCGCTTCCGATGACGAGGGCGTTTTTGTACTCGCCGGAGCGCAGCCACGCGGTTGCCGCGCTGAGGGCGTAGATGAACCCGCTGCAGGCAGCGACCATATCGAGGCAGGCGGCTTTGGTGGCGCCTAGCCGCGCCTGCACAATGGAAGCTGTTGCCGGAAAGATGCGCTCAGCGGTAACTGTGGGCACGATGATGAGCTCCACATCCGATGGCTCTGCACCTGCCATTTCCAGCGCCTGGCGCGCCGCTGCGGCTGCCATCAGTGAGTTGGTCTCGCCGGGGCTCACGAAATGACGAATCTTGATGCCGGTGCGGGCAGTTATCCATTCATCCGATGTTTCCACCACCTGCGCGAAGTCGTCATTGGTCAGCACCCGCTCAGGGACAAATCTGCCAGTTCCGCGCACAATTACATCAATATCCATAACGTCTCCTGGAATCCGCTTTCGGCTAAGTCGCCTGCGTAAACCATTGAAGGTTCGTGGATTAGCTCCTGGGATTATAGCCCAAAGCTAAAGCTGAGGTGAAGTCTGGTCATTCTCGGCGGAGCCGCTGGCGCCGCCGCTGGCACGCACTTCCTCCCCAATCACTTTACTCATATTCTCCTGCACCATCTTGAGACCCCAGTAGATAGCGTTCTTGATGGCGTTGGCATTGCTGCGACCGTGGCAGATAACCACGTTGCCGTCGATCCCCAGCAGAGGTGCACCGCCCCATTCGGAGTAGTCAAGGCGCTTCTTCAGGTGCGACAGCGCGGTGCCGAGGAAAGCGCGCGCTGCCCACGCCTTGAGGGGGTTCGACTTCATCTCCTCCCGGAGAATGCGGTAGAAGGAGCTAGCCAGCCCCTCGGCGGATTTCAGCAGAATGTTGCCGATAAAGCCGTCGCACACCATCAGGTCGATATCACCGCTGAAAACATCCTGCCCTTCGATGTAACCGACGAAGTTGAGGCTGCCGTCCTCCGAGAGCAGGCGATGCGCCTCCCGAACCAGAGAGTTCCCCTTGTAGTCCTCGGTGCCGTTGCTGAGCAGACCGATGCGGGGATTATGCCGTCCGGTGATGCGCTCGACATAGACGCGACCGATGTGGGCGAATTGCAGGAGATGCTGCGGGCGCACGTCCACGTGGGCGCCGGCGTCGAGGCAGAAGATGCTCTTCTTGCGCGTCGGCAGCGGGGTAATGATCGGCGGGCGCGAGATTCCCGGCAGGCGGCCCATAATGAACATCGCGCAGGTCATTACCAAGCCGGTATTCCCCGGGGAGATGAAAACTGCCTCCGTCTCCGCCGCCAGTTTTAGACCGACCGAGATGGGATTATTGGGATAACCGCGATAGACCTTCACCGGGCTTTCAATGCGAGGGGGAAGCTGATCTTTGGCTTCGTGGAAACTGAGCTGGGAGCCACTCGCGTTGGCGGCTGGCAGCAACCGAGAGCGCGCCGCGCGGCGCACCTTCCCGGCATCGTAGCCTACGAGGTGCAGACGAACGGGGTGGCGGATTTCCGCAAGCGCCAGCGCGGCGCCCCGCAGCATTTCGCTCAAGCCCTTCTCGCCCGTAGCGAGTTCGAACACTACAGATGGAATGGACATGTGCTAGAGTTAGTTTAGCATTCTCAGGAGGGCAACACCATTTCCTCTAACCGCGCGAAGGGAAACAAGAACCTCAAATACCACCTGGGCTCGGGAGCCGTTATCATCTGCCGCCGGGACAAGACCCCTGCTCTCCTGATGCGGATTCAAAGGCAGACCGGCACTTTCTGGGGGCTGCCGAAGGGACACGTTGCACCCGGGGAATCACTGCTCCAGACCGCGGTGCGCGAGGTGCAGGAAGAAACCGGCCTGTCTCCCTCCGAAGTCACCCCGCTGTGCTATCTGGGCAGTATCAGTTACGAGTTCAAGACGCACGAGCAGGGACGCCACATCTTGAATCGAAAGGTGGTGCACTTCTTCCTGCTCACCGTTGCGGCGGTGCGCGAGCGGCTGGCTCCGGCGAGCCGACGAGAGGGCATTCTCCGTCTTGAGTGGTTTCCCCTGCCCGAAGCCATCCAGAAGGTCTCCTTTGCCGATTACGCGCGTATGCTCAGCCTGGCGCAAGTCGCGCTCAATGGCGGCGGCTTGGGCGGTAAGCCCGCTTAGGCGCGTGCGTTCCGCGGGCTCATTTGTTCTACCGTCAGCCTGATACTTGCCGCCAGCGGGCACACCAAAGCGTCTGGCATACTGGTATAATCAATCAGAGGTGCAATATGGCTGGCAACGATAAACACAACGGAAACGCTAAGAAGGGCAGCTGGCGCGTCAAGGTTGGGCTGGCGGAGATGCTTAAGGGCGGCGTCATTATGGATGTCACCAACGCTGAGCAGGCAAAGATAGCGGAGGAAGCAGGTGCGGTAGCGGTGATGGCGCTGGAGCGGGTGCCGGCGGATATCCGCCGCGAGGGCGGCATAGCCCGAATGGCGGATCCGGAAATAATCATCAAGATAAAGGAAGCGGTATCCATCCCGGTGATGGCGAAGTGCCGCATCGGACATTTCGCCGAGGCGCAGATTCTGCAGGCGCTGGGCGTGGATTTCGTCGACGAAAGCGAGGTACTCACGCCGGCGGATGAGGAGAATCATGTGTGGAAGCATGGCTTTACGGTGCCCTTCGTCTGTGGATGCCGCAATTTGGGCGAGGCATTGCGACGGATTGCCGAAGGCGCCGCGCTCATCCGCACGAAGGGCGAGGCGGGAACCGGCAATATCGTAGAAGCGGTGCGGCATATGCGGCGCGTGCAGGGGCAGATACATGACCTCTACAAGCGCGATGAAACCGAGTTGCAGTCAAGAGCAAAGGAACTGAACGCCTCGCTGGAGCTCGTGCGCTTCGTGGCGAAGAAGGGGAAACTGCCGGTGCCGAATTTCGCCGCCGGCGGTATCGCCACGCCCGCCGATGCTGCGCTGATGATGCAGCTCGGCGCTGAGAGCGTGTTTGTCGGCAGCGGCATCTTCAAGAGCGAAGACCCGATGCCGCGGGCGAAAGCCATCGTGCAGGCGGTGCTCTACCACGACCAGCCGGAGAAGCTGGCAGAGATTTCTCGCGGTCTCGGAGAGCCGATGAAGGGACTGGACATCGCCACGATGCCGGAAGAAGAGCGGATGGCGAAGCGCGGCTGGTAGTGCATCCTGCTCGTGGCTGCACCTCGCATAGCTGGCAATCTACAATCCTTCCGTGTTAGATTCGAGTTCGTTGCCGCACTGACGACCTACGGGGCGGTCTATCTTGGGTTCGCCGTGTTCTCATTCACTCCCGCTTATCGCACCCGCGAGGTGGCAGTGTCCGAAGTCCCGCGCCTGCTCGCAAGCTCGGTTGTGATGAACCTGCTCCTTTTCGTCGTAACCGCCTCTGTCATTATGCTCCTTTTTCGGTTACGCTTTGCCCGTCTCACCTTCGCACGACACCGCGTTTTGAGCTGGGTCGTTGCGCTCGCGGGCGGTCTTGTCGCGATGTATCTCATCAATCTGGTGATGAGCTCGTTGGCGGCGCCGCTACTGCCGCGAGAACCGATGGATCCTTCGGTGCAGGCGGTGTTTCAGTTCTTCCAGCCGGCATCCCGGGCGCTGATGCTGGCGCCACCGGTGATGTTCCTTACCGCCGGATTTCCCGAGGAGTTCTTCCGCGCCTATGTGCTTTCCTTCGCTGTGCGGGGCAGGTCGGCACGGCTTGCGGGCTACGCTCTACTGGCGACTTCGCTTTTCTTCGCTATCGGGCATATCTATCAGGGCGCGGTGGCAGCAGTGGTGCTGTTTCCCATCGGGCTCTTCCTCGGATGGTTCTATCTCAAGCGGAAGAACCTGTGGGAGCTAGTTTTCCTACACACGCTTTACGATTCGGTGGTATTCATCCTGGCGGCGAGCTTCGGCGTTACTCCGAGCTGAGGCGAGCCTGATATAATCTGCGGCGTGAGCGGGCTGCACTTTCGGGAGGGAGTATGGATGACGACAAGCAGCTAGCCCGTCCGCGCTTCAGCCTGCCCTTCGGCTACTGGGTGCTCATCGCCTGGTATGTCTTTGCCTGCATCCTCATTGGCTTTAGGGAACTATGGACTGGCGGACTCGGAGGCTACGGGGGGGCTCCTGCCGGTGCCAGCACGCCGGGCGCATCGCAGCTCCTCTACCACGCCGCGCTCGTCAATTTCGCCCTGCTGGTGGGCGCTACCGTGCTCATCCTCACGCTTTTCAACATCTACTTGTTTCCGCTGACCTACCGGCATCGCTCGGCGGTCGGAGCTTTCTTAGGCTGGCTTATCAGCACGGCGTTCGTGCTCGCACTGGCGTACGTCTGGGTATTGCTGCTGCATTTCCTCAACCTGGAATGGAGCGTGGGTGCGGAGGCGCGAGCGGTGCTTGACTTCCTGACGGCGCCGGCGAATCTGTGGCTCTGGGGATTGCCCGCCATTTTCCTCGTGAGCGCGTTTCCCGTCGAATTCGCTCGTTGCGCGGTGCTGGGCGCCGGCATCCGCACGGCGAATAACTTCCTCTACGCAGTGCTCCTCATCATCACCTCCTGCGCCTATGGCATCGGATTTCTGCCCTTCGGGATGGTGGCGGTGGTGAGCATGGCGTGCGTTCCCCTGTGATATAATCGCGACCGGACTGGCTGCCAATGACACCGAGACGAAAGTTTGCGCTTCCACTTCTCGCCTTCATCGTTTGCCTTGCCGGACTTGTTTTGCTGCCGGCATCGTCGCTCGCCGCTCGCAACTCGCGGATTAACGAAGCCGCCATTGGCAAGCCGGGCGAGATGTTCCTCGCGTACGGGCAGGACGCTTTCGAAGAAACCAGTCAGGTCGCCAGCGGGCGCGATGTCGCCACCTACTTCGACTTCGGATACAACCTGAACAAGCGGCTGCAACTGCGCGCGCGGCTGCTCGGGAACGAGCTTTCGGGCGCGGACATCATCTTCGATCCGGTGCTTTCGCAGCTTACATCCGCCGACGGCTGGGGGGTGGATTTCCGCGTGATGATGGATGAGACGCCAGGGGTGTATCCGACAGCGGACCATCCGCAATTCACGCCGGGAAGCGCCTTTTCGGTGGGACTGGGATTCAAGAGCCGCCAGCTCGAATCTTCGTTCGTTGACTCGACAATGAACTCCGCCTACGGCTACCTCCTCTACAGCACCGATTTCCTGCCGGAACTGAGAGCGCATACGATGTTTGGCATTGAGAGCTTCACTTCCGACTGGAAGCGCGGCGGAAAAACCACCATCGGGATGGGCGCGGATTACGACCTCGCACGCTGGGGGAATCGCAAAAGCGCGGTGCAGCTCACCGCCAACGGACTCATCGATATCGTGAACATTCGCAAGCCGACTTTCGATACCGGACGCATCACGCGCTTTGACGCGGGAGTGCGCGTGCTGCTCTACGACCATTTCACCGGTTACGTTGGCTACGCCGTGGTCAACGATACCTTTGCCGACAAGAACTCGCAGGGGTTCTTCTACGGGGTGGAGCTGAGAGGGAATCCGTCGAAGCTGGTGCGAGCGGAGAAGAAGCAGCCGCCGGCGGAAGAGGCTGCGTCGGAAGAGGCACCGGCGCCGGAGCAAGCTGCCGAAGCGCCGCCGTCCGAAGCTGAACCGGCTGAAGAGCCGCCGGCTGAAGGCGGGAATGGCGACGGCGGCAA